>NZ_WJZD01000009.1:0-174885 GCF_021609665.1 Pseudomonas sp. PA-1-3F | reverse complement strand
GCTATTGCTCGCCTTGGTCGCTGCCGGGCTGGTGGCACAGCAGTTCCGTCTGTTCGAACGCGCCTGGTTCAACTGGCAGGTGTGGTACCAGCCTGCGGATGAGCGCGCCATTGGCCTGGCGGACTACCGTGTCACCCTCGAAGGCCAGGTGATCGAAGGGCTCGACGACGATGTCTCGGCCCTGACCTACGACCCCGTGCGCAAAAGCCTGTTTACCGTCACCAATAAAAACGCCGAACTGGTCGAGTTGTCGCTGGAGGGCAAGATCCTGCGGCGCATTCCGCTGGTGGGCTTTGGCGATGCCGAAGCGGTGGAATTTATCAGCGACAACATCTACGTCATCAGCGATGAGCGCCAGCAGCGCTTGATCAAAGTGCATGTGGACGATGACACCAAGTTCCTCGACGCCGCCGATGCGGAGCAAATGACCCTGGGCGTGCACGTTGGCGGCAACAAGGGCTTTGAAGGGTTGGCCTACGACTCGGTGGGCAAGCGCTTGTTCGTGGCCAAGGAACGCGACCCCATGCTGATCTACGAGGTGCACGGGTTTCCCCATTTCAAGCCGGAAAAAACCTATTCGGTACATGTGATCAACAACCCCAAGCGCGATGCCGGGCTGTTTGTGCGCGACCTGTCGAGCCTGCAATACGACGAGCGCAGTGGCCATCTGTTGGCGCTGTCGGATGAGTCGTTCCTGGTCTTGGAGCTGGATATTGATGGTCGCCCTCTAAGCAGTCTGTCGTTGCTTAAAGGGCGCCATGGGCTGAGCAAGCGCGTGCCCCAGGCCGAAGGGATCGCCATGGATGACGACGGCACGCTGTACATGGTCAGCGAGCCCAACCTGTTTTACGTGTTCAAGAAACCCTGATCAGAACATCCATTGCACACCCAGTGAATAACCGGTCTGGCTGCCTTCAGCATGCCCTAGGCGGCCATTGACCTCGGCAAACACGCCCAACTGTGGGGTGATCGCCAGTTGGCTGCCGAGTTGTGCGCGAGCGAAGCTCTTATCCACTGAGCCCAGCCTGGCGGTGCGGGCCTGGCCATCGGCGCGTGCGGTGAGTTGCAGGTCGTCCAGGCGGCCGTCGGCCAATTCCTTGACCCAGGCGATGTCGCCGTAGGGCATCAGGTTCAGGCCATAGGGCAGGGCAACAGCGCCGCGCACGCGCCAACCGAGGCTGGCTTCCAGGGAGTCGAAAGACTGCTCTTCGTACTCCAGTGCCGTGCGCAGGTTCTGCTTTTCGTGGAACTTGTCGATGCGGTAATGGCTGTAGTCCAGGCCGGCGAACGGCCCGCTCTTGATCGCGCCAAAGTCAAAGTCATAGCCACCCAGCACTCGTGCGCCCAACGCCAGGGCATCGGTGTCGCCCGTCAGTTGCTGATTGAGCAGGATCGGCCCGCCATTGGCCTGGATGACCAGGTTGCGCTTGGAGTCGAAGCGGGTGTGGCCCACGCTCAGGTCACCGGCCAGCCAGCTTGGCCCGCCATCGTTGAGCAGCGCATAGACGGCTGCCTGCCAGGTGTCGCTGTCGAGCTTGCCGCGATGCTCCAATTTGTCGCGCCCATTGAGGTAGCTGAGGCTGGCGCCGATATTCAGGCTTGAAGTCAGTTGGTAGTCGCCGAGGGCATGCAGGCCCACGCGCCGGGCTTCGGGGTTGGGGGCCGTGTCGAAGCCGCTGTCCGGGTTGTATTCGCCATCCACACCGATCTCGCCATCAAAGCTTGCGACCTCGCGGCTGGCCGCTTGCAGGGTCAGCCAGCGGCGATCATGCAGGCGCACCAGGGCCTGATGCTGGCGCTGCAGGTTGTCTTGCATATTGCGCGCAACGGCACCGCCAGAAGCGGTCGAGGCCATCAGGTCGGCGTTGGTCAGTTCCAGCACCAGGCGGCTGAGCAGGCGTGAATAGTCACGCAGGCGCTGGTCAATGCGCGCCTGGCCGAACGCATCGGTCAGCACGGCTTTGTTGTCTTCGTTCGGGTCGTGCCAGGTCGAGCCGCCGGGGATTTTCGGGTTGTCGGTCTGGGTGTAGCCGTCCAGGTCGCCCAGTTCCCAGTTGGTGGCCTCTATATAGAGGATCGGGATATTCAGCGGTTCGAACGCTTCACCATCGCTGCAGCAGCCCGTGCCCTTCGGGTACTGCGGGTCGAGGCCGGGGTTGCTGAACAAGGGAATGTTCAACTCCTTGGCGATCTGGAAGGCGTGCTCGCGCAAGGAGGCCAAGGCCGGGTTGGCGGTGCTGTTCTGGCCGGCGTGGGCATACATCATGTCGCCGGTGATCAGGCTGTCGAGGTTGATCATCGCGAGCATGTTGGCGCGCTGGCTGGCGCTGAGTGAGTCGACAAAGGCACGGGAGCCGCGCAGGCCTTCTTCTTCGGCGCCGAAGCCAACGATTTGCAGGCCATTTTCCAGTGACAGGCCGCCGAGGTTCTTCGCCACCTCGGTCAACACGCTGGCGCCGGAACCGTTGTCATCCAGGCCTTGCAGGGTCGGGCGGCCGAAGTAAGTGTCGAAGTGCGCGCCAATCACCACGTATAGGGCCTTGGTACCAGCGGCAGAGGCCACCACGTTTTGCGAAGCCCGGCTGCCGTTGTTCCAGGTGAAGTCCTGGCGGCTGAAGTTATAGGCCGTGCCCATCTGGCTCTGCATCCAGTCGGCTGCCCCGGCAAAATTTGCCGTGCCTCGATATCGGCCAGGGTAGTCGTTGATCAGTTTTTCCAGGGTGGTGTTGGCGTGCTGGCCGTAATCGTAGGCCTGGGTATGCGTGGACAGCAGGGCACCGGCAACGCTGATGGCGAAGGCTAGAGGCTTTATCACAAGGTCTTCCTTGAGGTGATGGGAATGTGCAAGCCCAGACCCTTTGCACAATGCGCGCCTCATTCCATGGGCGGCTGCGAATTGGCGCATTGTTAAACGCGTGGGTCGCGTGGCTGTAATTTGTAACGGATTGGATACCAGGCGTGGCAGGGGATGCCGTGACAGAGCGCACGGTTTTGGCGAGGAGTGCTGCGAAAAGTAGCGTTTTTGTTACATCGCTCTTGAGTCGAGCGCTAACACATGTGGGAGCTGGCTTGCCTGCGATGGCATCGCCTCGGTATCCATTGATACACCGAGTCGTCTGCATCGCGGGCAAGCCCGGCTCCCACAGGGTCAGGCCTTGAGGGTTTTCACGCCTTCCGGGGTGCCCAGCAGCAATACATCCGCCGGGCGCGCTGCGAACAGGCCGTTGGTGACCACGCCCACAATGGCGTTGATCTGCGTCTCAAGCTCCACCGGGTTGGTGATCTGCATATTGAACACGTCGAGGATGATGTTGCCGTTGTCGGTCAACACACCTTCGCGGTACACCGGGTCGCCGCCCAGTTTCACCAGCTCGCGGGCCACGTGGCTGCGGGCCATGGGGATGACTTCCACCGGCAGTGGGAACGTGCCCAGCACGGGAACCAGCTTGCTCGCGTCGGCGATGCAAATGAAGGTCTTGGCCACGGCCGCGACAATCTTCTCGCGGGTCAGGGCCGCGCCGCCGCCTTTGATCAGGTTCAGGTGCTCGTCGCTTTCATCGGCGCCGTCGACGTAGAACTCCAGGTCGCTCACGGTGTTGAGCTCGTACACCGGAATGCCATGGCCCTTGAGGCGGGCAGCGGTGGCTTCGGAACTGGCCACGGCGCCGTCGAACGCGCCCTTGTGCTGGGCCAGTGCGTCGATGAAGCAGTTGGCGGTGGAACCGGTGCCGACACCGACGATGCTCTTGTCGTCGAGCTTAGGAAGGATTAAATCGACAGCGGCCTGGGCCACTGCCTGTTTGAGTTGATCCTGGGTCATGCGGGCTCCGGAACGGGCGGGGAATTAACGAGGGCGGCGAGTATAACCCAACAAAACCTCGGGATTCGTGTGGTCGCCCGGCCAAACGCTGGGTTAGACTCCTTGGCCCTGCCCAACCCGTGAAGTAGATGCCTGCCGATGCTTGAACACTACGTCAAAAAAATCCTCACCTCGCGTGTTTACGACATCGCCGTGGAAACCCCCTTGCAGACTGCCCGCCAGCTCTCCGAGCGGCTGGGTAACAAGATTTGGCTCAAGCGCGAAGACTTGCAGCCGGTGTTCTCGTTCAAGATTCGCGGCGCCTACAACAAGCTGACCCAGCTCAGTGCCGAAGAACGTGCGCGCGGCGTCGTCACCGCGTCGGCCGGCAACCATGCCCAGGGCCTGGCCCTGGCGGCCAAGGTGCTGGGGGTCAAGGCCACCATCGTGATGCCCAAGACCACCCCGGAGATCAAGGTCGAAGGCGTGCGCTCCCGTGGCGGCAAAGTGGTGCTGCACGGTGATTCCTTCCCGGAAGCCCTGGCCTACTCGCTCAAGCTGGTCGACGAAAAAGGCTACGTGTACATCCACCCCTACGATGATCCGCACACCATTGCCGGGCAGGGCACCGTGGCGATGGAAATCCTGCGCCAGCACCCAGGGCCGCTGGACGCGATTTTCGTACCGGTGGGCGGCGGCGGTCTGATCGCCGGGATTGCGGCGTATGTGAAATACCTGCGCCCGGAGATCAAGATCATCGGCGTGGAACCGGACGACTCCAACTGCCTGCAAGCCGCCATGGCGGCGGGCGAGCGTGTGGTATTGCCGACCGTGGGCATCTTCGCCGACGGCGTGGCGGTGGCGCAGATCGGCCAGCACACCTTCGACATCTGCAAGGACTATGTGGATGAAGTGATCACCGTCAGCACCGATGAAATCTGTGCGGCGATCAAGGACATCTACGACGACACCCGCTCCATCACCGAGCCGGCGGGTGCGCTGGGCGTGGCCGGGATCAAAAAGTACGTCGAGACCCGCGGTGTCAGCGGCCAGACCTTTGTCGCCATCGACTCGGGCGCCAACGTCAACTTCGACCGTTTGCGCCATGTGGCCGAGCGCGCCGAACTGGGTGAAGGTCGTGAGGCCATTATCGCCGTGACCATCCCCGAGCGGCCGGGCAGCTTCAAGGCCTTCTGCGAGGCGGTGGGCAAGCGCCAGATCACCGAATTCAATTACCGCTACCACTCCGGCAGCGAAGCGCACATTTTCGTCGGCGTGCAGACCCACCCGGAGAACGACCCGCGCAGCGCGTTGGTGGCCAGTTTGACCAGCCAGGGTTTCCCGGTGCTGGACCTTACCGAGAACGAACTGGCCAAGTTGCACATTCGCCATATGGTCGGCGGGCATGCGGCCAAAGTCAGCGACGAGCTGGTGTTTCGTTTCGAGTTTCCGGAGCGGCCGGGGGCGTTGTTCAACTTTCTCCACAAGCTCGGCGGGCGCTGGAACATCTCGATGTTCCACTACCGCAACCACGGCGCGGCTGACGGCCGAGTGGTGGCGGGCTTGCAAGTACCGGCGGACGAGCGCCACCTGGTGCCTGCCGCGCTGGCGCAAATCGGTTACCCGTACTGGGATGAAAGCGAAAACCCGGCTTACCAGCTGTTCCTCGGTTGAGCGACTACGCTGACTGAGCGGCCTATAAGGAATAGAGACCATGGAAACGCTGACCACCCTCAAGGTGATCCACATCACCGCCACCGTATTGCTGCTGCTCAGCGGCCTCGGCCTGGCCGTATTGGCGTGGCGTAAACGCAGCGCCGGCCCGGCCGCGACCGTGCAGCGCCCCTGGGCATTTGTATGGCTGCTGATGGGAATTTGCCTGGTGAGCATGCCCTTTACCGGATGGTGGCTGGTGCACTTGCTCGGCTGGCCATTGGGGCAAACCTGGATCTTGGGCTCCAGCATCCTCTACACCGTGGCGGCGCTGGCCTGGTTCTGGCTGGTGGCGCGGCTCAATCGGCTGCGCAAGGGCGAGGGCGGGAGCCTGAATTTCACCCTGGTGCTGGCGGTGGTCAGCCTGGTGGGGTTTGTGGCGATTGCAGGGCTCATGGGCGCCAAGCCTGTTTGAAACCGCGTCGCCTTCATCGCAGGCAAGCCAGCTCCCACACTTGACCGGATTCCAGCATGAGAACAGGGTCAAAATGTGGGAGCTGGCTTGCCTGCGATAGCGTTGTCAGCTGCGCAGCGTAATCACCGGCCAACCCCGTTTCTGGGCCTCAGCACGAAGATTCGGATCCGGATCCACTGCCACCGGGTGCGTTACCTGCTCCAGCAACGGCAAATCATTCATCGAATCGCTGTAGAAGTAGCTGTCTTCCAGGCTATGCCCGGTTTCTTCCAACCAGCGGTTCAAACGCGTCACCTTGCCCTCGCGAAAGCACGGCACATCGGTACTGCGCCCGGTATAGCGGCCATCCACCATTTCGCATTCGGTGGCGATCAGGGTCTCGACGCCCAGGCGGGCGGCAATCGGCGCGGTGACGAAGCGGTTGGTGGCGGTGATGATCACCAGCTTGTCACCGGCGGCGCGGTGCCTGGCCAGCAGTTCAACGGCCTTCGGGAGCATGATGGGCTCGATGCAGTCGCGCATGTAGTCGTTGTGCCACGCGTCCAGCTGGGCCATCTCGGTGCGGCCGAGGATTTCCAGGCAGAAGTTCAAGTAGGCGGCGTTATCCAGCCGGCCGGCCAGGTAGTCCTGGTAGAACTCGTCGTTGCGGGCCTTGTAGGCTACCGCGTCGAGAATCCCGCGTTCACACAGGTAATCGCCCCAGGCGTGATCGCTGTCACCGCCCAGAAGGGTATTGTCCAAGTCGAATAAAGCCAGGCGCATTGCAGTTACTCGCTGAAAAGTCTGTAAAAAGGCGTCCAGAATACGGTCTTTTCACAAGAGTGCACATAAGGTAAGAAGCCTCGTTGCCGCTGGAACAACCTTTGTGGAACAATGCGGCGACATGCGTTTGCGAGGTTGTTGCCGTGATCGACCCCGATGGTTTCCGTCCTAATGTCGGCATTATTCTGACGAATGATGCCGGACAGGTGCTATGGGCTCGCCGAATCAACCAAGATGCCTGGCAGTTTCCTCAAGGTGGAATCAACCCCGACGAAACCCCTGAAGACGCCTTGTACCGTGAGTTGAACGAAGAAGTCGGCCTTGAGCGCGAAGATGTGCAAATTCTGGCCTGTACCCGTGGCTGGTTGCGCTATCGTTTGCCGCAACGCCTGGTGCGTACCCACAGCCAACCGCTGTGCATCGGCCAGAAGCAGAAATGGTTTCTTTTGCGCCTGATCTCCAACGAGCAGCGGGTGCGGATGGATTTGACCGGTAAACCGGAGTTCGATGGCTGGCGCTGGGTCAGCTATTGGTATCCGTTGGGCCAGGTGGTGACATTCAAGCGCGAGGTTTATCGTCGCGCTCTCAAAGAGCTTGCCCCGCGCCTTTTAGCGCGCGACTGACGACGGAGTTCGACCCCGAGCCATGCTCAATACGCTGCGCAAGATCGTCCAGGAAGTTAACTCCGCCAAGGATCTCAAGGCGGCGTTGGGGATTATTGTGTTGCGCGTCAAGGAAGCCATGGGCAGCCAGGTCTGCTCGGTTTACCTGCTGGACCCCGAGACCAACCGTTTTGTGCTGATGGCCACGGAGGGCTTGAACAAGCGCTCCATCGGCAAGGTCAGCATGGCGCCCAATGAAGGTCTGGTGGGCCTGGTGGGGACGCGTGAAGAACCCCTGAACCTCGAGAACGCGGCCGATCACCCGCGTTATCGCTACTTTGCCGAAACCGGTGAAGAGCGCTACGCCTCGTTCCTTGGCGCACCGATCATTCACCACCGCCGTGTTGTCGGCGTGTTGGTCATCCAGCAAAAAGAGCGTCGCCAGTTCGACGAAGGCGAAGAAGCCTTCCTGGTGACCATGAGCGCGCAACTGGCCGGGGTTATCGCCCACGCCGAAGCGACCGGCTCGATTCGCGGCCTGGGGCGCCAGGGCAAGGGTATCCAGGAAGCCAAGTTCGTCGGCGTACCGGGTTCGCCAGGCGCCGCGGTGGGTACCGCGGTGGTCATGCTGCCGCCAGCCGACCTCGATGTGGTGCCGGACAAGAGCGTCAGTGACATCGACGCCGAGATCAAACTGTTCAAGACCGCCCTCGAAGGCGTGCGCGCCGACATGCGCAACCTGTCGACCAAGCTGGCCACCCAGTTGCGTCCCGAAGAGCGTGCGCTGTTCGACGTGTACCAGATGATGCTCGACGACGCGTCCCTGGGTAACGAAGTCAAGACCGTGATCAAGACCGGCCAGTGGGCCCAGGGCGCGTTGCGCCAGGTGGTCACCGATCACGTCAACCGTTTCGAAATGATGGACGACGCCTACCTGCGCGAGCGGGCATCGGATGTGCGCGACCTGGGGCGCCGTCTGTTGGCGTACCTGCAGGAAGACCGCAGCACCAACATGGTCTTCCCCGATAACACCATCCTGGTCAGTGAAGAATTGACCGCCACCCAGCTTGGCGAAGTGCCTGAAGGCAAGCTGGTAGGCCTGGTCTCGGTATTGGGTTCGGGTAACTCCCACGTGGCGATCCTGGCCCGGGCCATGGGTATCCCGACGGTGATGGGCCTGGTGGACCTGCCGTACTCCAAGGTCGATGGCATCGACATGATCGTCGACGGGCATCGCGGCGAGGTGTTCACCAACCCCAGCGACGTGCTGCGCAAGCAATACGCCGAGGTGGTGGAAGAAGAGAAGCAACTGGCCCAGGGCCTGGATTCGCTGCGCGAGCTGCCGTGTGTCACCCCCGACGGCCACCGCGTACCGCTGCTGGTCAACACCGGCCTGCTGGCGGATGTAGCTCGTGCGCAACAACGCGGCGCCGAAGGGGTGGGTCTGTACCGCACCGAAGTGCCGTTCATGATCAACCAGCGTTTCCCGAGCGAGAAGGAGCAGCTGGCGATTTATCGCGAGCAATTGCAAGCCTTCCACCCGTTACCGGTGACGATGCGCAGCCTGGATATTGGCGGCGACAAGTCACTGTCCTATTTCCCGATCAAGGAAGACAACCCCTTCCTTGGCTGGCGTGGCATCCGCGTTACCCTCGACCATCCCGAAATCTTCCTCGTCCAGACCCGCGCCATGCTCAAGGCCAGCGAGGGCTTGAACAACCTGCGTATCCTGCTGCCGATGATCTCCGGCACCCATGAACTGGAAGAAGCCCTGCACCTGATCCACCGCGCCTGGGGCGAAGTGCGCGACGAAGGCGCCGATGTGCCGATGCCGCCGATTGGCGTGATGATCGAAATCCCTGCGGCGGTGTACCAGGCCAAGGAACTGGCGCGGCAGGTGGACTTCCTGTCGGTAGGCTCCAACGACCTGACCCAGTACCTGCTGGCCGTGGACCGTAACAACCCACGGGTGGCCGACCTCTACGACTACCTGCACCCGGCGGTGCTGCAAGCGCTGCAACACGTAGTGCGCGACGCCCATGCCGAAGGCAAGCCGGTGAGTATCTGCGGCGAAATGGCCGGTGACCCGGCGGCGGCGGTGCTGTTGATGGCGATGGGCTTTGACAGCCTGTCGATGAACGCCACCAACTTGCCGAAAGTGAAGTGGATGCTGCGCCAGGTGGAATTGAGCAGGGCCAAGGATTTGCTCGCCGAGTTGATGACTATCGACAACCCGCAAGTTATCCACAGCTCGCTGCAATTGGCGCTGAAAAACCTGGGGTTGACCCGGATGATCAACCCGGCCTCGGCCAAGACCCTGTAGGAGCGAGCTTCTAGCAGATCGTTCCCGCGCTCTGCGTGGGAATGCAGCCCTGGACGCTCCGCGTCGGCTTTTAGAGCGTGACGCAGAGCGTCACAAGAGGCGTTTCCCACGCAGAGCGTGGGAACGATCAAAGTGAAGTGGATGCTGCGCCAGGTGGAATTGAGCAGGTCGAAGGATTTGCTCGCCGAGTTGATGACCATCGACAACCCGCAAGTTATCCACAGTTCGCTGCAATTGGCGCTGAAAAACCTGGGGTTGACCCGGATGATCAACCCGGCCTCGGCCAAAACCCTGTAGGAGCGAGCTTCTAGCAGATCGTTCCCGCGCTCTGCGTGGGAATGCAGCCCTGGACGCTCCGCGTCGGCTTTTAGAGCGTGACGCAGAGCGTCACAAGAGGCGTTCCCACGCAGAGCGTGGGAACGATCAATGCGCCAGGTGGAATTGAGCAGGGCCAAGGACTTGCTCGCCGAGTTGATGACCATCGACAACCCGCAAGTTATCCACAGCTCGCTGCAATTGGCGCTGAAAAACCTGGGGTTGACCCGGATGATCAACCCGGCCTCGGCCAAAACCCTTTAGACCGAGGCGCCTTCATCGCAGGCAAGCCAGCTCCCACCTGTGGAATGCATTCCCCTGTGGGAGCTGGCTTGCCTGCGATAGCGGTGGTCCAAGCAGCGCTAAAACATCAGGTCCACCTCACCCAGCCGCCCCCCGTGCGGGCCAAAGCTGCGCTCCAGCATCCGCCGCGTCCCATCGGCATTCACGATCAGCGCCGTGCTCGCCCGTGTCCCATAACTGGGGCTGGCGATAAACACGCTCGACAGCAGGCTTTCGGTCGCCAGGCCTACGCCGGTGTCCGGCAACTCAGCAAACGGGGCAGTCTGCGGGTCGCTGAGAATTCCCAGCAGTGCCTCAGGCTCGGGGTTTTCCAGCACGGCGCTGAACGCTGCTTTGGCCTTCACCAGCTTCGGCCATGGCGTATTCAGGCCGGCATTGGATAACCCGTACACCCCCGCCTTCAACCGCGTCGGCTCGGTATCATTGGCGTTGTAGTGCCACAGCTCATCCCGCGTGCCCACCAGCAGGTTGAACCCGGCATATTCAATCGAGCGGCCATTTACATCGGCCAAATAATCGTCGATCGGCAGCGAGCCGCTGAGAAACCGCGCAACCAGTTCGCCGCGAGACTTGCGTGCCGGTGGCTGGTGCGGGTCGCGGATGTTGGTCAAGGCGGCAAAGCGCCCATCCGCGTTCACCCCCAGCCAGGTGCCCCCGGCCTCCTGATCGCGACCGGCATAGACCTGGGGCGCATCCGCCCAATGGGCCAGCGGCAGGCTGGGGCGGGCGTAGAACTCATCGCGGTTGGCCGCAACGATCAGCGGTTGGGCATGGCCCGGTCGCCAGGCGAAAACAATCAGGCACATCGGGTGACCCCTTTTGTGTTTTTGCCACTCTACCCACAGACGCGCCGGTGTTCCATCGTCTCGAAGTTGGGCCGCGCACCTCTGATCCGTTAACATGCCGGGCTGTTTGGTGTGTATGTGAACTTCTTAATTTGATCTCGCAGCTGTAACGCAGGCTTAATCGCACATCGGCATGGTCCGGTGCGTCATGACTAAATGTTTTAACGAGGAGTCGCAATGCTGCCTTACCCGCAGATCGACCCGGTGGCCCTGGCCATCGGTCCGCTGAAAATCCATTGGTACGGGTTGATGTACCTGATCGGCATCGGCGGTGCCTGGCTGCTGGCTTCCCGGCGCCTGAACCGTTTCGACCCGACCTGGACCAAGGAGAAGCTCTCCGACATGGTGTTCTGGATGTCGATGGGCGTGATCGTCGGCGGGCGCCTGGGGTATGTGCTGTTCTACGACCTGTCTGCGTATCTCGCCAACCCGACCCTGATCTTCGAAGTGTGGAAGGGCGGCATGGCGTTCCACGGCGGGTTTATCGGCGTGATGATCGCCGCCTGGTGGTTTGGTCGGCGCAATGGCAAGTCGTTCTTCCAACTGATGGACTTCGTCGCACCCTTCGTGCCGATCGGCCTGGGCGCCGGGCGCATTGGTAACTTTATCAACGCCGAGTTGTGGGGCAAGCCGACCGACGTACCGTGGGCGATGGTGTTCCCGCCGTTCAGCGACCCGGCGCAATTGCCGCGCCACCCGTCGCAGCTTTACCAGTTCGCGTTGGAAGGTGTGGCGCTGTTCCTTATTCTCTATATCTTCTCGCGCAAGCCACGCCCAACCATGGCCGTCTCGGGCATGTTCGCGCTGTTCTACGGGATTTTCCGCTTTATCGTCGAATTCGTACGGGTACCGGATGCGCAGTTGGGCTACCTGGCGTGGGGCTGGCTGACCATGGGTCAGGTGCTTAGCCTGCCGATGATCCTGGCGGGCCTGGGCATGCTGTGGTGGGCGTACAATCGCCCGCAGCCGCTGAAGAACGCCGCGCTTTAAATTCGAATGCCAAGACCAGGAGGTCTTGGCTTCAACGATACGGGTAAAAACATGAAGCAATATCTCGAACTGCTGCAGGACGTCGTGACCAATGGCCTGACCAAGGGCGACCGCACGGGCACCGGCACCAAGGCTGTGTTTGCGCGTCAGTATCGGCATAACCTGGCCGACGGCTTCCCGCTGCTGACCACCAAGAAGCTGCACTTCAAAAGCATCGCCAACGAACTGATCTGGATGTTGAGCGGCAACACCAACATCAAGTGGCTCAACGAAAATGGCGTGAAGATTTGGGATGAGTGGGCCACCGAAGACGGCGACCTGGGCCCGGTCTACGGCGAGCAGTGGACGGCCTGGCCGACCAAGGACGGCGGCACGATCAACCAGATCGACTACATGGTGCACACGCTCAAGACCAACCCCAACAGCCGTCGCATCCTGTTCCACGGCTGGAACGTTGAATACCTGCCGGACGAAACCCAGAGCCCGCAGGAAAACGCGCGTAATGGCAAGCAAGCCTTGCCGCCGTGCCATTTGCTTTACCAGGCGTTCGTGCATGACGGCCATCTGTCGATGCAGCTGTATATCCGCAGCTCCGACGTGTTCCTGGGCCTGCCGTACAACACTGCCGCGCTGGCGTTGCTGACCCACATGCTGGCCCAGCAGTGCGACCTGATCCCCCACGAGATCATCGTCACCACGGGCGACACCCACGCCTACAGCAACCACATGGAACAGATCCAGACCCAGTTGGCGCGTACGCCGAAAAAACTGCCGGAACTGGTGATCAAGCGTAAGCCTGCGTCGATCTACGACTATAAGTTCGAAGACTTCGAAATCGTGGGTTACGACGCCGACCCAAGTATCAAGGCCGACGTGGCGATCTAAAGCCCTATTCGGTGAAAAACTGTGGGAGCTGGCTTGCCTGCGATAGCGCAGTGTCAGGCGACATTAATGTCGCTGGTCCACCGCCATCGCAGGCAAGCCAGCTCCCACATGGGTTTGGTGTTCACCTGAGTTAATGGCCGTGGCTTCTGCCCACATGCGAAGGCTCGGCCTCGCTGGCCGCAATCCCGCCGCTGACCTCCAACTGCTGCAAGATCCCGCACTGGTTCCCGCCGCCGCAGCGTTGACGCAAGTCCAGCAGTTGCTCCTGCAAGGCCAACAATCCATCGATCCGCGCTTTCACATGATGGATATGTTCGTCGATCAACGCATTCACGCTTTCGCACTGGTCCTGGGGACTGTCACGCAGCCCCAGCAGGCTGCGGATTTCTTCGAGGGTCATGTCCAGGCTGCGGCAGTTGCGGATAAAGGTCAGTCGCTCGGTATGCACCTGGGTGTACACGCGGTAGTTGCCGTCGGTGCGTGCCGGGGGCGGCAGCAGGTTTTCCTTCTCGTAATAACGGATGGTTTCCACCGGGCAATCGGTGAGTTTGGCCAGTTCGCCGATCTTCATCGCAGCAATCTCCAAATGGGTGCTTGACCCTATAGTGGCTACAGGGTCTTTACTTGGCAACAGGCACCTTTACGGACGCGACCTGATGAGCCACTCCATTTATACCCCGCACAAGCACGACCACAAGCATGATCACGATCACGATCACGATCACGATCACGCTCATGACCACGGCCATGATCACAAACATGACCATGGGCCTGCCAAACTCACGCCTGTGGATAACCACGGCCATTCCGGCTCCTGCTGCTCCGGCACTGCCGGGCCTGCCATCGTGACCTTGAGTGAAGCGCCCACCGCCGGCTCGCGCCTGAGCACCTTCCGCATCGAAGCCATGGATTGCCCTACCGAGCAGACGCTGATCCAGAACAAGCTGGGCAAGCTCGCTGGCGTGCAGCAACTGGAATTCAACCTGATCAACCGCATCCTCGGCGTCACCCATGACCTGCCGAACACGGCGCCGATCATTGAGGCAATCAAGTCCATCGGCATGCAGGCCGACCCTATCGAAGAAGGCAGCCCCGCTGCCGCGCCGCCCGCCAAGAAACATTGGTGGCCGCTGGCGGTGTCGGGCGTGGGTGCCCTGGGGGCAGAGGTGTTGCACTTCACTGGTGTGGCGCCCACCTGGGTAATCGCGCTGGTGGCGTTGGTGTCGATTCTCAGCGGCGGCCTTACCACCTACAAGAAGGGCTGGATTGCCCTGAAGAACTTCAACCTCAATATCAATGCCTTGATGAGCATCGCGGTGACGGGCGCGATCCTGATTGGCCAGTGGCCGGAAGCGGCGATGGTGATGTTCCTGTTCACCGTGGCCGAGTTGATTGAGGCCAAGTCCCTGGACCGGGCGCGCAACGCCATCAGCGGCCTGATGCAGATGACCCCGGAACAGGCCACGGTGCGCCAGGCCGATGGTTCCTGGCTGGAACAAGAGGTCAAGAGCATTGATCTTGGCGCGATTGTCCGAGTAAAACCCGGCGAGCGCATCGGGCTCGACGGTGAAGTCACGGCCGGCCAGTCCACCATCGACCAGGCACCGATCACCGGGGAAAGCCTGCCGATAGAAAAAACCGTGGGCGATAAAGTGTTTGCCGGCACCATCAACCAGGCCGGCGCCCTGGAGTACAAGGTCACCGCCGCGGCCAACAACTCCACGCTGGCGCGGATCATTCACGCCGTGGAACAGGCTCAAGGCGCACGCGCACCGACCCAGCGCTTTGTCGACAGTTTCTCCAAGGTCTACACCCCGGCTGTCTTCCTGTTTGCCCTCGGTGTGGCGGTGATTCCGCCGCTGTTCATGGCGGGCGTGTGGTTTGACTGGATCTACCGCGCCCTCGTGCTGCTGGTGGTGGCCTGCCCTTGTGCCTTGGTGATCTCCACCCCGGTGACCATTGTCAGCGGCCTGGCGGCGGCGGCGCGCAAAGGCATCCTGATCAAGGGCGGCGTGTACCTGGAGGGCGGCTACAAGCTCGACTACCTGGCCCTCGACAAGACCGGAACCATCACCCACGGCAAACCGGTACAAACCGACTACCTGCCGCTGTTCCCGAACATCGAAGACAGCGCGCCGGCCCTGGCGGCCAGCTTGGCATCGCGTTCCGATCACCCGGTGTCCCTGGCGATTGCCAACGCGGCTGTGGATAAAAACCTGTCGACTCACGCTGTGGATAACTTCGAAGCCCTGGCCGGGCGCGGTGTGCGGGGTGATATCAACGGCCAGACCTATCACCTGGGTAACCACCGCCTGGTGGAAGACCTCGGTCTGTGTTCCGAGGCCTTGGAAGAGAAACTCTTTGCCCTGGAAAAACAAGGCAAGTCCGTGGTGTTGCTGTTGGACAAGTCTGGCCCGCTGGCGCTGTTTGCCGTGGCCGACACGGTCAAGGAGAGCAGCCGCGAAGCCATTCAGCAGTTGCACGACCTGGGCATCAAGACCCTGATGCTCACCGGCGACAACACCCACACTGCCAAGGCCATTGCGGCCCAGGTGGGTATCGACCAGGCCCAGGGCGACCTGTTGCCCACCGACAAGCTGCAAGCCATCGAAACCCTCTACGGCCAGGGCCATCGGGTGGGCATGGTGGGTGATGGCATCAACGACGCCCCGGCCCTGGCCCGTGCCGAGATCGGCTTTGCGATGGCCGCGGCGGGCACTGACACCGCTATCGAGACCGCCGACGTGGCGCTGATGGACGATGATTTGCGCAAGATTCCGGCTTTCATTCGGTTGTCGCGGCAAACGTCGAGTATCCTCAAGCAGAACATCGCCCTGGCGCTGGTGATCAAGGCGATCTTCCTGGCCGTCACGTTCATGGGCATGGCGACCATGTGGATGGCGGTCTTCGCCGACATGGGCGTGAGCCTGCTGGTGGTGTTCAATGGCCTGCGCCTGGTGCGCAAATAGAGGATGAGAGGGTGGTGTGCTGAGTGCTGAGTTAAAGGCGTTTTTCATGGTCGCCCGCCTGGGCAGCATTACCCAGGCGGCGAAGAAACTCGGCTTGAGCCAGCCCACGGTGACCACCCAGATTCGCAACCTGGAAAGCCACTACGGCGTCGAGTTGTTCTACCGTGGCGGCCGCCGCCTCACCGTCAGCGACGAAGGCGCGCGGCTATTGCCGATGGTCAAGGCGCTGTTGCAGCAGGAAGCGGATATCGAGTTTTTCCTGCGCAACAACGGCCAGGTCCAGGGTGCGCTGAGAATTGCCGCAACGGCGCCGTATTACATCCTCGATCTGGTCAAAGCCTTTCGCGAGCGCCTGCCCCAGGTGGACGTGTCGGTGGAAATCGGCAACTCCCAGCAGGTGCTTGAGGCGCTGGACGATTACCGCGTCGATGTCGCGGCCTCATCGCAATTGCTGGAAGACGCCCGGCTGATCCGCCGCGTGCTGGGCACCGACCCGCTGGTGCTGGCGGTGCACCGCAATCACCCGTTGGCCAAGCTCGATCACGTAACGTTGAGCGCGCTAGTCGGGCATACCTTGCTGATGCGTGAAGCGGGCTCCACCACCCGCCGGCTGACGGAAGAGATGTTGAAGAACGCCGGCGTGGGGTACGGGCCGTTGCTGGAGATTGGCAGCCGTGAGTCGATTCGCGAGGCGGTGCTGCGCAACATCGGCATCAGCATCATCGCCCGCCAGGAAGTGCCCCATGACCCGCAGTTGCGCGTGCTGACCATCGAGAATGCACCGCAGATTCCGGAGTATCTGTATTGCCTCAAGGAGCGCAAAGGAGCGCGCCTGCCGGCGGCGTTCCTTGGCCTGGCTCAGGAAATGTCACCCCTCTGATCGTTCCCACGCTCCGCGTGGGAACGCCGCCCAGGACGCTCCGCGTCCGTGACGCGGAGCGTCACTAGAGACATTCCCACGCAGAGCGTGGGAACGATCATGATAGCGGTCGTGAGTCCTACACAAATCCACCAATACCACTATCACCTCTTTTTGCCTTTCTGCCACACCCGCTACGCATTGCCCTCCTAGCATGGCCTTCATCCGTTCGATGAGGTGCCACCATGCACACAGCCCTGACCCAACCCGGCGCACCGATGAAAGTGCGCGCAATCCAGAAACGCTTTGGCGCCTTCACCGCGCTGGACAACGTCTCCCTGGACGTCGCCGCCGGCGAGCTGGTGTGCCTGCTGGGCCCTTCCGGCTGTGGCAAGACCACACTGCTGCGCTGCATCGCCGGCCTGGAGCGCCAGGACAGCGGTGAGCTTTACCTGGGCGAGCGGGACGTGTCCTTGCTGCCACCCCAGGCGCGGGACTACGGCATCCTGTTCCAGTCCTATGCGTTGTTTCCCAACCTCAGCGTTGAAGCGAACATCGGCTACGGCCTCACCGGCAGCGGCCGCGATGAAGTGCGCAAGCGGGTCGCGCAGATGCTCGAACTGGTCGGCCTGATGGGCAGCGAAAAGAAGTACCCCGGCCAACTCTCCGGCGGCCAGCAACAGCGCGTCGCCCTGGCCCGCGCACTGGCGCCGGCGCCGTCGTTATTGCTGTTGGATGAGCCGATGTCGGCCCTCGATGCCCGGGTACGCGAGCACCTGTGCACCGAACTGCGCCAACTGCAGCGGCGCTTGGGTATCACCACCTTGATGGTGACCCACAACCAGGACGAAGCCATGTTGATGGCCGACCGTATCGCCGTGATGAACAACGGCAAGGTCGAGCAGTACGCCACGCCCCAGGAAATCTACGACCGCCCGGCCACGCCGTTCGTGGCGGAGTTTGTCGGCCAGGGCAACTGGTTGCCGTTCAGCCGTAACAGCGCCAGCCATGCCCAGGTGGGTGGGTTGAACATGCGCCTGGCTGAGGACGCGGGTGTCGCCCAGTCCGGCCGCTTGTTCTGCCGCCCGGAAGCCATTTGCGTCAACCCGCTGGTGCATGAAGAAAACCTGTTCCCGGCCAAGGTTCGCGAGATCACCTTTCTCGGTAACCGCTGCCGCATGAGCTTTGAGCTGGAACAATTGCCGGGCCATGCGTTGCTGGCTGAACTGGCGCCGGAAGCGATGCCGCGCCTGGGCGCCCAGGACATCTGGGTGGCGTTGCCGCCGCGCAGCCTGCAGGTGTTTGCCTGAGATGGGGGCTGTGATGACATTGCCGGTACCGCGCCAGGTGTCCCGCGCCGAGTGGGGCGACCGCCTCTTCGTGGTCGGCGGCAAGTGGCTCTGGCTGGGGCTGTTAGTGGTGGCGGTGCTGTCGCCGCTGTTGGCGATCTTCTGGCGCGGCTTCAGCAGCGAAGCCGGGCAGGGCGGTGGCCTGGTAGCCGCTCGCGAACTGCTGAGCAGCGCCAACTTTCATTGGTTGCTGGGCAATAGCCTGAAAGTTTCCCTCAGCGTGGCGGCCATCGTCGTGCCGCTGGCCTACTTGTTTGCCTATGCCCTGCAACGCACGCTGATCCCCGTCAAGTCCATCTGGCGCGGCCTGTCATTGCTGCCATTGATGGCGCCGTCGATGCTGCCGGGCATTGCCCTGGTTTATCTGTTCGGCAACCAGGGCCTGCTGCGCGGTTTGTTCTCGGAGAATATCTACGGTTTCTGGGGCATTGTGCTCGGTGAGGTGATTTACACCTTTCCCCATGCCTTGATGATCTTGCTCTCGGCGTTGTCCCTGGCGGATGCGCGTTTGTTCGACGCCGCTTCGAGCATGGGCGCCAGCCCGGCACGGGCGTTTCGCAGCATTACCTGGCCGGCCACGCGCCAGGCGGTGTTCGCCGCTTTCTGCCTGGTGTTCACCCTGACCATCACCGACTTCGGAGTACCGGTGGTGGTGGGCGGCGATTATCAGGTGCTGGCGCTGGAAGCCTACAAGGCGGTGGTGGGCCAGCAACAGTTCGGTCGCGGCGCGTTGATCGGCATGGTGTTGCTGCTGCCGGCGCTGTTCAGCTTTGGCGTGGATGCGTGGTTGCGCCGTCGGCATGGCGACGCGATGAGCGGCCGCGCCCAGGTGTTCCAGCCAGCGCCATCGCGGCTGCGCGACGGGTGCTACCTGGCCGTCGTGCTGCTGATTTGCGCGGCGTTGCTGCTGGTGTTCGGCATGGCGGTGTACTCCTCGCTGGTGAAATTCTGGCCGTACAACCTGTCGCTGTCGCTCAACCACTACCAATTCGAAGACACCGCCGGCGGCGGCTGGCTGGCCTATCGCAACAGCCTGACCATGGCGCTGTGCACGGCGTTGATCGGCAGCGTGCTGATTTTCACCGGCGCCTATCTGATGGAAAAAACCAAGGGCCAGAAAAACCTCAACCTGGCGCTGCGCATGCTCAGCTTCGTGCCGATGGCCGTGCCGGGCCTGGTCCTGGGGCTGGGCTACGTGTTCTTCTTCAACCTCAACGGCAACCCGTTGCATGTGTTGTACGGCAGCATGGCGTTGCTGGTGGTGTGCACCATTGCGCACTACCTGACCACCGCGCAGATGACCGCGACCACCGCCTTGCGCCAGTTGGACGCCGAGTTCGAAGCTGCCGCGTTGTCCCTCAAGGCACCGTTGTACCGCCATTATCTGCGCGTCACGGTGCCGATCTGTCTGCCGGCGCTGCTGGACATCCTGCGCTACCTGTTTGTCTCGGCGATGACCACCGTCTCCGCCGCGATCTTCCTCTACAGCCCCGACACCATCCTCGCCGCCGTCGCCGTGCTGAACATGGACGACGCCGGCAATGTGGGTGGCGCGGCGGCCATGTCGACCCTGATCCTGTTCACCTCGGCCAGCGTCTCGCTGCTGCTGGCGTGGGCTTCACGTGGCGCGCTGCGCCGCTCCCAAGCCTGGCGCCAGCGCGCACCTGGCCAATAAACATCCCTGAAGGAGGTGCTCCATGTTCAAGCCCCTGGCGCTGGTCGCTGCAGTCCTCACGGCATTCAGTCTGAATGCCTTCGCCAAGACCGAGTTGACCGTGTACACGGCCCTTGAAGCCGAGCAATTGAAGACCTACAAAAAAGCTTTCGAACAGGCCAACCCCGACGTCGAGATCAAGTGGGTGCGCGACTCCACCGGCATCATCACCGCCAAACTGCTGGCCGAGAAAGACCGCCCCCAGGCTGACGTAGTGTGGGGCCTGGCCGCCTCCAGCCTGGCGATCCTCGATCAGCAAGGCATGCTCGACAACTACGCGCCCAAGGACCTGGACAAGATCGGCAAGCATTACCGCGACGCCGCCAACCCTCCGGCCTGGGTGGGCATGGACGTGTGGGCCGCCACCCTCTGCTTCAACACCGTCGAAGCCGAGAAGCAGGGCCTCACCAAACCGGTGAGCTGGCAGGACCTGACCAAGCCCGAATACAAGGGCAAGATCGTGATGCCTAACCCGGCGTCTTCAGGCACCGGCTTCCTGGATGTCAGCGCCTGGCTCCAGACCTTCGGCGAGAAGCAAGGCTGGCTGTACATGGACGACCTGCACCGGAACATCGGCCAGTACGTTCACTCCGGCTCCAAGCCGTGCAAGCTGGCGGCGTCCGGTGAGTTCCCGATTGGCATTTCCTTCGAATACCCGGCGGTTCAGCTCAAACGCCAGGGCGCGCCGCTGGAGATCATCCTGCCCAAAGAGGGCCTGGGCTGGGAGATCGAAGCCACCGCTGTGATCAAGGGCACTGCCCATGCCGACGCGGCGAAAAAACTCGCCGACTTCTCTGCCAGCACCGCGGCGATGGACCTGTACAAGGAAAACTTCGCCGTGCTCGCGCAACCGGGTATCGCCAAGCCGCAGACCGAATTGCCGGCGGACTATGAGCAACGGTTGATCAAGAACGACTTTGTCTGGGCTTCCAGGAACCGTGACAGCATCCTGGCCGAATGGCGTAAGCGTTATGACGGTAAGTCGGAAAAACAGTAACCGATCGTTCCCACGCTCCGCGTGGTAACGCCGCTCTGGACGCTCCGCGTCCGCTTTTAAAGGTCGTGACGCGGAGCGTCACCGGATGAATTCCCACGCGGAGCGCGGGAACCAGAGGACAGTATGAGTAGTGATCTGTTAGTCGTCGGCGCCGGCATCCTCGGCCTCTCCCACGCCTATGCCGCCGCCAGGCGCGGCCTTAAGGTCAAGGTGTTCGAGCGCAGCGCCACGCCATTGGGCGCCTCAGTGCGCAACTTCGGCCAGGCACTGGTCACCGGTCAACCACCAGGGCCAATGCTGGACCTGGCGCGGGAAAGCCGCGAAATCTGGGGCCAGTGGGCGCAAGCGGCGGGCCTGGCGCTCAAGCGCAATGGCTCCTACCTGTTCGCCCGCACTGAAGCCGAAGAACATCTGCTCGAAGCCTTCTGCGACGGGCGCGCGCGGGAGCACGGCTACAACGTCGAGCTGCTGCAGGGCGCTGCCATGAACGACCTGTACGCCGGCCAGTTCCGCCATCACCGCGCCGCCCTGCATGGCAAGGATGACCAGCAGCTGTACTCCCGCGAGGCGATCCCGGCGCTGATCCATTACCTGAGCCAGCACTTGCACGTGGAGTTTCACTTCTCCACGCTGGTACGTGACGTAGAGCAGGGCCAGCTGCACAGCACGGCCGGCAGCTTTCGCGGGGAGCAGATCGTTGTCTGTTCAGGCCACGACTATCAGACCCTGCTGGCCGAATCCATCGCCCCGCTCAACCCGCACACCTGCCGCCTGCAAATGCTGCGTGCGCGGCCGGTGCTTAATCTGAACCTGCAACACGCGCTGCTCACCGGCTTGAGTTGCGTGCATTACGGCGCTTTCGCCGACCTGCCGGAAGCCGCTGTGGTCCAGGCGCAGATTCTGCGCGAAACGCCACATCTGCAGGAACACGGCATTCATCTGCTGATCAGCCCCACGCCCCATGGCGAGCTGATCATCGGCGACTCCCACCATTACGACAGCGACCCGTCGCCCTTCAATGCCGAGCAGATCGATGACTGGATGATCGAGCTGGCGCAGCAGACCCTGGGGTGCAACATCCAGGTGGTCGAGCGCTGGCAAGGCGTCTACGGCGCTCGCGGCCCCGGGCCGTTTTCGTTTGTGCAGGCGGCACCTGGCGTCAGCGCTGCCTTGATGCACACCGGCGTAGGGATGAGCGTGGGGCCGGCCATGGCCGAGCGCAATATCCGCAGGTTATGGGGAGAAGCGTGATGAACCCGGAACAGGCAGGCATTGGCGGTTCAGGTCTGGTCCAGGCGTTGGGCCAGGGCTTCAACCTGCTCTTGGCGCTCGGCCTGGCTTAGTTTCGCGTGGGGGTTGAGGGATGACCATTGCGGATAGGCGCGGGCTTTGTTCAAGGCGTCGGGCAGTTTGCCCTCGCGCCAGGTTTTGTCCTGGGGCGTATCGACCTTGATGCTGTGCATTGCCGCATGGCCGCGCAGGTTCAGGGCCTTGAGCAACTGGCGCTGGCGCAGGGCTAGCAGGCGCAGCACGCTGTCGTCGACGGTCAGCTCGCGCTGGCCCTTGATCTTGCCGAGCAGGCGACTGCCGTAGCTGCGTGCGGTTTGCAGGGCGCCACCGGCGATAGCGCCTGCCAGGGCCGCGGCGCCAAGGGTCAGGCCGCCGACCAGTAGATCCACGCCAGCACCGGCAGCGGCTCCGGCAGCTATCCCGCCGCCGACCCGCACGCCAAGTTGCTTGAGGGTTTCGGGGTTGAACAAGTCATCGCCCCAGCGACCGTCGAGCAGCGGCAGGTCGCTGGCCGCCGCGTCCTGTGGGCGAAAGCCGAACAGTTTGAGCAGGGCTTCAACGCACTTTTGTTCGCGTTGGCGCACGGCCTTGCGTAAGTCGCTGACGGCTTGGGGCTCATTCTCGGTTGTCACACTGCGACGGCAGGCCGCGCAGTCGATCAACAGTTCGGCGATCAAGCGGGCGGCGCTTTGCTGGCGAGCCTGGCGCTGGGCTTCTTGATCGAGGATCAGGCGTTCCAACTGCGGCCGTGAGTTTTCCAGCAGCAGGGCCAGGCTTTCATACAGCCGGCGTTCGCCGTCTTCGGGCGGTGCCACGCTGTCGAAACGCACCAGCGCATGCAGGCCGAGGCGGGCCAGGGCTTCGCGCCAGTCCGGTTCGCGGTGGTCGCTGCTGCTGACAAAGTTGAGCACCGGCAACAACGGCTTGCCGCAACTGGCCAGCACTTGCAGTTCGTCGCGGTACTTGGCCAGCACCGGCTCGCGAGCGTCGATCACGTACAGGCCGGCATCGGAGGCCAGCAACTGGCGCAGCACCTTGGCTTCCTGTTCGAAACGCTGGCGCGCCTCGCTGCCTTCCAGGAAACGCGCCAGCCGCGCAGGGCCATCCAGGCGTTCGCCGGGGCGGTCGAGGCGTTCCAGGTAATCGAGCAGGGCGATGGCGTCTTCCAGGCCGGGAGTGTCGTACAGCTCCAGCAAAGCTTCGCCATCTACCGATAGGCGTGCACCTTCCACGTGCCGCGTGGTGCTGGGGCGATGGGACACTTCGCCAAAGCCGACATCGCGGGTGAGGGTGCGCAACAATGAGGTTTTGCCCACGTTGGTATGGCCGACCACGGCGAGTTTCAGCGGTTTAGTCATGACCTGTCTCCAGCCAAGTGAGCGGCGCGCAATCTGCAAACGACACTTCAAGCTGTTGCAACGCGGCATGCCAGTCGCCCAGGCGCTCGGCGTCCAGCGCCTGGCCCGGTGGTGCCTGCAGCAGCCATACGCGAGTGTCGGTGGCGCTGCGTGCCAGCTCGGCGATCAGTGCCAGGCTGCCACGGTCGGGCGAGCGGCGCGGGTCACAGGCGATGGCCAGGCGCGCGGGTGGGAAACGGCTGAGTTGCTCCAGCAGTTTGTTGCGTGATTCGCGGCTGTCGAGGATGCCGGCGTTCTTGACGTTGGCAGGCAGTTTGGGGGGCCAAGGGTGTTGGTCGTCGAGTTCGATGGCGACCAGCAAGGCGCCATCACTCTCCAGCTCACTTGCGCCGCCGCTGATCGGGTGCAGGTGTTCGGGCGCCACATCGTTGACCCCCAGGCGCTCGCTGCTGGGCATCAGGCGTTCGCGCAGTTGGGCGTAACCGGGCAGGTTGAGGTCCAGGTGCAACGCTGCGCGCCCGCGTTTCCATCGCCACAGGCACAGCAAGGCAAGGATCAACCGCGGCAGCAGACCGTAGACCAGCAACACGCCCACCAGCCAGGCCGCCCAGGCCTGGCGGGCGCTTTCGATATTCAGCGCGGAGTCGCCGCTGGCGCGGATCATCTCCACGGTGGGCACATTGAAACCGAGCAGAGCCGGGAGTGTGCCGAGGGCCTGGGTCACGGCGACAAAGGTATCGGCGCCGAGAATGGTGGTTTCCCACACAAACCCATAGCGGCGGGTGGCGAGCAGAGTCAGTAGGATCACCAGGGCGCTGAGCAAGGCCAGCAACCACAAGCTGTTGACCAGCACACCCACCGCCCAGCGATTGAGTTTTTGCCGTTGCAGCAACAGCAACAACGCCGGGGCCAGTTGCGCGGCCTTGGCGTCACGGGCCAGTTTCTCGCTGAGCCACAACCACAGCCGGCCAAGGCTGGCGCTGTGTTCGCCGGCAAACAGCAGGCCCAGGGCCCAACTGATCAGCAAGATCAGGTTCAGGCCGAGCAGGCTGCCCAAGGCCCAAAACACATTCACCGGAGCCAGGCCATTGCCCAGCGCGGCGAACGCCAAACCGGCGCCGCTGATGACGGCCACCGCCGCCAGTAACAACAGCGCCAGGCGTGCGCCTTGCAGCCAGCGGCTGAGCGCGGCGGCCAAACCATCGCGCTCGGCCAGGTGCAGCGCACGCTGCTGGATGCGCGTGGCCAGGTCGCCCCCGGCGGTGCGGGCCAAGCGGTTGGCTTCCAGGTCTTCCAGGGGGCCGGCGTGTTCTTCCCGCAGGCGCACGGTTTCTGTCAGCCAAAGTCTGTGCAGCGGGTTCAGTGCAGTCACGCGCCGTCCTGTCGTGTTGATGAGGTTGGAGCATAACCGCTGGCTCGCCGCTCTGGTATTCTCGTCGCCATGAAAAAAACTCTCCCTTTAAGCCTGATCGCAGCCCTCGGTGAAAACCGTGTGATCGGCGTCGACAACAGCATGCCCTGGCATTTGCCGGGGGATTTCAAATATTTCAAAGCCACCACCCTTGGCAAGCCGATCATCATGGGGCGCAAGACCTGGGATTCCCTGGGCCGACCGCTGCCGGGGCGCTTGAACCTGGTGGTCAGCCGTCAGACCGATCTTGTGCTGGAAGGTGCGGAAGTTTTTCCTTCACTGGGTGCAGCGGTCGAGCGCGCTGAGGAATGGGCCAAGGCGCAAGGCGTGGACGAGCTGATGCTGATCGGCGGCGCGCAGTTGTATGCGCAGGGGCTGGAACAGGCCGATCGCTTGTACCTGACCCGCGTGGCGCTGAGCCCGGGAGGGGATGCGTGGTTTCCGCAGTTTGATGGGAACCAGTGGAAGCTGGTGTCGAATGTCGAAAATCCGGCTGAAGGTGATAAGCCGGCCTACAACTTCGAGGTGTGGGAGCGCAACTAGTGTAGGAGCGAGCTTGCTCGCGAAGATCGTCAACGATGGCGCGGGCATTCTGAATGAACGCGGCGCCCTCAGGTTCTTCGCGAGCAAGCTCGCTCCTACAGGTTATAAGCCTTTATGCCTGCGCCAGTTCGGCATGCTCATCGGCATCCAGCAACGCTTTATCCGTCTGCCCCATGATCTGGCTGGTAATCGCCCCCGCCGTCATCGAACCATTGACGTTCAACGCCGTACGGCCCATGTCGATCAGCGGCTCCACGGAAATCAACAGCGCCACCAGTGACACCGGCAAGCCCATGGCCGGCAGCACGATCAGCGCGGCAAAGGTCGCACCGCCGCCCACGCCGGCAACGCCCGCCGAACTCAAGGTCACTATCGCCACCAGGGTCGCGATCCACAGCGGATCCAACGGGTTGATGCCCACAGTCGGCGCGACCATCACCGCCAACATCGCAGGGTAAAGACCGGCACAACCGTTCTGGCCGATGGTCGCGCCAAACGAGGCGGCGAAGCCGGCGATGGATTGCGGGATGCCCAGGCGACGGGTCTGCGCTTCAATGCTCAGCGGGATGCTTGCAGCGCTGGAGCGGCTGGTGAAGGCGAAGGTCAGCACCGGCCACACCTTGCGGAAGAAGCGCAGCGGGTTGATCCCGGCCAAGGACAGCAGCAGGCCGTGCACCACGAACATCAGGCCCAGGGCCAGGTACGACACCACCACGAAACTGCCCAGCTTGATGATGTCTTGCAGGTTGGAACCGGCGACCACTTTGGTCATCAGCGCCAGCACACCGTAGGGGGTCAGCTTCATCACCAGGCGCACCAGGCGCATCACCCAGGCTTGCAGGGTGTCGATGGCGTTAAGGACTTTCTGGCCTTTTTCCACGTCGTCCTTGAGCAGTTGCAGCGCGGCAACCCCAAGGAACGCGGCGAAAATCACCACGCTGATGATCGACGTCGGCTTGGCCCGGGCCAGGTCGGCGAACGGGTTGGCCGGTACGAACGACAGCAGCAACTGCGGGATATTCAGGTCGGCAACCTTGCCCGCGTAATCACTCTGGATCACTTGCAGGCGCGCCATTTCCTGGGTGCCGGCCACCAGGCCTTCGGCAGTGAGGCCGAACAGGTTGGTCAGGCCGATGCCGATCAGGGCCGCGATGGCCGTGGTGAACAGCAGCGTGCCGATGGTCAGGAAGCTGATCTTGCCCAGGGACGAGGCGTTGTGCAGGCGCGCCACGGCACTGAGGATCGAGGCGAATACCAGCGGGATCACGATCATTTGCAGCAGCTGCACATAGCCGTTGCCGACCAGGTCAAACCAGCCGATCGAAGCTTTGAGCACCGGGTTGCCGTCGCCGTAGATCGTATGCAACGTCGCACCGAACAGCACGCCAAGCACCAGGGCGAACAGCACCTTCTTGGCGAGGCTCCAGTTAGTACGGCCAGTTTGTGCCAGGCCCAGCAACAGGGCCACGAACACCAATAAATTGAGAATCAGGGGCAGATTCATTGAAGCTCCGTTGAGAAGGCAGCCAATCGCGTGAGCCTGCGATTGCGAACCGGGAAGCCTAACAGCTTGAAATATATTGATTTAATACCAATATGGAATGGCGACTGTCGTTTTTGGAATAAGCGTTTGACGCCCAGGCGTATGCGCTTGGCGCAATCGCGACGTCAGCGGTCGCGCTCGGGCGATAAGTGTCATACGGATTTGTTAGCGTCGATGTCTTTCACTTGAGGGAGACAACGCCTATGAAGCTCGCGCCGAAACTACTGTTATCCGCCGCCTTTTGCCTCGGGCTCGCCAGCCAGGCGTTTGCCGCCACCGAGTTGAAACACTGGCCGGCACCTGCCGCCAAACAACTCAATGAAATGATCGCCGCCAACGCCAACAAGGGTAACTACGCGGTGTTCGATATGGACAACACCAGTTACCGCTACGACCTTGAAGAGTCCTTGCTGCCGTTCATGGAAAACAAGGGCCTGATCACCCGCGAAACCATGGACCCTTCGCTCAAGCTTATCCCCTTCAAAGACACCGCCGACCATAAGGAAAGTCTGTTCAGCTACTACTATCGCCTGTGTGAAGTCGACGACATGGTCTGCTACCCCTGGGTTGCGCAGATTTTTTCCGGCTTCACCCTCAAGGAACTCAAAGTGCAGGTCGACGAGCTTATGGCCTCCGGCAAGCCCGTGCCGGTCAGCTATTTCGAAGGCGACGTGGTGAAAAAATCCGAGGTACAGCCGCCAAAAGTCTTCACCGGCCAGGCCGAGCTGTACAACAAACTGATGGAAAACGGCATCGAGGTATATGTGATGACCGCCGCGTCCGAGGAGTTGGTGCGCATGGTCGCGGCTGATCCGAAGTACGGCTACAACGTCAAACCCCAGAACGTCATCGGCGTGACCACCTTGCTCAAGGATCGCAAGACCGGCGAGCTGACCACCGCACGCAAACAGATCACTGCCGGCAAGTATGACGAGAAGAGCAACCTCGGCCTGGAACTGACCCCCTACCTGTGGACCCCGGCGACCTGGATGGCCGGCAAGCACGCGGCGATCCTCACCTACATCGACGAATGGAAAAAACCAGTGATTGTCGGCGGTGACACACCGACCAGCGACGGCTACATGCTGTTCCACGATGTGGACGTGGCCAAGGGCGGCGTCCACCTGTGGATCAACCGCAAAGACAAGTACATGACCCAACTCAACGGTATGATCGCCAAGCACGCGGCGGCGCAAGCCAAGGAAGGGCTGCCGGTGACGGCGGACAAGAACTGGGTGATCGTCAAGCCGGAAGAGATCCAGTAAGACCGAGTCACCTGCATCGCAGACAAGCCAGCTTCCACCGTCGACCGCATTCTCATGTTGGGGAGCGGTCAACTGTGGGAGCGGGCTTGCCCGCGAAGGCGGTCTTAAGAACACCGCAGACTCAAAGGCAAAATAGATATCAATTGCGAACTAATCTCATTCTTTGCTAGCGTGCGCACTCCCTGAACCGTCCGTTCTTCTCAAGGTAGTGCTGTGTCCTCCTGGAATACGCAGATCGCGCGCCTGTTCGCGGAGCAGAAGAAAGCCCTCGAAGCCTTCGTCACGCGCCGCACCGGCAGCGCCCAGGTGGCTGCCGACCTGACCCAGGAATCCTTCCTGCGCCTGGCGCGCCTGGAGTCCGGCGAGAAGATCGATAACCTACCCGCGTTCCTCTTCACCATTGCCAGCAACCTGGTGCGCGACCACCAGCGCCAGGCTATCCGCCGCGAGCGTCTGGATGCCGGCGCACCGAGCGAAGAACTGCCCTGCAGCAACCCCGGTGCCGACGAACAACTGGCCGCCTATCAGCAGGAGCAACTGATGCAGGATGCGATCCTGGGCCTGCCCGAGGCGACTCGGCAGATCTTCCTGCTCTATCATGTCGACGAGCTTTCCTACCGCGAGATTGGCGAACGCCTGTCGATCAGCCCGCGCAGTGTGGAATACCAATTGCGTCGCGCCTTGATTGAATGCCGTGGGTACATCAAGACGCGCCTAGCCTGCGATGCACAAGGACGTCGGTCATGACTGCCCTGCCTACTGCTGATGTGTTGTTCGAAGAGGCGTCCGGCTGGTATTTCCGCCTGCACGCCGAGGACTTGACCCCGGCTGAAATGGACGCCTTTGCTGCGTGGCTCGGTCAGGGCCAGGCCCAGGATGATGCCTGGCAGGAAGTGCAGGCGATGCTCGGCGGCCTGCGTGAGCCGGCGCGCGTCATTCGCCGTGGCGAGCAGGCCAACTGGCGTAAACCGCTTCGGCGCTGGGCGTATGCGGCTGCCGTGTTGCTGGCCGTGGGCCTGATCGTGCAGAACACTCCCTGGCTTGACCGCTTGCGTGCCGACTACGCCACCGGCACTGGCGAGTCGCGCACCATCGAACTGGCCGATGGTTCCCACCTTCAGCTCAACACCGACAGTGCGGTGCAAATCCGCATGACTGCGGGTGAGCGGCAGATTCGTTTGCTGCGTGGCGAAGGTTTCTTCGATGTGACCAAGGACCCCGCACGGCCCTTCGTGGTGCAGTCGGGCGACGGCTGGGTGCGAGTGGTCGGCACCCAGTTCAGTGTGGCGCGGCGTGATGACCAGACGCGTGTGCAGGTGGCGCAGGGCAAGGTTGAAGTCAGTGCAGGGAGCGGCACGCCGGTCTATCTGGAACCGGGGCGGGCCGTGGAGTATCAGAGCCGGCACCTTGCACACGTCCACGGTTTCGACCCGGCCAGCGGCTTTGCCTGGCGTCAGCGGCAACTGGTGTTCCGTCAGCAACCTTTGTCGGTGGTGGTCTCTGAACTGAACCGTTACTGGCCCGGCAAGACGCTGGTGCTCGGTGATGCGTTGCGCAGTCGGGTAGTGTCCGGCGTGTTCGAAATCGACAAGCCCGATGCCGTGCTCAAGGCGTTGGAATACACCCTCAGCCTGCGTGCCGAGCACTACACCCCGTATTTGCTGGTGTTGCGTGAAGGCAATGCGTCCTGACGGCAATTTCTCAAAATATTTTCAGGGTTTCCCCGCAAGCCATCGTCCTTGATCACTGAGGCGTAAATAGTAAGCACTCTCAAGTAGTGCGGCGCCGATCACAGACTTTTGTACCGGGGAGCACCATTCATGGCACACCGATTCGCCACACGGCCCTTGCTGGCCTTGGCCATTTCCTTGGCCAGCTGTATCGCGCCGTCGTACCTGCAGGCCGCTGAGGCCAAGCAGGCCCAGACCTACCGCTTCGATATTCCCGGGCAGGGCCTGGACGCTGCGCTGGCGGCGTTCTCGGCGGTGACGCGGGTTCAGGTGCTAGTGAATGGGGAGTTGACCCAGGGGGTGATATCGCCGGGTGTGAAGGGCAACCTGGGGCAGCGTGAAGCCTTGGGGCAACTGCTCGGCGGCACGGGACTGAGCGCGGCGTTTATCAATGCCGATACCGTCACCCTGGAAAAACGTGTGGTACCAGGTTCTGCCCTGGAAGTGGGCGCCACCACCATCACGGCCGAACGCCTGGGCGTCACCACCGAAGGCACGGGCTCGTACACCACGGGGGCCGTGACCCTGGGCAAGGGCGAGCAAAAACTCAAGGACATCCCGCAGTCGGTCAGCGTCATGACCCGCAAGCAGATGGATGATCAGAACACCACCAAGCTCTCTGAAGTGGTCAAGCGCACGCCCGGCCTGACAGCGACCAAGTCTCCCGGCTCCGGTATGTTCATCTTCTCCCGTGGCTTCGAGGTTGGCACCCTGCAATACGACGGTGTGGGGATTCCACGTAACACTTACACCTTGGGCAGCTATCTCACCGAAAACATGGCCATTTACGACCGCGTCGAGACGCTGCGCGGCCCGGCCGCCTTGCTGCAAGGTGCCAACAGCCCCGGCGGCACCATGAACCTGGTGCGCAAGCGCGGGCAGCAAGCGCCGACGGCGACCATTACCGCCAAGGCTGGCTCATGGGACCACTACGGCACTCAGGTCGATGTCGGTGGCCCGCTGAACGCCGAAGGCACCTTGCGCGGACGCTTCGTGGCGGATTACGACACCACCGACTCCTTCGTCGACTATGCGGGCGGCTGGAACCAGACGGTTTATGGCGCCGTCGACTACGATTTCACTCCCGACACCACCGTCGGCCTGGGCATCAGTAACCAGAAGGGCCATTCGCGCCCCAACTTCATGTCGTTGCCCCGTTATGCCGACGGCAGTGATATCGGTCTGCCGCGTTCGACATTTGTCGGCGCCAGTTGGAACCGCAGCGTCAACAATCAGACTCAGGTGTTTGCCGACATCGAGCACCGCTTCAACGATAACTGGAAAGTGAAAGCCGCACTGGTAGCCATGGATGAGCACAACGACGCAACCTACCAGGCGACGTGGGACACGGTACCCGTCGGCGGTGGCACTGTGCCCTATGTGGATTGGATCACCGACTTCAATACCAAGAGCCGCGGCGCGGATGTGTATGTAAACGGCAAGTTTGAGGGGCTGGGCTTCCAGCAGGAAGTGGTGCTGGGCGCCAACTATTCCAAGCTCACCACCGACGACCAGTGGGCACGGGCTTCAAACCCCGGCGCGGATATCTTCAACATCGACCACAACCGCCCACAGCGCGACAAATACCAATTGTTCCAGGAGGGTGCCGCCTCGAAGAGCTGGTATGACATTCGCCAGAAAGGCATCTATGGCACCTGGCGTGTGAAAGTCCTGGACCCGCTGACGTTGATCGTCGGTGCGCGTACCAGTTGGTATGACTATTCCTACATTGGCCAGAGTGGTTTCAAAGGCACATATGGTGCCCCGCAAGACAATACCACCCAGTCCAATGGCAAGGTTACGCCCTACGCCGGCCTGGTCTATGCGCTCAACGAGCAGTGGTCGGCCTACGCCAGCTATGCCGATGCCTTTGAGCCGCAAACCAACCTGACCACCTCCGGCTCCCTGCTCAAGCCTATCGAGGGCAAAAACTACGAGTTGGGCATCAAGGGAGAGCTGGCTGACGGGCGCCTCAATACCTCGTTTGCGATCTTCCGTTACGATCAGGAAAACCGTAGCGTGCAGGACCTGCAAGGGCCAATGAACTGCAATGGTTGGTACTGCTCGGTCGCTTCCGGCAAGGTCCGCAGCCAAGGCTTTGAAGCCACACTCAGTGGTGAGGTGCTGCCAGGCCTGCAGCTGGCCTCCAGCTACACCTACAACACCACTAAATTCCTCAAGGACAATACCTACGAAGGCAAGATTTTCAGCACCTGGACCCCCAAGCACTTGCTCAAGGTCTGGGGCGATTACCAGTTGCCGGGCGATTGGCAGCATTGGAGCGTGGGTGCCGGTGTGACTGCGCAAAGCAGCACCGAAGCCTATGACCGTACTTTCAGCGTGCCGGGTAATGCATTGTGGGATTCGCGGGTGGCCTACAAGATCAACCAGGAATTCACTGTGGCGGCAAACCTGAACAACATGTTCGACAAGAAGTATTACATCCCGGCCTACAACGCGAACTGGGGCAGCAACTACTACGGGGACCCACGCAATGTGATGTTCACCATGACCTATACCCCACAGTTCTAAAGCTTGACGCATCATTGCTGTAGGAGCGAGCTTGCTCGCGAAAAACTCAAAGGCACCGCGTTTATTCAGTAAGTACGCGTTATCGTTGACGCTTTTCGCGAGCAAGCTCGCTCCTACACTGGCATCAGGGGTAAGCCCCGTCCCATATGGGATTTCCAGGCATAAAAATGCCCCGCACCTGGCGGGGCTTTTTTATGCGCGGGGCTTACAGGCCGTCGAGCATGGCTTTGTTGCGTACGGCACCCTTGTCGGCACTGGTGGCCAACAACGCGTAGGCCTTCAATGCGGTGGTGACTTTACGCGGGCGCTTCTCCACTGGCTTCCAGCCTTTCTTGTCCTGCTCAACCCGGCGTGCTGCCAGTTCTTCATCGCTGATCAACAGGTTGATCGAGCGGTTCGGGATGTCGATCAGCACCTTGTCGCCATCCTGCACCAGGCCAATCGCGCCACCGGCAGCGGCTTCCGGCGAAGCGTGGCCGATGGACAGGCCCGACGTGCCGCCGGAGAAACGGCCGTCGGTCAGCAGGGCGCAGGCTTTGCCCAGGCCTTTGGATTTCAGGTAGGACGTGGGGTAAAGCATCTCCTGCATACCCGGGCCGCCTTTGGGGCCTTCGTAGCGGATGATCACGATATCGCCTTCCTTCACTTCGTCCGCGAGGATGCCGCGTACCGAGCTGTCCTGGCTTTCGTAGATCTTGGCGCGGCCTTCGAAGACGTGGATGGACTCATCCACGCCCGCCGTTTTGACCACACAGCCGTCGAGGGCGATGTTGCCGTACAGCACGGCCAGGCCGCCTTCTTGCGAGTAGGCGTGCTCGACACTGCGGATGCAGCCGTTTTCACGGTCGTCATCCAGGGTGTCCCAACGGGTCGACTGACTGAACGCCGTCTGCGTCGGGATACCGGCCGGGCCGGCCTTGAAGAAGGTGTGCACGGCTTCGTCGTCGGTCTGGGTGATGTCCCACTTGGCGATGCCTTCGGCGATGGACTTGCTGTGCACGGTTGGCAGATCGGTGTGCAGCAGGCCGCCACGGGCCAGGGAGCCGAGGATCGAGAAGATCCCGCCGGCGCGGTGCACGTCTTCCATGTGGTACTTCTGGATGTTCGGCGCGACTTTGCACAGTTGCGGCACGTGACGGGACAGGCGGTCGATGTCGCGCAGGTCGAAGTCGATCTCGGCTTCCTGGGCCGCGGCCAGCAGGTGCAGGATGGTGTTGGTGGAACCGCCCATGGCGATGTCCAGGGTCATGGCGTTTTCGAACGCCTTGAAGTTGGCGATATTGCGCGGCAACACCGACTCATCGTTCTCGCCGTAGTAGCGCTTGCACAGCTCGACGATGGTACGGCCGGCCTGCAGGAACAGCTGTTCGCGGTCGCTGTGAGTGGCCAATGTGGAGCCGTTGCCCGGCAAGGCGAGCCCCAGGGCTTCCACCAGGCAGTTCATCGAGTTGGCGGTGAACATGCCGGAGCACGAACCGCAGGTCGGGCAGGCGCTGCGCTCGTATTCGGCGACCTTCTCGTCAGAAGCGCTGGAGTCGGCGGCGATCACCATGGCGTCGACGAGGTCGAGGCCGTGGGAGGCGAGTTTGGTCTTGCCGGCTTCCATCGGCCCGCCGGAGACGAAGATCACCGGGATGTTCAGGCGCAAGGCAGCCATCAACATGCCGGGGGTGATCTTGTCGCAGTTGGAGATGCACACAATGGCGTCGGCGCAGTGGGCGTTGACCATGTACTCCACGGAGTCAGCGATGATCTCGCGGCTCGGCAGGGAATACAGCATGCCGTCATGGCCCATGGCGATGCCGTCGTCCACGGCGATGGTGTTGAATTCTTTAGCCACGCCACCGGCGCGTTCGATCTCGCGGGCGACCAGTTGGCCCAGGTCCTTGAGATGGACATGGCCCGGCACGAACTGGGTGAACGAGTTGGCAATCGCGATGATCGGCTTCTTGAAGTCGTCATCTTTCATCCCCGTGGCACGCCACAGTGCGCGCGCGCCGGCCATGTTGCGGCCGTGGGTGGATGTTTTCGAGCGGTAATCAGGCATTGGAGCACTCCGGGCGGCTAATCAAGTACTAAAGGGGAGTGAGCTTCTAATTGACGACTGGAACACTCAGAAAATGGCCGTGTGTCCGGAAGTTGCCACTCGCGTCGCGGGATCGCCGCGTGCTTGGGCCTCGAGCTCATAAACCCGCCGGGGGATGACTGGCGATGAATAGGGCCGATTCTACACCGCTGGCGGCTGGAGGGAATGGGCGCAACCTTGAAGTTAGCCGCTACAGGACGTGCGGGTGGCGCCTTGCCCATGAGTTCAACGCAAGGGCGGCGAGGCTCAGGATCAGAAAGCACAAGCCAAGCGCAGTACTCAACTGGTGGGTAAAGGTGCTGATAAACGCACTGATACAGCCGCCAGCAATGAACAGCACTGCCGCAACGGCGGAAGCCGCGGCTCCCGCATTGTCTGGAAACAGGCTCATGGCCTTGGAGTTGGACATGGGCCGGGTGATGGTGGTGCCCGCCGTGCAGAGCAGCATGGGCACCAACACTGTCGGGGTTGATAAGCCGAACAGGTAGGCCAACAGCAGCATGACCACGCCAGAGATAGCGATCAGAACCAGCCCGACTGCCATCTGGGTAGCCGCCGCCAGCCGTTTGTGCAGGACGCCTGCACAGAGGCCACCCACTACGTAGGCGGCGCCGTAGAGAAGCAAGGTCAATGAGTACTCATGGGGGGACAGCTTTAACTGGTCCATGAAAATGAGCGGTGACACAACGATGAATGAGAAATGACAGGCGAAGGTGATCGCGGAGATCGTGGCGTAGCTGGCGAAATGTCTGTTGGCGAAAACCTTGGCGTAGGCCCTGAAAATACCCCGCTCGCCTGGCGCGGTTGGAGGGAAGCCGCCATGCAGTAATCGGTGAGCCATAATCCACGTTGCGGCACAGAGGGCGATAAACGCGTAGAAGCTGGCTTTCCATCCCCAGTGCAATTGCAGCCATGCGCCCAGCACTGGGGAAATCGAGATGAAAATGCCTCCGGCCGTGGCCATTGCTATGCGCAACCGCTCCTGTTCCCTGCCGAAAAAAAGGTCCTGCACCAGCGCTTGGGACAGTATGAAACCACCGCAGCCTATGGCCTGAATGACTCGGAAGAACAGGAATTGGGGCGTGTTTCTGGCGGCCAGACACCCGACTGCACCCAGGATGGCTACTACCATACTGGCCAGGAGTAGCTTCTTGCGACCGATTCTGTCGGACAGCGGGCCGATCAGCAGCATTGAGCAGGAAAATCCAATGGCGAACAGGCTGACGGATCGAGCGATATGGGTGGTCGAAGTATGGAAGTGTTCAGCCAGGGCGGGAAAGGAGGGCAGTACGACGTCAAGGGGGAGGACGCCCAGCAAAGTCATGGTCATCAGCCAGAAAACCAAGAGCGGTTTTTCAGCCTGTGTAATTGCCTTCGACATGCGCGAGCCTCGGTTCCATGAGAGGGGCGAGGATCGAGTCTGCGCTACGGAAAGTCAAAGCCTGGGGCAGTACGACATTTCCTGAAAACCTGTAGGAACCCGCAAGTCCCTACAGGGGAACAGCATCAGCTATTGGGTAGCAACCGGCAGGTAATGCTCTTGATGTAGCGCGTCTCGACAATCGCCGGGTGCACCGGGTGGTCCGGGCCTTGGCCGCCGCGTTCGAGCATCTGGATGTTGCGGTCCAGATGGCGGGCGCTGGTGAGCAGGATGTTTTGCAGGTCGTCTTCCGGCAGGTGCATGGAGCACGAGGCGCTGACGAGGATGCCGTCTTTGCTGAGCAGGCGCATGGCTTGCTCGTTGAGGCGGCGGTAGGCGCCTTCGCCGTTTTTCATGTCTTTTTTGCGTTTGATGAAGGCCGGTGGGTCGGCGACGATCACGTCGAAGCGTTCTTCGCTGGCTTTCAGTTCTTTAAGCGCTTCAAAGACGTCGCCTTCGATGCAGGTCATCTTCTCGGCAAAGCCGTTCAGCGCGGCGTTGCGCTCTACGCCGTCGAGGGCGAAGGCCGAAGCGTCGACGCAGAACACTTCACTGGCACCAAAGGCGGCGGCTTGCACGCCCCAGCCGCCGATGTAGCTGTACAGGTCCAGTACACGCTTGCCCTTGGCATACGGGGCCAGGCGGGCGCGGTTCATGCGGTGGTCGTAGAACCAGCCGGTTTTCTGGCCCTGGATCACCGGGGCTTCGAATTTCACGCCGTTCTCTTCCAGCGCCACCCACTCCGGCACCAGGCCGAACACGGTTTCGACGTAGCGGTTGAGGCCTTCGGCGTCACGCGCGGCGGAGTCGTTCTTGAACAGGATGCCGCTGGGCTTGAGTACTTGGGTCAGCGCGGCAATCACATCTTCTTTATGCGCTTCCATGGTCGCCGAGGCGATCTGTACCACCAGGATGTCGCCGAAACGGTCGACCACCAGGCCCGGCAGCAGGTCGGAATCACCGTAGACCAGGCGGTAGAACGGCTTGTCGAACAGGCGGTCACGCAGCGACAGAGCCACGTTGAGGCGGTGCACCAGCAGCGACTTGTCCAGCGGCAACTTGATGTCGCGCGACAGCAGGCGGGCGCAGATCAGGTTGTTCGGGCTCATGGCCACGATGCCCAGGGTCTTGCCGCCGGCGGCTTCCAGGATAGCCTGGTCGCCTGCCTGGAAGCCGTGGAGTGGGGTGGCGGCCACGTCGATTTCGTTGCTGTAGACCCACAGGTGGCCGTTGCGCAAACGACGATCGGCGTTGGCTTTGAGACGCAGGCTTGGCAGGGACATGACGTCGCTCCGGAAAAAAGAGCGGGAGTATACCCTTTGCGCACTCTTTCATGTGGGAGCTGGCTTGCCTGCGATGCGGGCGGCGCGGTGTATCAGACGTACGGTGGTGAGGCTATCGCAGGCAAGCCAGCTCCCACATTCGATCGGGTTTCACTTGGGTTTTTGGGTGTCGGCCACATCGGCATAAGGGGTAGAATTCGCGCCTAGCCCAGAGTGTGTACTTATGTCCCAAGAGCTTTCCCCCGAGCAGATCCAACAGGCCCTGCAAGGCATCAGCGTGCCGCCTCAACCGCAAATCATGGTGGATTTGCAGATGGAGCAGTATATGCCCGACCCGGACCTGGAAGTGATTGCAAGGTTGATCTCCCAGGACCCGGGCTTGTCCGGTGCACTGCTGAAGATCGTCAATTCGCCGTATTACGGCCTGAGCAATAAGATCGCTTCGATCCAGCGTGCGGTGAACCTGCTGGGCAGCCGTTCGATCATCAATTTGATCAACGCGCAGTCAATCAAGGGCGAGATGTGCGACGACACCATCGTCACCCTCAACCGCTTCTGGGACACTGCCCAGGATGTGGCCATGACCTGCCTCACACTGGCCAAGCGCACCGGCTCGCAAACCGTCGACGAAGCCTATGCCCTGGGCCTGTTCCACGATTGCGGCGTGCCGTTGATGCTCAAGCGCTTCCCCAACTACATGTCCGTGCTGGAACAGGCTTACGCCAACGCCGGCCCGGATTGCCGCGTGGTCGATACTGAGAACAATGCGTTCCACACCAACCATGCGGTAGTCGGCTACTACACCGCCAAGTCCTGGCGCCTGCCGGAGCATGTCACCGACGCCATCGCCAATCACCATAACGCCCTGGTGATTTTCAGCGATGAGACGACGCGCAACCCGCAGCTCAAGAACCTGCTGGCCATTTTGAAGATGGCCGAGCATATCTGTTCGTCTTACCGCGTACTGGGTAACCAGGCGGTGGACCATGAGTGGAATGCCATCGGCCACCTGGTGCTGGATTACGTGGGCCTGTCGGACTACGACTTCGAGAGCCTGAAGTTGTCGATCCGCGAACTGGGCGCGCACTGACCCGTCATTCAAGAGGTACACATGCCCGAGTTACCAGAAGTCGAAACCACCCGACGCGGCATTGCACCGCACCTGGAAGGCCAGCGCGTCAGCCGCGTGGTAGTGCGTGAGCGGCGCCTGCGCTGGCCAATTCCGGAAGACCTGGATGTGCGCCTGTCAGGGCAGCGCATCGTGCTGGTGGAGCGCCGGGCCAAATACCTGTTGATCAATGCCGAAGTGGGCACCTTGATCAGCCACCTGGGCATGTCGGGCAACTTGCGCCTGGTTGAGGTAGGTATGCCGGCGGCCAAGCATGAACATGTGGATATCGAGCTGGAATCGGGTATGGCCCTGCGCTACACCGACCCGCGGCGCTTCGGTGCGATGCTCTGGAGCCTCGACCCGCACAACCATGAGTTGCTGATGCGGCTGGGGCCGGAGCCGTTGACCGACCTGTTTGATGGCGAGCGTTTGTTCCAGCTGTCTCGAGGCAAGTCGATGGCGGTGAAGCCGTTCATCATGGACAACGCGGTGGTGGTAGGCGTGGGCAATATCTATGCGACAGAGGCGCTGTTTGCAGCGGGTATTGACCCGCGCCGCGCCGCCGGGGGAATTTCACGCGGGCGTTATTTGAAGCTGGCGATTGAGATCAAGCGGGTGCTGGCCGCTGCCATCGAACGGGGCGGTACCACGTTGCGGGACTTTATCGGCGGCGATGGGCAGCCGGGGTATTTCCAGCAGGAACTGTTCGTGTATGGCCGGGGCGGCGAGGCGTGCAAGGTCTGCGGCACTGAGCTGCGCAATGTGGTGCTGGGGCAGCGGGCGAGTGTGTTTTGCCCTAGGTGTCAGAGCTGATGGTTGGTTGAGGGCTGAGATTGCTATCGCAGGCAAGCCAGCTCCCACATTTGAATGTATTCACATATCCAGGTGTGGGAGCTGGCTTGCCTGCGATGAGGCCTTTACCTGCAATGAAGAGGCTTAGGCCTTACCGGTAATCTTGCGGTACTTCTCCATCAACTGCTCTTCAGTCTCAGGGTGTGCCTCGTCCAGAGGAATGCAATCGACCGGGCATACCTGCTGGCACTGCGGTTCGTCGTAGTGGCCGACGCACTGGGTGCACAGGTTGGGGTCGATCACGTAGATCTCTTCGCCTTGGGAAATGGCGGCGTTCGGGCACTCGGGTTCGCAGACGTCGCAATTGATGCAATCGTCGGTGATGATCAGGGACATGGAAACTCCTGCCAGGGCACTCTGCCAAGGCATCTGAAAACTAATGCGCGCAATTGTGCCGCATTGGCGCCCGCAGTGCGAGCCTGTCTCTGTGGTGAGGGATGAAAGGATTGGGACTGCTGTGCAGTCCAGCGGGAGCAAGCTCCCTCGCCACAATGAGCCTTACTTCTTGAAGCGCAATGTCAGTGCGTCTGCTACAGCTGGATGCACGAACTTGGTGATATCTCCGCCCAAAGCAGCGATTTCACGAACCAACGTCGAGGAAATGAACGAATAACGCTCCGACGGCGTGAGGAACAGGCTTTCCACGTCCGGCGCCAATTGGCGGTTCATGTTGGCCAGCTGGAATTCGTATTCGAAGTCCGACACCGCGCGCAGGCCACGCAGGAACACATTGGCGTTCTGCTCCTTGGCGAAATGCGCCAGCAGTGTCGAAAAGCCCACTACTTCCACATTCGGCAGGTGCTTGGTGACCTCTTGCGCCAACTCCACACGTTGTTCCAGGGGAAACAGCGGGTTTTTCTTGGGGCTGGCCGCGACCGCGATGATCACATGGTCGAACAGGCGAGAGGCGCGTTCGACCAGATCGCCATGGCCTTTGGTAATCGGGTCGAAGGTACCTGGGTACAACACTCGGTTCATCGCGTCGTCCTGGCGGAGTCCGTTGGGGAACCGGATGGTATCGCAGCATTACCGGTGGGCCAAGTCGACTTATGTAGATAGATACCGTGAATACCCTGTCTTTTCATGCCGTTTTCAGACGTTCGGCCAATGCGCTCGCCAGTTGCGCGGTCAATCCGTACACCGACAATTGCGGGTTGGCGCCAATGCTGGTGGGGAACAGCGAGCCATCGTGGATCGACAGGTTACGCAACTGATGATGGCGACCCAGGCTGTCGGCGACGGCATTTTTCGGATCTTCACCCATGGCACAACCGCCCATCACGTGGGCGCTGCCCAGGGTGGTGCGATGCAGTTCCAGGTTCAGACCGTCGATCACGCTGCGCGCTTCGGCCAAGTTGTTCACAAAGCGCGCGTCGTGATGCAGGGGCTTGACCGATTTGGCCCCCGCCGCGAACTGAATCTCGGCCATGCTGTGGAAGGCCCGGCGCAGGCCGTCCCAGGCGTAGGGCGAGACCTGATAGTCGAGCACTGGGGTGCCGTCACCGCGTAACTCCACCGTACCGCCCGGGCTGTCGGGGTGAAAGCCGTCGCGCAGCAGGGCGAGCATGGCGTGGGTGTTGGGTAATTGGTTCATGTCCAGGGCGTTCTGGTTGCCATAGCCACCAAACAGGGTGCTCGCCAGGCCTGGATGCAGGGGCGGTGCTTCCAGTTTGTAGGACATTTTGCCGGTAGTGCCGTCCTGCCATTGGAAGTGGTCGGAGTAGATGGATTGCGGCGCACCGTAGAAGGGGTTGATCACCTCGTCGAACAGCCCGGCGGAGAAATTGACCAAGTGCAGGAAAGTGCGCTTGCCCAGCCGCGAGTGTGGATCGGGCGCGTCGGAGCGCATCAGCAGGGCCGGGCTGTTGATGCCGCCGCCCGCCAACACATAGTGCTTGGCTTTCACCCTGATCTTGCGCCCTGTTGGCGCTACGCAGCGTTCGTCCATGGCCACGCATTCGAGGCTGCTGATGGTGTCGCCGCTGTATGTGAGCCGTTCGGCGCGGGCCAGGTAAAGCAGTTCGCCGCCCTTTTCCAGGGTGGACGGGATGGTCGTCACCAGCATTGACTGCTTGGCGTTGACCGGGCAGCCCATGCCGCAATACCCCAGGTTGAAGCAGCCGCGCACATTGCGCGGGATCACATGCCAGCTGTAGCCGAGCTTTTCACAGCCTTTGCGGATCACATCGTTGTTGGCATTCGGCGGCAGCGCCCAGGGCGCGATGCCCAGGCGCTGTTCCATTTTTTCGAACCAAGGCGCCATTTCGGCGCTGCTGTGGCCTTTGACCGCATATTCGCTGGCCCAATGCGCGAGGGTAGCGTCAGGGGTGCGAAAGCTGGAGGTCCAGTTGATCAAGGTGGTACCGCCCACCGCCCGGCCCTGCAGGATGGTGATAGCGCCGTCCTTGCTCATGCGGCCGATACCTTCCTGGTAAAGGCTGGCGTAGGCTTCGTCTTCCAGCAGCTTGAAATCACTACTGGTCTTAAGCGGGCCTTCTTCGATCAGCAACACTTTGTAGCCGGCGGCGCTGAGGATTTCGGCGGTGGTACCGCCCCCGGCGCCGCTGCCGATGATGGCGACATCCGCTTCCAGGGTCAGGTCGTTATCCAGGGCGGCGCCATTGTGGGTTTTCCAGCCACGGGCCAGGCCGTCGCGGAACAGATCGGGTACGGGCATAGGTGTGCTCTCTTATTCTTGTCGGAAGATGCAATCTTGGGGGATTGCCCAGGCTAGATCTTGGGCGGGCCGGGGTAGCCGCAATGGGCCCAGGACTCGGGCCGGAAGTACCAGGCCATGATCACCAGTTTGAGCAGCGAGCCCTGGCCCATGCGCAAAAGGTTCAGGTAACTGTTTTCCCAGCGGTGCAGGAAATTGCGGATCTGTTCGCTGCTGGCGTTTTCCCAACTGCCCCAGATACCGGTCAGCGGGCCGCGGGTAATGCCCATGCCCAGTACGTCGAATAATTGCTGGGTGAGCTTGAACATTTCGGGCGACAAGTGCTGCAGGCTGTAATCGAGCTTTTTCAGGGTGTCCTCAATACCGACAAGCACTTGCTCGGTACTGGCCGCTCCTTCTAGCAGCACCGGGATTACCGCCCGCAAGAACGGCAAGTCGCTGGTGCGCAACATCGCAAAGCCGCTGGCCGGCGTACTGCTGGAGCAACCACTGAGGCTGGCGCCCAACCCGGCGGTGGCGAGGAAGGCGCTGGCACACAGGCCGATTTTCAAGACGCCGCGCCGTGACAGCGCGGGTGAATCAGTCAGGCTGGGGTTCATTGTTTTTATAGTCCCGAAGGTGGCGGTTATCAGCGTATAAACAGCTTCTGGATCAGCTTCTGGATCGACTTGCCATAGGGCGGGTAGATCAACTTCGCCGCGTTCAGGCGCTGTTTGACCAGCACACCCTTGGCCTTGCTGAACGTCAGGAAACCTTCGTGACCGTGGTAATGGCCCATGCCTGACGGGCCGATGCCACCGAACGGCATATCGTCCTGGGCGACGTGCAGCAAGGTGTCGTTCAGGCACACACCGCCGGAATGGGTTTCGTGGAGCACCCGCGCTTGTTCGCCTTTGTTGTAGCCGAAGTAATACAAGGCCAGTGGGCGAGGGCGCTGGTTGATGTAGGCAAAGGCTTGGTCAAGGCCGCGATACGGCACGATGGGCAGGAGCGGGCCGAAGATTTCGTCCTGCATCACGGTCATGTCGTCGCTGACATTCAACAGCAGGCTGTGGGCCATTCGCCGCGCCTGGCCTTGCTCGTACAGCGGGATCAAGTTGGCGCCTTTGTCGGTGGCGTCCTTGGCGTAGGCATTGAGCCGGGCCAGTTGGCGTTCGTTGATGATGGCGGTGTAGTCCGGGTTGTCGGCCAGCGTCGGATAAAACCCGCGCACCGCTTTGGAATACGCCTCGACAAAGCCCTCCACGCGATCTTCCGGTACCAGCACATAATCCGGCGCCACGCAGGTTTGCCCGGCGTTCAAGGCTTTGCCGAAGGCGATGCGTTCGGCAGCATCCTTGAGCGGCACGTCGGCCGAGACAATGGCTGGCGATTTGCCGCCCAGCTCCAGGGTCACCGGCGTGAGGTTTTCGGCCGCCGCACGCATCACGTGCTTGCCTATACTGGTAGCGCCGGTGAACAGCAGGTGATCGAAGCGCAACTTGGAAAACGCCATGCCCACGTCAGCTTCGCCCAGCACGACGCACACCAGATCCTCGGGGAAGATCTTGGCCAGCAACGCCTTGAGCAGCTCACCGGTGGCCGGCGTGGACTCGCTGAGCTTGAGCATCACTCGGTTACCGGCAGCCAATGCCCCAACCAGCGGGCCGATGGCCAGGTACAGCGGGTAGTTCCACGGCACGATGACGCCGACGACGCCCAGTGGCTGGTAAATGACTTTGGCTGAGGCGGGCTGGAAGGCAATGCCTACAGCGCGGCGGGAAGGTTTCATCCAGCCCTTGAGGTGTTTGCTCGCGTAGTGAATGCCATGCAGGCTAGGCATCAATTCGGCAAAAAGGGTTTCGTCGGCGCTGCGATGGCTGAAATCCTGGCTGATCGCATTGATCAGCGCCTGGCGTTCGTCGCTCAGCAGATCCCGCAGGGCCTTGAGCCATTGCTGGCGCTGCCCGGCCGGCGGCATCGGGTTGGCGGCATAGGCACGGCGTTGGGCGTCGAACAGGTCCTGGAGTTGATCCAGCGCCTGGGAATCTTGCAGGTAGGCAACGTTGGCAGACATGGCGCGGCACCGATTGTTATTGGTCTGCCTGGATTTTTAGAGTCATTGCTCTAAATTGTCAAATAACATTGCAGTAACATCCAGATTTATCCTGGCCGGGTTAGGCCGTAAGATGCCCCATCCCGTGTATAGAAGCTGATCCCCTATGGCACCACGAGTAAAGACCAGCGAGCGCATTGTGCAAACCAGCCTGGAGCTTTTTAACCAGCAGGGCGAGCGCAGTGTCAGTACCAACCACATTGCCGCCCACATGGAAATTTCCCCGGGCAACCTGTACTACCACTTCCCTAACAAGCAGGCGATCATCGCCGTGCTGTTCCGCGAATATGAAGCGTTGGTAGACAGTTTCCTGCGCCCACCCCAGGGACGCACGATGGTGGTGGAGGATAAACGCTTTTACCTGCAAGCCGTATTGGCCGGCATGTGGCGTTATCGCTTCCTGCATCGCGACCTCGAACACCTGCTGGAAAGCGACCCGGAACTGGCGACCGGCTACCGGCGTTTTTCCCAGCGTTGCCTGATCCAGGGCGGCGCGATCTACCAGGGCTTTGTCGATGCCGGCATTCTCAATATGGACCCGGTGCAAACAGAAGCCCTGACCCTGAATGCGTGGATCATCCTCACCTCGTGGGTGCGCTTTTTGTGTACCACCAATGAAAAATCCACCCACCTGAGCGCCGAGGCGATCAAGCGTGGGGTTTATCAGGTGCTGGTGCTGGAGGCGGGGTTTGTCACGCCACAAGCCAAAGAGGCGGTGGACGCCTTGTTCAAAGAGTTTTACGTGCCGTTGAATCAGGCACTGGAAGAAGTGAAGTAAGACCTTTCCCCTTTGTATTCACAGGAGTCAGTCATGCCGCTTGCCCAACTGATCAGCCCCCAGCAATTGGCCGAGCGCCAACAGTCGAGCGGGTGGGTGATCCTGGATTGCCGCTTTGCCCTGGAAGACCCGGACTACGGCTTGTGCAGTTACGCCGAAGGGCATATCGAGGGCGCGCAATACGCCGACCTGGAGCGCCACCTGAGCGGCCCGGTGACCAAGGGCGTGACCGGTCGTCATCCTTTGCCGGCGGCGGACACGTTCGCCAGGCAACTGCGGGCCTGGGGTATCAGTGCCGACACCGATGTGGTGCTGTATGACGACGGCCCCGGTGCCTACGCCGCCCGTGCCTGGTGGCTGCTGGCCTGGCTGGGCAAGCGTGATGGTGTGTTTATTCTGGATGGTGGCCTCAAGGCCTGGCATGCCGCCGGTTTCCCCCTGAGCCTGGACGCGCCCGTGGTTGAGCCAGGTACCTTCGCCGGTACGCCGGATCATCGTCTGTTGCTGGATGCCGAACACCTGCAAAAACGCCTGGGCCAACCCGGCCTGACTTTGATCGACGCCCGCGCCCAGTCGCGCTTTCGTGGCGAAGTAGAACCCATCGACCCGATTGCCGGGCATATCCCTGGCGCGCAATGCGCGGCGTTCAGTGAAAACCTGGGCAGTGATGGTCGTTTCTTACCGGCTGATCAGCTCAAGCAACGCTTTGCCGCGCAGCTGCGAGGGCGCCCGCCGCAGGAGTTGGTGGCGTATTGCGGGTCTGGGGTGACGGCGTGCCATAACCTGTTTGCGTTGAGCCTGGCGGGGTACCCGTTGGGTAAGTTGTATGCGGGGTCGTGGAGTGAGTGGATTACCAATCCGGCGCGGGAAATTGCGAAGGGCGACTAAACGATCGGTGTGAACACTTGCTTAAAATGTGGGAGCTGGCTTGCCTGCGATAGCAGAGTGTCAGCCACCTCAACGTTGGCTGGCCCACCGCTATCGCAGGCAAGCCAGCTCCCACACTATTGACCGTATTGGGTCTGGAGCCATTGCGGGATCCGGCGCTCCAGGTAGTAACCAGGGCGCTTCAGCGAACCCTCCACAAACCCCACATGCCCGCCCTTGGCCAGCAACTCGAACTCGGTGCAGGCCGACAGCTCACTGGCGTCAGGCAAGCTGTGCGCAAACACAAACGGATCATCAGCCGCCTGGATAATCAGCGTCGGCGTGCGGATACCGCCCAGGTAATAGCGACTGGAAGCGCGGCGATAGTAATCCTCGGCACTCAAGAAACCGTGCAGCGGCGCGGTTACCCGCCCGTCGAAGTCCCAGAACGTGCGCATCTTTTCCAGGGAGCCAAGGGCCTCGAGGGTTTTGAGCCCATCCTCACGACCGTCCTGCAGGAATTGGCGTTGCTTGACGCGGATATACGCCAGCATCTCGCGCATGAAGTGCTTCTGATACACCCGCGAGAACCCCAGCCCAATGCGATCCGCGCATTGATCCAGGCGAAACGGCACCGACACCGCCGCCGCGCCCTGCAGCCCTGAAGCCTCGCCGGTTTCCCCCAAATGCTTGAGCAACACGTTGCCGCCCAGGGAGTAACCCACCGCGTACAAGGGCGCCAAAGGCCGCTTGGCGCGCAGATGAGCAATCGCGGCTGCCAGGTCTTCGCTGGCGCCGGAGTGATAGCTGCGAGCCAGCAGGTTGGGCTCGCCCGAGCAGCCGCGCCAGTTCAACGCAGCACTGGCCCAGCCTTGGGTGGCGAGGACTTTTTGCAGGCCGGCCACATAGGGCGAATTGGACGAACCGGTCAGCCCATGCAACACCAGCACCAAAGGCGCTTGCACGTCATGAGGCCCGTGCCAGTCGAGATCGAGGAAGTCGCCATCCTCCAGCCACAGGCGCTCACGCTGACGCTCGATGTGGGTGGTCGGCCGCCACAGCGGTCCCCACAGTGTCTGCAAGTGAGGGTTGCCGAGGCCGAAGGCGGGTTTGAACAGGTCGCAAGAAGGGGTCATGACGCTCTCGGTGGCAAGTGAACTCACTGTGGCGAGCGAGCTTGCTCGCGCTGGGCCGCGTAGCGGCCCCATCAAGAACACTGCGTTTATTCAGTCGGAACACCTTGGCAGGTTTCAGGGCCGCTTCGCAGCCCAGCGGGAGCAATCTCTAGCCACACGATCAGGCGGCGTTTTCGACCAAACGATGCCACAACGCGTAATACACCCGCCCGGACTTCTGCTCCCGGTGCAGGCGCCAGCCACTTGGCAGGCCGAGCGTGGAGGGCGCGGTCTCGCTCTCAGTGTAGATCCAGGCATCCGGTGCCAGCCACTGGCGTTCTTCCAGCAGTGTGCAGACGGTCGGCAGCAGGTTCTGGTTGAACGGTGGATCGAGGAACACTACGTCGTATTCAGTGGCCGCCTGGGTTTCCAGGTAGCGCAGCGCGTCGGCCGTCTGCACCTGGCCGGTGGTGCAACGCAGCGTGCCCAGGTGCTCCTTGAGGCTGGACACCGCCACATTGCTGGCGTCCAGCGCCTGGCCCTGGGCCGCGCCACGGGACAGCGCCTCCAGGAACAGCGCGCCGCTGCCGGCGAACGGGTCCAGCACTTTGGCCCCGCCTATGTACGGCGCGAGCCAGTTGAACAGGGTTTCACGCACGCGATCGGGCGTCGGGCGCAGGCCCACGACGTCGGGGAAGCTCAGCTTGCGGCTGCCCCATTCACCGCCAATGATGCGCAGTTGGCCCACACCGTTATGCACGTTGTGGACAGGTTTTTTCGGGCGAGATGAACTGGCCATTAATGCTCCGGAACCCCGAGCGGCTGCTCGGCAGGTTTATCAGTGGGGGGCGGTAGTGGCTTTTGCGCAATCGTCGGGCCGGCGGTCACAATGACCATCTTGTCGGCGCTCAAGTGTTTGTTCATTGCAGCCTTGACCTGATCGACGGTCAGGGCCTGGGATTGTTTCATGAAATCTTCCAGATAGCTCAGCGGCAGGTTGTAGAAACCCATGGCGCCCAACTGCCCGACGATATCGGCGTTGCTGGCGGTGGACAGCGGGAAGCTGCCGGCCAGTTCGCGCTTGGCGTCGTCCAGTTCTTTTTGTGTTGGGCCGTTCTTGAGGTAATCAGCCAGTACATCCTCAACCAGGCGCAGGGTGCCGCCGCTCATTTCGGCGCGGGTCTGCAGGTTGATCATGAACGGGCCGCGCACCTGCATCGGTGAGAAACCGGAGTACACGCCGTAGGTCAGGCCGCGTTTTTCACGCACCTCGCTCATCAAACGGGTACCGAAGCCGCCGCCGCCAAGGATCTGGTTGCCCAGGGACAAGGCTGCGTAGTCCGGGTCGGCGCGGTCGATGCCCAATTGCGCAAACAGCAGGTGGGTTTGCTTGGACGGAAACTCGATACGGCTCAGGCCGGCTTTTGGCTCGGTCGGTTGAGCGATCTTGGCCATGGCCGGGCCTTTGGGCAGCGATGCCGATACTTTGGCCGTCATGGCCTCGGCTTCTGCACGGGTCAGGTCGCCGACGACCGCAATCACCGCATTGCCCGCCGCATAGGCTTTGGCATGGAACGCCTTCAGCTGTGCCAGGGTAATTTTCGGCACGCTTTCTGGGGTGCCTTCGCTCGGATGCGCGTAAGGATGGTCGCCGTACAGACGCTTGAACAGCTCGATGCTCGCCAGCTTGCCGGGGTTCTGCTTCTGGTACTCGAAGCCGGCCAGGATCTGGTTCTTGATCCGCGCCAGGGAATCCGCCGGGAACGTCGGCTGGCCAATCACCTGGTCGAACAGGGCCAGGGCGGCGGTGCGCTTATCGTTGTCGCTCAGGCTGCGCAGGGTCACCAGCGCCATGTCGCGATAGGCGCCGTTGCCGAAATCGGCCCCCAGGCCTTCGAACCCACTGGCGATCTGGCTGACATCCTTGCCCGGCACGCCTTCGTTGAGCATGGCGTTGGTCATCAGCGCCAAGCCTGGCACGTCGCCATCCTGGCTGCTGCCGGCGGCAAACAGCAGGCGCATGTCGAACATCGGCAATTCGTGGGCTTCGACGAACAGCACCTTGGCGCCTTCGGCGGTGGTCCAGGTTTGTACGTCGAGCTTGCGGTTGCTCGGTGCCTTGCCATCCAGTTCCGCCAGGGACTGCAGGGTGCTGGCCGTTTGAGCCTTGTCCAGGGCCTGGCTGGCGACCGACTCGCTCGGGCGCAAAAAGTAAACGGCGCTGGCCGCCATCAGGGTGACGGCGATCAGGCCGGGCAGGATCAGGCGGCTGTTTTTGCGATCACTCATGAGCGGTCTCCTCTGGCAAAACATGGGCGACGCTCAGACGTTCGCGGGTGAAGTAGGTGCGCGCGGCTTTCTGGATATCTTCCGGCGTCACGCTTTGCAGGTCGGCAAGCTCCGTGTCCATGAGCTTCCAGGACAGACCAACGGTTTCCAGGGAGCCGATGGCCGTGGCCTGGCTGGTGATGGAATCACGCTGGTACACCAGGCCGGCAATGACCTGGGCACGGATGCGCTCCAGTTCTTCGGCGGTCGGCGGCTTGGCCTTCAACTCATCGAGCAGGCGCCACAGGCCGGCTTCGGCTTGGGCGACGGTTTTCTTCTTCTGCTGGTTCGGCGTGGCCGAGAGGGTAAACAGGCTGTCGCCACGGGTGTAGGCGTCGTAGTTGGTGGAAGCCGCGGACACAAGTTCCTCACCGCGCTCCAGTTGCTCGGAGATCCGTGCACTGTAGCCGCCGTCCAGCAGAGCCGAGATCAGGCGCAGGGCCTGCACCGAGCGTTTGTCTTCGGCGGTGGCCAGGCCAGGCACGTTGAAGCCCAGGAACACGCTTGGCAATTGGGTCTGCACGTGCAGGGTCAGCAGGCGCTCGCCGGGCTCGGCCAGTTCCATCGGGATTTTTGCCGGCGGCACGTCACGCTTGGGGATCGGGCCGAAGTAACGTTGGGCGAGGTTTTTCACCTCGTCCGGGGTCACGTCGCCGACCACCACCAGGGTGGCGTTGTTCGGCACGTACCAGGATTGGTACCAGTGGCGCAGTTCCTCGACCTTCATGCGGTCCAGGTCGGCCATCCAGCCGATGGTCGGCGTGTGGTAGCCGCTGGCGGGGAAGGCCATGGCCTTGAAGCGCTCGTAGGCCTTGGACATCGGGTTGTCGTCGGTGCGCAGGCGGCGTTCTTCCTTGATTACTTCGATTTCACGGCTGAATTCGTCGGCCGGCAGGCGCAAGCTGGCCATGCGGTCGGCTTCCAGCTCGAAGGCCACACCTAGGCGATCACGGGCCAATACCTGGTAGTACGCGGTGTAGTCGTCGCTGGTGAAGGCGTTTTCTTCGGCGCCCAGGTCGCGCAGGATCAGCGAGGCTTCGCCGGGGCCAACCTTGGCGCTGCCCTTGAACATCATGTGTTCCAGGGCGTGGGACAAACCGGTCTGGCCCGGGGTTTCGTAGCTTGAGCCAACCTTGTACCAGACCTGGGAAACCACCACCGGCGCGCGGTGATCTTCGCGCACGACCACTTTGAGGCCGTTATCCAGGGTGAATTCATGGGTGGGTTGTGGATCGGCAGCCAGAGCTGAGAGAGGCAGACAAACTGTGCTGAACAGCAGGCCTGCGGCGCGGCGGGCTAGAGCATTCATTCGTTTTTAAACCTGTTGGGCTGCCCGCTTGGTCTTAGCGTCGGCGGGCGAGGAGGTGCTAGGATACTGATCCGACCTAGGGACGGCCACTGTGGCTGTCTTGTTAAGGCCCTATTTAGGCCTTACAAAATGTTGCGCATGAACGAGCTGGCTAAAAAACAGTCTGTTACGCATCGAATTTTATTTACCGAAGCGCCCCTTGGCGCGTCGCTACCTTGAGATAGCCGTCTCCATGTTTGGTTCCAACGACGACAAGAAGAGCCCAGCTGCGGCTGGCGAGAAGAAAGGCCTGTTCGGATGGCTGCGCAAAAAGCCGCAGGAAACCGTCGTCGAACAGCCACAGGTTCACGCTGAACCGACCCCCGAACCCGTAATAGAAGCTGAACCGGTTGCCGAGACGCCAGTTCCGGTGGTGTTGCCGATGGCTGAGCCGGTGTTGCAGCCGGTCGTCGAGGCCGAGCCGGAACCTGAGCCTGCGCCCGAGCACAAGCCCTGGTTGGAGCTGCCCGTGGCCGAAGAGCCCGTGGCGTTGGTGGAGGATGTTCAGGCCGAGCACGTCGTGCCGCCGATTCCTGCAGTGGTTGAGCCGGCGCCGGTAGAGGTTGCGGCTGAAGTACCGCCCGTTGTTGAAGTTCCTGTCCCGGTTGTTGCCGCACCTGCCGTCGTCGAGCCAGAGCCTGCCGTTGCCACCACCGAAACCAGCAAAACCGGATTTTTCGCCCGCCTCAAGCAGGGCCTGAGCAAGACCAGCGCCAGTATTGGCGAAGGCATGGCCAGCCTGTTCCTGGGCAAGAAAGTCATTGATGACGAGCTGCTGGAAGACATCGAGACCCGCCTGCTCACCGCCGACGTGGGCGTCGAAGCCACCGCCGTGATCATCCAGAGCCTGACCCAGAAGGTCGCGCGCAAGCAGTTGACCGACGCCGATGCGCTGTACAAATCCCTGCAGGCTGAGCTGGCCGCCATGCTCAAGCCGGTTGAAGCGCCGCTGGTGATCACCCCGAAAAAGCCGTTCGTCATCCTCGTTGTAGGGGTTAATGGCGCTGGCAAGACCACCACCATCGGCAAACTGGCCAAGAAGCTGCAGGGGGAGGGCAAGAAAGTCATGCTCGCCGCCGGTGACACCTTCCGTGCCGCGGCCGTCGAGCAGTTGCAGGTGTGGGGCGAGCGCAACAAGATCCCGGTGATCGCCCAGCACACCGGTGCCGACTCTGCGTCGGTGATCTTCGATGCCGTGCAAGCCGCCAAGGCGCGCAACATTGATGTGCTGATCGCCGATACAGCCGGCCGTCTGCACACCAAAGACAACTTGATGGAAGAGCTGAAGAAAGTGCGCCGCGTGATCGGCAAGCTCGACGCCGATGCACCCCATGAAGTCCTGCTGGTGCTCGACGCCGGTACCGGCCAGAACGCCATCAGCCAGGCCAAGCAATTCAACCAGACGGTGCAGCTGACCGGCCTGGCATTGACTAAGCTCGACGGCACGGCCAAGGGCGGTGTGATTTTCGCCCTGGCCAAACAGTTCGGGTTGCCGATTCGCTATATCGGCGTCGGTGAAGGCATCGACGACCTGCGCACCTTTGAAGCCGAACCCTTTGTACAGGCACTGTTTGCCGAGCGGGAGCGTTCATGATTCGATTCGAACAGGTCGGTAAACGCTATGCCAACGGGCATGTGGGCTTGCATGAGCTGAGCTTTCGAGTGCGTCGCGGCGAATTCTTGTTTGTCACCGGCCATTCGGGCGCGGGCAAAAGTACGCTGTTGCGCCTGCTGCTGGCCATGGAACGCCCGACTACCGGCAAGTTGCTGCTGGCGGGCCAGGACCTGGCCACTATCAGCAATGCGCAAATTCCATTCCTGCGCCGCCAGATCGGCGTGGTGTTCCAGAACCACCAATTGCTGTTCGACCGCACGGTATTCAACAACGTGGCCCTGCCGTTGCAGATACTGGGGCTGTCCAAGGCCGAGATCGTCAAGCGCGTGGATTCGGCCCTGGAGCGTGTGGCCTTGTCGGACAAGACCGACCTCTTCCCCGGCGACCTGTCCACCGGCCAGCAACAGCGTGTCGGTATCGCCCGCGCCATCGTCCATCGCCCGGCTTTGCTGCTGGCGGACGAACCCACCGGTAACCTCGACCCGCGCCTGGCGGCCGAGATCATGGGGGTGTTCGAAGACATCAACCGCCTGGGCACCAGCGTCTTGATCGCCAGCCACGACCTGGCCCTGATTGCCCGTATGCGCCATCGCATGCTCACCCTGCAACGCGGCCGCCTGATCGGCGATGGGGAGGCTGGCGTATGAGTGCTACACGCAGCCCTAAAGTATCCGAACGCGTGGCGCCGAAACCGGCCGACCCGCAACCGAAAAAGAAGAAGCACGACGACGACGACGGCCCGGACTTCGGCACCCTGGTGCACGCCTGGATCGAAAGCCATCGCGCCAGCCTGCTGGACAGCCTGCGGCGCCTGGGCAAACAGCCGATCGGTAGTTTTTTCACTTGCCTGGTGATGGCCGTGGCCTTGAGCCTGCCGATGGGCTTGTCGCTGTTGCTTAATAATGTGGAGCGCCTGGGCGGCTCCTGGCAGCGGGCGGCGCAGATTTCGCTGTACCTGAACCTGGACACCAGCAGCAAGGAAGGCGAAGCGCTGCGTGACGATATCAAGAACATCCCGGGGGTAGCCGAGGCCGAGTACATCAGCCGCGACCAGGCTCTCGAAGAGTTCCAGCAGCAATCCGGCCTGGGCGAGGCGCTCAAGGAGCTGCCGCAGAACCCGCTGCCGGGCGTGGTGCTGGTAACGCCGAACGAGGTCGACAAGCCGGCGCTGGAAGCCCTGCGACAAAAACTCGCAGAGATGCCGAAGGTGCAACAGGCGCAACTTGATCTAGTCTGGGTAGAGCGCCTGGCCGCGATCCTCAAGCTGGGTGACCGCTTTGTGTTCGGCCTGACGGTGTTATTAGTGTCTGCATTACTTTTGGTGATAGGTAATACCATTCGTCTTCATATTGAAAACCGTCGCACCGAGATAGAAGTGATTAAACTGGTGGGCGGCACAGACAGCTATGTGCGTCGGCCTTTCCTGTACATGGGCGCGCTGTATGGCCTGGGTGCGGGGATCTTGTCTTGGGGGGTACTGGCGTTTGGCCTGGATTGGTTGAACGACGCGGTTGTCGGCTTGGCCGGGCTCTACGGCAGTGATTTCGCGCTGGCCGGTGTGCCGGTAGCCGATGGTCTGAGTCTCTTGCTCGGAGCGGTGTTGTTGGGGTATATCGGTGCGTGGATTGCGGTGGCACGGCATTTACGCGAGCTGGCGCCGAAGTAGTTAATGCCAGATTAATGTGGTTTCGTTTGTATTGACCGTATCAGCGGTTTAGGGAACTTGTCCTACGGTTCCCAGGTCAATTTTCGCAGTGCTGAACTGCACGAGTTATGTGAGTCGGAGGTTTTTTCGTATGACCACTTCTTTGCAACCTGCTTATGCCTTGGTCCCGGGTGCGAACCTGGAGGCTTATGTGCACACGGTCAACAGCATTCCATTGCTGACGCCCGAGCAGGAGCGTGAACTGGCCGAGAGTCTCTACTATGAGCAGGATTTGGGGGCGGCTCGGCAGATGGTGCTCGCCCACCTGCGTTTTGTCGTACATATCGCCCGTAGCTATAGCGGCTACGGTCTGGCCCAGGCCGACCTGATTCAGGAAGGCAACGTTGGCCTGATGAAGGCAGTGAAGCGTTTCAACCCTGAAATGGGCGTGCGCCTGGTGTCGTTTGCCGTGCATTGGATCAAGGCGGAAATCCACGAGTTCATCCTGCGCAACTGGCGCATCGTGAAAGTGGCCACCACCAAGGCCCAGCGCAAGCTGTTCTTCAACCTGCGCAGCCAGAAAAAACGCCTGGCGTGGCTGAACAACGAAGAAGTCCACCGCGTGGCCGAAAGCCTCGGTGTGGAGCCGCGTGAAGTGCGCGAGATGGAAAGCCGCCTGACCGGCCATGACATGGCCTTCGACCCAGCCGCCGAAGCGGATGACGACAGCGCCTTCCAATCGCCGGCCAACTACCTGGAAGACCACCGGTACGACCCGGCGCGTCAACTGGAAGACGCCGACTGGAGCGACAACTCCAACCACAACCTGCACGAAGCGCTGGAAGTGCTGGACGACCGCAGCCGTGACATCCTCTACCAGCGTTGGCTGGCAGAAGAAAAAGCCACGCTGCACGATCTGGCGCAGAAGTACAACGTGTCGGCCGAGCGGATTCGTCAGCTTGAGAAAAGCGCGATGAACAAGCTGAAGTTGTCGATCGCCGCTTAAAATGCAGCGAACAAAAAATGCCCCGGTCGAAAGACCGGGGCATTTTTGTTTGTGTTCGAAAAGTCTCAAGCCCAACTCGGTTTAATGTGGGAGCTGGCTTGCCTGCGATGAGGCCGTGTCAGATGAAGCATGGGTTACTGACCCACCGCTATCGCAGGTAAGCCAGCTCCCACAGGTCCCATATTGTGTCAGTCGGACCAGGGTGCCTTTCGAGAGTTGTTCAGCTCCATCAGGTAACCATCCCCGCCCAATTGGCTCATCTGCTGGCGAATCCACGCCGCCCGCCGTGCCACATAGGCCGTCGGATGGCTGGCACTCCACACCCGTGGATTGGGCAATACCGCCGCCAGGTAACTGGCCTGCTGCCGCGAAAGGCCCTTGGCGCTCACGCCAAAATGGTGCCGCGCCGCTGCCTCTGCGCCAAACACACCTTCATCCCATTCCACGCTGTTGAGGTACACCTCAAGAATCCGCTGCTTGGGCCACAACACCTCGATCAAACCGGTAAACCACGCCTCTAGGCCTTTGCGCAAATAGCTGCGGCCGGCCCACAGGAACAGGTTTTTCGACACCTGCTGGCTCAGGGTGCTGGCACCGCGAATCGAGCCGCCGCGTTCGTTGTGCAGAATCGCCGCCTGGATCGCGCCGAAATCAAAACCCCAATGTTGTGGGAAGCGCTGGTCTTCACCGGCCATCACCGCCACTTTCAGGTCATCGGATATTTCATCCCATGGCACCCAGCTGCGTTGCAGGTCGATAGGCTCTCCGTCGACCCAGGACTCGACCTTGCGCTCCACCATCAGCGCAGTGAACGGTGGCGGCACCACACGAAACAGCAGCACCAGCAACACACTGCCGATGGCAAACCATTTCACGACGTTGAGAAAGCGTTTGAAGAGGACACGCAGCATAGAGATGGCTTGGCCGAACCCGTTGAGCGGGCCATTATACAGACCCTGCCCGATGAGTCTGACTGGAGTTCCCCATGCTGCGTAGCTTTCTGATGCTGGCTGCCTTTTTCGGCTTTACCGGTGTCGCCCTGGGCGCGTTCGCCGCCCACGGCCTGAAAAACCGCCTGAGCACCGACTACCTGGCGATCTTTCATACTGGTGTGACCTACCAGTTGGTGCATGCCCTGGCACTGTTCGGCGTGGCCTTGCTGGCGGCGCATATTCCGGGTCGGCTGGTCACTTGGGCGGGTATTTCGTTTACCGTCGGTATCCTGCTGTTCTCGGGCAGCCTGTATGTGCTGACGATGACCGGCATCAGTAAACTGGGGATCATCACGCCGTTTGGCGGGCTGGCGTTCCTGCTCGGCTGGTTCTTCCTGGGCCTGGCGGCGTGGCGTTTGCAGCTTTGACCGCTTGACGCTTGGAGCTGACCTTCAGGTTCCAATCGCGCTAGAATGCGGGCCCCTAAAAACGATGGCGGCCCGTGGCATGCGCATTCAGTTGAACGGCGAACCCTTTGAACTGCCCGACGGCGAAACCGTTGCGGCCCTGCTGACCCGTCTGGACCTGACCGGGCGTCGCGTCGCAGTGGAGCTCAACCTGGATATCGTCCCGCGTAGCCAGCACGCCGAGACTGCGCTCACCGAAGGTGACCAGATCGAAGTGGTCCACGCCATCGGCGGCGGCTAGCCCGCCACGGCCGCAACGCATTCTGCAGAACCTCATCCAACCAGAGGATTTCCCATGAGCATCGTTCGTAGCGACAAGCCTTTCGTCCTGGCCGGTCGTACCTACCAGTCCCGTCTGCTGGTCGGCACCGGCAAGTACCGCGACATGGAAGAAACCCGCCTGGCCATCGAAGCCTCGGGTGCCGAGATCGTCACCTTCGCCGTGCGCCGCACCAACCTCGGCCAGATCGAGGGCGAGCCGAACCTGCTCGAAGTGCTGTCGCCGGAGCGCTACACCTTTTTGCCAAACACTGCTGGCTGCTACGACGCCATCGAAGCCGTGCGCACCTGCCGCCTGGCTCGTGAGCTGCTCGACGGCCACAACCTGGTGAAGCTGGAAGTGCTGGCCGACCAGAAAACCCTGTTCCCCAATGTGATCGAAACCCTCAAGGCCGCCGAGACCTTGGTCAAGGAAGGCTTCGACGTGATGGTCTACACCAGCGATGACCCGATCATCGCGCGCCAACTGGCAGAAATCGGCTGCATCGCGGTGATGCCGCTGGCTGGTTTGATCGGTTCCGGCCTGGGCATCTGCAACCCGTACAACCTGCAGATCATCCTTGAAGAAGCCAAGATCCCGGTGCTGGTTGATGCGGGCGTGGGCACTGCCTCCGACGCAACCATCGCCATGGAACTGGGCTGCGACGCGGTGCTGATGAACTCGGCCATTGCCCATGCCCAGCAACCAATCATGATGGCCCAAGCCATGAACCACGCCATCGTCGCGGGCCGCCTGGCCTACCTCGCCGGGCGCATGCCGAAAAAACTCTATGCCAGCGCCTCTTCGCCGCTGGATGGTCTGATCAAGTAAGAGCTATTGATGACTGAATCAAACGAAACGCCGAACACCGTGGAAGAGGGCGACGAGTCCAAGCACCGCCGCATCAAGAGTTTTGTGATGCGCGCCGGCCGTATGACCGAAGGCCAGCAAAAGGGCCTGGAGCAGGGCACGCCGCTGTTCGTGTTGCCCCTGGCCGACGCGCCGGTGGACTATGACCAAGTGTTCGGCCGTTCAGCCCCACGCTCCCTGGAAATCGGTTTCGGCATGGGCCATTCCCTGCTGGAAATGGCCGCAGCCGCGCCGGAGCAGGATTTCATCGGTGTGGAAGTGCACCGCCCAGGCGTCGGCGCACTGCTCAACGGTGTGCTGACCCAAGGCCTGAAAAACCTGCGGGTCTACGACTGCGATGCGATTGAAGTGCTCAACCGCTGCATCGCCGACAACAGCCTCGACCGCCTGATGCTGTTCTTCCCCGACCCATGGCACAAGGCCCGTCACCACAAGCGCCGCATCGTCCAGGCGTCCTTCGCGGAACTGGTGCGCAGCAAGCTGAAAGTGGGCGGCATCCTGCACATGGCCACCGACTGGGAACCGTACGCGGAATACATGCTGGAAGTGATGAACGTCGCCCCCGGCTACCGCAACCTGGCCGAAGACGGCAAATGCGTGCCACGCCCGGCCGAGCGGCCGATCACCAAGTTCGAACGCCGTGGCGAGCGATTGGGGCATGGGGTGTGGGATTTGAAATTCGAGAAGCTGGCTTAAACAGTCATTAGCTTGAAACGCAATCAAATGTGGGAGCTGGCTTGCCTGCGATAACATCACCTCGGTATCACTGATACACCGAGGTGTCTGTATCGCAGGCAAGCCAGCTCCCACATGTGTTTTGTAGTGCCTGCTGGGTCAGCGGCGGTCTGCTACCACGCCAATCAACACCAGCACCACGATCAACACCGGCGCTAGGCTGTAGTTATTGAACTGGCTCAACCCCCGCACAATCCACGGCGTGGCATAGATCAACGCCGCACCGCTGCCGATCAGGCACAGCAGGGCCATCAAGGGTACGCGCAAGGCGCCGGCGATGCTGCCCAGGCGCGCTTCGACCCAGCCCTTGATGTCGGCGCCGAACAGCACCAGCAAACAGCCCACAAGGGCCAACGATATTTCCGACAGGTTGCTACGGCTCCAGCGGGATACGGTGGCGAGCAGGTCGAGTACCAGATCCATTCGATTTCCTTAAGAGCTATCAGCTCAAAAACTTCTGCAACAGGTCATTGAGAAAGAGTTGCCCGCGGTCGGTGGCCGCCAGGCGTGACGGTTCGACCTGCATTAATCCACTTTGTTCTGCGTCGCGGCGGCCTTCATCGAGGCTCGCCAGATCGAGGCCGGTGCGCTCGGCGTAAAGCTTGGCATCAACCCCTTCGGTGAGGCGCAGCGCGTTCATCAGAAACTCGAACGGCAGTTCATCGTTGGTCAGTTCTTTCGCGCCGGCCTGGAAGCTTTTGGCCGGGTTGAGATAGTCCTTTGGTGCACGGGTTTTCCAGGTGCGGATAATGCGCCCGTCCGGGTGGCTGAGCTTGCCGTGGGCCCCGGCGCCGATGCCGATAAAGTCGCCAAAGCTCCAGTAATTGAGGTTATGCCGCGCCGGCCGCCCCGGTTGGGCGTAGGCCGAGACTTCATATTGTGCGTAACCGTGTTCGGCGAGCAGTGCCTGGCCGGCTTCCTGGATATCCCACAGCGTGTCGTCTTCCGGCAGCGCGGGCGGCTGGTTCCAGAACACGGTGTTGGGTTCCAGGGTCAGTTGGTACCAGGACAGGTGCGTCGGTTTGAGTGCAATGGCCTGGCGCAGGTCGCCCAAGGCGTCCTCCAGGGACTGGTTGGGCAGGCCGTGCATCAAGTCCAGGTTGAAGTTGTCGAACCCGGCCTGGCGCGCCATGCCGGCTGCGCGCACGGCTTCATCGCCATTGTGGATGCGGCCCAGGGCTTCAAGCTTCTCTTGCTGGAAACTCTGGATGCCGATGGACAGGCGATTGATCCCCAGTTTGCGGTACGCCACGAACTTCTCTTGTTCGAACGTCCCGGGGTTGGCTTCCAGGGTGATCTCGATATCGTCAGCAAACGGGATACGCGCTTGAACGCCCTTGAGCAGGCGGCCCAGTGCAGCCGCACTGAACAGGCTGGGCGTGCCGCCGCCAAAGAAGATCGAACTCAGCTTACGGCCATATACGGCGTGCAGGTCTTGGTCCAGGTCGGCCAGCAGGGCGTCCACATACTCTTCTTCCGGCAGCACTTTGCTCGCGGTGTGGGAGTTGAAGTCGCAATACGGGCATTTACGCACGCACCACGGGATATGGATGTACAGCGCCAGGGGCGGCAGATGGGGCAGGGCCGCCCGTGGTGTTTGCGCGCCACCGTGGATCAGCGGCTGCGCAGAGGTGTTCTGGGTCATTTCAAACCCAGGCGCTGGCGCAGCAACGCCATGGCGCGGGCGCGGTGGCTGATCTGATTTTTGTCGGCCGGGCTCAGTTCAGCGCTGGAGACATTGCGCTCCGGCACCCAGAACAGCGGGTCATAGCCAAAGCCATGTTCACCGCTGGCCGCGTGCAGGATGCGCCCGTGCCACAAGCCTTCGCACAGAATCGGCAGCGGGTCGTCGGCATGCCGCACCAGGGCCAACACGCAGACGAACTGCGCACCACGCTCGGCCTCCGGCACGTCTTTGAGGGCGTCGAGCAGCTTGACGTTGTTGGCTGCATCGCCCTGGCCGTCGGCGTAACGGGCCGAGTAGATACCAGGGGCGCCGCCGAGGAAATCCACGGCCAGGCCCGAATCATCCGCCAGGGCCGGCAGGCCAGAGATACGCGCAGCATTGCGGGCCTTGAGGATGGCATTCTCGACGAACGACAGGCCGGTCTCTTCCGGTTCGACCTGGCTGAACTCGCCGATCGAACGCAGTTGCACAGACTCACCGAGCATGGCCTGCAGTTCTTTGAGTTTGCCGGCGTTATGGCTGGCGAGTACGAGTTGGGTGAGGTTCATCATTGGGCCGGGAACAGTTCTTGGTTGAATTGGAAGCCGTGGGCCTTGCCGCCGGTTTCAACGTTGATGGTGAAGGTCTTGTATTCCCGTTGCGTCACGGTGTAGGGCGCGAGGTAGCTGATGCCGCCTTTTTCTTCGATCTGCTTGAACGTCAGGATCTCGCTTTTGCCGCCCAGGTCCTTGATAGTGCCGGTGACTTGCGCGGCCACTGGGCTTACGCCCTTGATCACGGTCACGTTGATCAATCCCTTCTCCTTGCTGCGCACCACGCCGACTTTCTGGGCGGTCTCGGGTGGCAGGAAGCTTGAAGTGAAGGTGTTGTAATGAACGGTGATATCGCCAAAGTCTTTTTTGCGATTAGCGTCGATAGTGTCGGCGGCCATGGCGCTGGCGCCCAGGCATGCGGTCAATAGAAAAATAGCCAAACGACTCATGAACGTCCCTCTTGAAGATGATTAGACGGCAACTTTGTGGTCGGTCAGGCCAGGACTGCTGACCCGGTAGATACCAATTTCGCCCAACAGGTTGGGCCATAGCTTACTCGCCCAGCCGTGGCGGTGCTGTTGATCGACGGCAAGGCGGTTGATCACTTTGGCTTCACGTTCGCCACACAGGGCTTCGAAGTCTTCGAAGGTGCAAAAGTGGATGTTCGGCGTGTTGTACCAGGTGTACGGCAGGAAGTCGGAGACCGGCATGCGCCCCTTGGTGGCCAGGTACCAGCGGCAGCGCCAGTGGCCAAAGTTGGGGAAGGTGATGATGCATTGGCGGCCCACGCGCAGCATTTCGTCGAGGATGCGGTCCGGGTAGTGCACCGCTTGCAGGGCTTGGGTCATCACCACGATATCGAAGCTGTTGCTGGCAAAGTTGCCCAGGCCCTTGTCCAGGTCCTGCTCGATCACGTTGATGCCCTTGGCCACGCATTGGGCGATGTTGTCCGGGTCGTTTTCCAGGCCGTAGCCGGTGACTTGCTTGTGGTCGCGCAGCCAGCTCAGCAGTTCGCCGTCGCCGCAGCCCAAGTCGAGCACGCGGCTGCCGGCGGGGATCCAGTCTTGGATGATTTCCAGGTCGGCTCTCATGGCGTTCTCACAAGCGAAATACGGTTCATGTAGTTACTGAACGCCTGCAGGTAGCGTGGGATCGGAATCAGGAAGGCGTCGTGGCCTTGCGGTGCATCGATCTCCAGGTAGCAGACGTCTTTCTTGGCGGCCATCAGGGCATCCACCAGCTCACGGGAGCGCGCTGGCGAAAAGCGCCAGTCGGTGGTGAACGACATCACGCAGAACTTGGCCGTGGCGTGCTCGAAGGTTTTCGCCAGGTCGTCATCGTGATTGGCGGCCGGGTCGAAGTAGTCCAGGGCCTTGGTCATCAGCAGGTAGGTATTGGCGTCGAAACGCCCCGAGAACTCCTCGCCCTGGTAACGCAGGTAGCTTTCCACCTGGAATTCGACGCTGTGGAAGTCGTAGTTGAGCTTCTCGCTCTTGAGGCCACGGCCGAATTTCTCGCCCATGGAGTCATCGGACAGGTAGGTAATGTGGCCGACCATCCGCGCCAGCATCAAGCCACGCTTGGGGATCACGCCGGCTTCCTGGAACGAACCGCCGTGAAACTCGGGGTCGGTGAGGATTGCCTGGCGCGCCACTTCGTTGAAGGCGATGTTCTGCGCTGACAACTTGGGCGCCGAGGCGATAGCCAGGCAATGGCGCACACGGTCCGGGTAAGTGATGGTCCATTGCAGCGCCTGCATACCGCCCAGGCTGCCGCCAATTACGGCGGCCCACTGGCTGATGCCCAACAGGTCGGCGAGGCGTGCCTGGCTGTGCACCCAGTCCTCTACCGTCAGCACCGGGAAGTCGGCGCCGAACGGCTTGCCGGTTTCCGGGTTGAGGCTGCTGGGGCCGGTGGAGCCGTTGCAGCCGCCGAGGTTGTTCAGGCTGACCACAAAGAACTTGTTGGTGTCGATGGGCTTGCCGGGGCCGATGCAGCTGTCCCACCAGCCGGGCTTGCGGTCGTCAACGCTATGGAAGCCGGCGGCGTGATGATGGCCGGATAAGGCATGGCAGATCAGCACGGCGTTGCTCGCCGTGGCGTTCAGTTGGCCATAGGTTTCGTAGATCAGGTCGTAGGCCGGCAACGAACGGCCGCAGGCCAGGGCCAGCGGTTCGCTGAAATGCGCCACTTGTGGCACGACCAGTCCAACAGAATCGGGGGGGAAGGCAGCTGGCATCGACCCTGCTCTCGTTTAAATGAGGCGTAAGTCTAAAGAGCGGGGACCCTAGCGGCAAGCAATGGTCGGGGGTTAGCGTGATCGTTCCCACGCTCCGCGTTTGATCGTTCCCATGCTCCGCGTGGGAATGCCTCTTGGGACGCTCTGCGTCCCGTCCTTGTGACGCGGAGCATCACGGGCTGCATCCCCACGCAGAGCGTGGGAACGATCTATCGGTCAGATCAGGCCAAACAACTCTTTTGGCATGTAGGCAAAGTACGCCAGGCGTGGAATCACCCAGCTTTGCAGCAACTGAATCACGATAAACGCGAAGATCGGCGAGATATCCAGGCCACCCAGGTTGGGGATCAGGCGACGGAACGGCGCCAGCACCGGCTCGGTGATCTGATAGACCAACTCGGCACCCGGGCTACGGCTGCCGGGTGCGACCCACGAGAGGATCACGCTAATGATCATCGACCAGAAAATGATCTTCAGGAACAGCGAGAAAATGCCGATCAGGCCCCATGGCAACAGCAGCACGGTGAAGGCCTGGTAGCCATTGAGCATCAGGATCACCACGAACAGCAAAATCTGCAGCAACAGCGCCAGCACCAGCGACGACATGTCCAGGCCGAACAGGCTCGGGATCACCCGGCGCAGTGGCTTGAGCAGCGGTTGGGTGGCCTTCACCACGAATTGGCACAGCGGGTTGTAGAAGTTCGCGCGCACCAGTTGCAGGATAAAGCGCATCAGCACGATCAGCAGGTACAGGCTGCCCAGGGTCTGGATGATGAAAATGGCAGCGTCATTGATTCCGAGCATGTTTGATTACCTTGGTAAGGGACGACTATTTGCCCAGTTGCTCAGCCATCTCGGCTGAACGATGTGCGGCGGCACCCAGTGCTGTTTCCACCAGGGCTTCAAAACCCCCGGCCTGGAACGACTCGATAGCCGCTTGTGTGGTACCACCTGGCGAGGTGACGCGACGGCGCAGTTCGGCGGCATCCACCTCGCTGCCGACCGCCATTTTCGCGGCGCCCAGGGCGGTTTGTTCCGCCAGTTGCTCGGCCACGTCGTGGGGCAGGCCCAGCTTGACGCCGGCGGCCGTCATGGCCTCGATCAACAGGAAGAAATAGGCCGGGCCGCTGCCGGAGACGGCGGTGACCGCGTCCAGTTGCTGTTCCTGCTCGAGCCACACGGCGATGCCCACCGCAGACAGCAGTTCCTGGGCCTGGTCACGTTGCTGCGCGGTGACTTCGCCAGTGGCATACAAACCGCTGACGCCCTGGCGCAGCAACGCCGGGGTGTTGGGCATGCAGCGTACGATGGGCTGGGCGCCGAGCCAGTTGGTCATGCTGGCGCAGGTGATGCCAGCGGCAATCGACACCACCAGTTGGTGAGGTTGCAGGCTCGGGCGCAGGCTCTCGCACACGGCCTTCATGGCCTGGGGCTTGACCGCCAGCACGATCACATCGACGCCGTGGATGGCCTCGGCGTTATCGGCGAAGGTCTGGATGCCGTGTTCGGCGCTGACGCGCTCGCGGGTCTCGACGCCCGGGTCGCTGGCGCGGATCTGCTCGGCGTCCAGGCCCTTGGCCCGCAGGCCACCGATCAGGCTGGCCGCCATGTTACCGGCGCCGATAAAGGCAATACGCGTGTTGCTCATGACAGGTCCTTATTTTCGAGGGATGTCAGCCATTTCACGGCTGGCCGTAGTCGCGGGCGCCAAACAGGGCGGTACCGATCCGCACCCAGGTGGCGCCTTGGGCAATGGCCGACTCAAGGTCATGGCTCATGCCCATGGAAAGTGTGTCCAGCGGCAGGTTCAGGCTGGCTTGCAGGTCGCGCACTGTGGCAAACGCCGCATCCTGCTCCGCCCGGTCTTCAGTCGGCTCGGGAATTGCCATCAAACCCCGCAGCTTCAAGCGCGGCAGGGCGCTGATCGCCGTGGCCAGGGCCGGCAGGTCGGCGGGTGTGCAGCCGGACTTGCTGGCTTCGCCACTGACATTGACCTGAATGCAGATATTGAGCGGCGGCAGGTCGGCCGGGCGTTGTTCGGACAGGCGTTGTGCGATTTTCAGGCGGTCCACGGAATGCACCCAAGCGAAGTGCTCGGCGATAGCGCGAGTCTTGTTCGATTGAATGGGGCCGATGAAGTGCCAACTCAAGGGCAGGTCGGTCAAATCCGCCTGTTTGCCCAAGGCTTCCTGCAGGTAGTTTTCCCCAAAGTCGTGCAGCCCGGCGGCGTAGGCGTCGCGTACCGCCTGCGCGGGTTTGGTCTTGCTCACGGCCAGCAGGTGGATGCTGCTTGCGTCACGTTGCACGGCGTCGGCTGCGGCGCGGATGCGCTGGCTAACCAGGCCGATGTTGTCTGCTATCGTCGACATTCAAGATGCGCCCGTGGATATGGAGTCCGCGGCATTCTACTGGAAATGGAAAGCCCTATGGATATCACGCAATTGCTGACCGCCAGCGTAAGCCGAGGCGCCTCAGACCTGCATCTGTCAGCAGGCCTGGCACCGATGCTGCGCATTGATGGTGAGGTTTGGCCGCTGGATGGGCCAGCGCTGAACGCTACCCAAGTGGTCGACTTATTGAGCCCTTTGCTGAATAAACATCAACAAAAGGATTTCGAAACATCTCTTGAAACGGATTTTGCCTTCGAATTGCCAGGCGTCGCCCGGTTCCGGGCGAACGTGTTCCGCCAGGATCGCGGTGTGGGTGCGGTGTTCCGGGCTATTGCGACTGAGGTCCAGAGCCTGGAGGACCTGGGACTGGGCGAGGTGTTCCAGCGTATCGCCCGCCTTCCTCGCGGACTGGTGCTGGTGACCGGGCCCACCGGCTCGGGCAAGTCTACGACCCTGGCGGCGATGATCGACGACCTCAACCGGCATCGACGCCAGCATATCCTTACGCTGGAAGACCCCATCGAGTTTATCCACCGGCCGAAACTGGCGCTGGTCAACCAGCGCCAGGTGCATCGCGACACCCACAGTTTCTCGGTGGCCCTGCGTTCAGCCCTGCGAGAAGACCCGGATGTGATCCTGGTGGGTGAATTGCGCGATCTGGAAACCATCCGCCTTGCGCTGACGGCGGCAGAGACCGGGCACCTGGTGTTCGGCACCCTGCACACCTCGTCGGCGGCAAAGACAGTGGACCGGCTGGTAGATGTCTTCCCTGCCGGGGAGAAGGCCATGGTCCGCTCGATGCTGTCGGAGTCGTTGCAAGCGGTGGTGTCTCAGGTGCTGGTGAAGAAGGTGGGCGGTGGGCGCGTGGCCGCTCATGAAATCATGCTGGGCACCCCGGCGATTCGTAACTTGATTCGCGAAGACAAGGTGGCGCAGATGGTTTCGGCTATTCAGACCGGTGGTGCGTTGGGGATGAAGACCCTGGATATGAGTTTGAAGGCGTTGGTGGGCGTAGGAGTGATTAGCCGGGAAGAAGCGCGGGAGAAGGCGAGGGTGCCGGCAGATATCTAAAGCGCACAGATACACAATGTGGGAGCTGGCTTGCCTGCGATAGCGGACTGTCAGGCACTCTCTCTGCCAACTGACACACCGTCATCGCAGGCAAGCCAGCTCCCACATTTGATCGCATTTCAAATGGGGAGCTTCAGTAGTGCCTGGCTTAGCGCTGCACGATCCGCAGGTTGTTGTTCTGCTCTTTAGGCAGTACCCGCTTGGCAATCACGTAGTTCTTGTCCCAGAACGGTTTTTTCAGTGTGTCGATGCTCACCGACTTGCCACGGCGCGGTGCGTGGATAAAGCGGTCGTTGCCCAGGTAGATGGCGACGTGATTGACCTGGCGGCTCTTGAGTTTGAAAAACAACAGGTCGCCCGGTTTCAGGTCTTTGCGGTCAACCTTCAACCCATGGCCGGCCGCCATGGCGTTGGAAGTGCGTGGCAGGTCCACCGCTTTTACATCGTTAAATGCATATTTCACCAGGCCGCTGCAGTCGAACCCTTTACTTGGGCTGCTGCCGCCCCAACGATAAGGTGTACCGAGCACGTTGACGGCACGGCTCAAGACGTTGCTGCTTTGCTTGGTGTTCACGGCCAGCTGGGTGGAAAGCGCTTTGCCGTGGGCCTTGCTCAGTTGAGTCGGACGGCTGACGGTCGGCTTTGCCGATTTGGCAGTGCTGGGCGTGCTATGGACTTTAGGGGTGAAACCGTTAACGTTCGGAAGTCGTTGCTCACGATTGGTGGCGTGGGCGGCCAGTGGCATTAATAGGCAAATGGTTAGCCATGTCTTGAAAAATGGTCGCATTAGGCGTGGCTCTTATGGGTTTGCGCGCAACTTTATAACAGCTTTTTGTGCTGTTCTCAGCCCGTTTGTCGATTGAACCTTGGGGTCAAATTCAGGAAAAACGCGACGATTCTCCGCAATTGTCCTACACAAGTCAGGCCCTACAAGGCTTTGAGGGCAGGACGATACCATTTGCCGTACGTCGGGCGCCCGTAAAAAAGTCACAAAGAAAATGAAAAAATTTATCTATCGAAGCAAAAGAGGTCCTTCATGAACACCTATCAACAGGTTGCTCAGCAGCAAGACACCCACAGCAAGGCGATTGGTTACCTGCTGTGGATTTTCGGTTTTACCGGGGCTCATCGTTTTTATTACGGCAAGCCTGTGACGGGCACGATCTGGTTTTTCACCTTCGGCTTGTTCGGCATTGGCTGGTTGATCGACTTGTTCCTGATCCCGGCCATGGACCGTGAAGCCGACCTGCGGTTTACCGCTGGGCCGATTGAATACAGCGTCGCGTGGATTCTGTTGGCGTTTCTGGGGGTGTTTGGTGTGCACCGTATGTACCAGGGCAAATGGATCACCGGCCTGATCTACCTGCTGACCGGCGGTTTGTTCCTGATCGGGGTGCTGTATGACTTCTGGACGCTGAACACGCAGATCTCGATCCGCAATGCCGAGCGCAACAGCGGGCGCTGAGCACTGATCGTTCCCACGCTCCGCGTGGAAATGCAGCCCAGGACGCTTCGCGTCCACCTTTGGAGTGCTGACGCAGAGCGTCACAGGATGCGTTCCCACGCAGAGCGTGGGAACGAGCTTGCGCGTCAAGCCTGGTAGCTGATCCGCCCATCCATCAAGGTATACCGCACCGTCGCCGGCAGGCTGTGGCCGATGAACGGGCAGTTTTCGCCCTTGGACAACCAACGCTCACCAGCCACCGTCGAGCTTGCCAGGTCGAACAGCACCAGGTCCGCCGGTGAACCCACCGACAACTGGCCCGCCGGCAAGCGCAGGGCCTCGGCCGGGCCGGCGCTCAGGCGTGCCAGCAGTGTCGGAAGGTCCAGCAAGCCGTCTTCCACCAGCGTCATCGCCAGTGGCAACAACAACTCCACGCTGCTGATGCCTGGCTCGGTCGCGCCAAACGGTGCCAGCTTGGCGTCTCGCTCGTGAGGTTGGTGATGGCTGGAAATCGCCGACACCACACCCGACTTCACCGCCGCACGCAAACCGTCACGGTCAGCCTTGGTGCGCAGCGGGGGCTGTACGTGGTACAGGCTGGAGAAGTCGATCAGCGCCTCATCCGTCAGGATCAGTTGGTACAGGGCGACATCTGCGGTGACCCGCAAGCCACGGGCCTGGGCCTGGGCGATCAGAGCCACGCCCCGGGCGCTGGTCAACTGGCTGAAATGCGCACGCACGCCGCTTTGCTCCACCAGCAACAGGTCACGAGCGAGAGCCACGGTTTCTGCTGTTTCCGGAATGCCCGGCAGGCCGAGGAAGCTGGCCACTGCGCCTTCATGGGCCAGGCCGCCTTCGGCCAGGTCGCGGTCCTGGGAATGGAAGATCACCGTCAAGTCGAAGGTGGCCGCGTATTCCAGGGCGCGGCACAAGGTGCGCGTGCTGCGAAAGCTTTCCAGGCCATTGCCGAAGGCCACGCAACCGGCGTCACGCAGGGCGATCAATTCGGCGAGTTGTTCGCCATCCAGGCCCTTGCTCAAGGCACCAATGGGAAACACTTTGCAGTTGCCGGCTTCGCGGGCGCGGTCAAGGATCAGCTCGGTCACGGCCGACGTGTCCAGCACCGGCTTGGTGTTGGGCGGGCAACACAGGCTGGTCACGCCACCGGCCGCGGCGGCCTGGGTTTCGCTGGCGATATTGCCTTTGCGGCTGTAGCCCGGCTCGCGCAGTGCGACATTCAGGTCCACCAGCCCAGGCGCGGCCACCAGGCCCTTGGCATCGATGCTCTGGCCGGCGTTGAAGCCTGCGGGGGCGGAGCCCATGGCGACGATCTTGCCGGCGTCCAGGTGTAGATCGGTAACTTGGTCCAGGCCACTGGCCGGGTCGATGACTCGGGCGCCGAGAATGCTGAGCTTCACTGGGCCTGCTCCTGCTCGAATTGACGTTGCGCGGTTTGCCCGCTCATGGCCATGGACAGCACGGCCATGCGCACGGCGATGCCGTAGGTCACTTGGTTGAGAATCACCGACTGCGGGCCATCGGCCACCGCCGACTCAATTTCCACACCGCGGTTGATCGGCCCCGGGTGCATCACGATTGCATCCGGCTTGGCCATGGCCAGGCGTGCGGTGGTCAGGCCGAACAGGCGGTAGAACTCACCTTCGCTGGGCAACAAGCCCCCGGCCATGCGCTCGCGTTGCAGGCGCAGCATGATCACTACGTCCACATCCTTGAGGCCCTCGGCCATGTCGGTGTAGACCTTCACGCCATACTGTTCGATGCCGATTGGCAACAGAGTCTTGGGCGCGATCACGCGGATATCCGGGCAACCCAGGGCCTTGAGAGCCAGCATGTTCGAACGTGCAACCCTCGAATGCAGGATGTCGCCGACGATGGCTACCGAGAGGTTTTCAAAGCTGCCCTTGTGCCGACGAATGGTGAGCATGTCGAGCATGCCCTGGGTCGGGTGCGCGTGACGGCCGTCGCCGCCATTGATGATCGCCACGTTCGGGCACACATGCTCGGCGATGAAATGCGCAGCGCCGGAGTCGCCGTGGCGTACCACGAACATGTCGGCTGCCATGGCTTCCAGGTTGCGCAGGGTATCGAGCAGGGTTTCGCCCTTGCTCGCCGACGAGGTGGACACGTTCAACGTGATCACATCGGCCGACAGCCGCTGGGCCGCCAGTTCAAAGGTGGTGCGGGTGCGGGTGGAGTTCTCGAAGAACACGTTGCAGATGGTTTTGCCGCGCAACAGCGGGACTTTCTTCACTGCCCGGCCACCGACTTCCAGGAACGAATCGGCGGTGTCGAGGATTTCGGTGAGCAGTTCGCGGGGCAAACCGTCGAGGGACAAGAAGTGTTGCAACTGGCCCTGAGCATTGAGCTGCAGCGGGCGCTTGGCATCTAGAGGCGTCATCGCGGGGACTCTTTACAAGGCGGTTTAAAGGGCAAGGTCTTGCAGTTCGAGTTCGAGCGGCGTAGGACCGGACAATTTTACCCGCTGCTGGGGGGCAAGCGACAGGGTCGCGCCTACGACGTCCGGGCTGATCGGTAGTTCGCCGGCATCCAGGTCCAGCAGGCACACCAGGGTCACGCTGGCCGGGCGGCCATAGTCGAACAGTTCGTTCATGGCGGCGCGGATGGTGCGGCCGCTCATCAGCACGTCGTCGATCAGTACCAGGTGCTGGCCTTCGATCTCGAAGGGCAGGGCCGAAGGGCGCACTTGTGGATGCAGGCCGTTCTGGCTGAAATCGTCGCGGTAGAAGGACACGTCCAGGGTGCCCAGGGGCGAATCGCTGCCCAGTGCTTCCAGCAATGCCTGGGCTACCCACACGCCACCGGTGCGTATGCCGATAAAACGCGGTTCGCTGATGGCACGGTGTTCCAGGTGCGCCTTGAGGCGTATCGCCATCTGGCTGATCAGTTCGGCAGGGTTCGGCAAGCTCATGGTGGCTCCTTATCAAGTGTGTAGGAGCGAGCTTGCTCGCGAAAAACTCATGGGCACCGCGTTCATCCAGCCTTCTCGCGGTATCGTTAACGTTCTTCGCGGGCAAGCCCGCTTCCACAGGATCGCGGCGGGTCAGGATTCAAATAAAGCGGTGTTTTCATCCAGCCAGCCCTGCAACAGCAAGGCCGCGGCGATGGCGTCTACCGGGTTGTCGCGGTAACTGCCCTTTTGCCCGCCACGGTCGCGGCGTTCCCCCTTGGCTTCGAAGGTGGTGAGGCGTTCGTCATGGGTATAGAAGGGCAGGTTGTAGCGGCCATTGAGGCGGCGCGCGAACTTCTCGGCGCGCAGGCACATGTCACTGGGGGTGCCATCCATGTTCAGGGGCAGGCCGACCACTACCGCGTCAGGCTTCCACTCTTTGATCAGGGCTTCGACCTGGTTCCAGTCCGGCACGCCGTTCTGGGCCTTGAGGGTGCACAGCTCGCGGGCCTGGCCGGTAATGACCTGGCCAACCGCTACGCCGATCTGTTTGGTGCCGTAGTCAAAACCGAGGATCAGACGCAAGGCCATCAGGCGTGCCCCGCCTGGCTGGTCAGCAGGCTGAGGTTGACCCGCAGCTTGGCTGCTGCCGCTTCCAGGCGCAGTTCGCTGGCGGTGTTGAACAGGATGTCAGCGTCGAACGGGCAGGTCAGCCAGGCATTGCTGGCCAGTTCGGCCTCCAGTTGCCCGGCTTCCCAACCGGCGTAGCCCAGGGTGATCACACTTTGCTCAGGGCCGACGCCGTCGGCGATGGCGAACAGCACGTCCTGGGATGTGGACAATGACACACCCTCAAGGTCTACCGTGGCCTGGAACTTGGGCCCGGTGGGGTGCAGCACAAAACCGCGATCGGTCTGCACCGGCCCGCCGATGTAGATCGGTACGCCCTGGCAACGCGCCGGCGGGTCGATCTCCGGGCGCAGTTGCTCAAGGATATCGGCCAGGTTCAGCTCCTGCGGGCGGTTGACCACCAACCCCATTGCACCATTGGCCGTGTGCTCGACGATGTAGGTCAAGGTCTGCGCAAAGTTCGGGTCGGCCATATGGGGCATGGCGATCAGGAATTGGTGCTTGAGGTAGGTCGGGCTGACGTTTTTCATGTCCGCTAGTGTGGCGTTGGAGGGACGAACTGACAAGTGCGGGCGCGAGCCTGATCGCTGATCGTTCCCACGCTCCGCGTGGGAATGCATCCCGGGGCGCTCCGCGTCCCAAGAGCAGACGCAGAGCGTCCAGGCGGCATTCCCTCGCGGAGCGTGGGAATGATCTGTAGTGCGGGCGTGATCAGTTGCTGGACAACCGGTCGCCCTTGGCGAACCGCCAGGTGCGGATGATTTCCAGGCGGTCCACGTCGCTCAAGTCGCCGCTGAACGGCGCAAAGGGCGCGGCCAGGCGCACGATGCGTTGCGCAGCCTGGTCCAGCAGCGGCTGGCCGGAGGACTCCAGCACCTGCACCTCATACAGCGAGCCGTCACGGTTGATCGACACCAGCAAGCGCAAATTGCCATAAATCTGTTGGCGCCGCGCCTCGTCCGGGTAATTGAGGTTGCCGATGCGTTCGACCTTCTTGCGCCACTCGTCCTTATACCAGGCACCTTTATCGCGCATGGTTGAGGCGGCGTTCAGACGGTAGATGCGCGGGCGCTTGGCATAAAGCTGTTGCTCATGAGCCAGTTCGGCTTCCAGGCTGGAAATTTCGTCGGATAACGTCGAACTGTCGAACGTCGGCGCAGGTTTCACTGGCTCGGGCTTGGGTTCGGTCTTGGCCTTTTCGCGCTGGGTCGGGGCTTTTTGCGGTTTGGGCGCGACAGTCGTCACCGCAGCCTTGGGCGTGGCCTGCCTGACCTCAGGCTTGGGCGCTGGCGGCGGAGTGACCTTCTTGACCTGGTTGTCATGGAAGGGCGCTACCTCGGTGGTCTTGGGCACTGCTTTCTTGTCGAGGGTGCCGCTGCCCTGTTGGTTGTCCTGGGCGAGAAAGTCAGCCTTTTCGGGCTTCTTTTCGCTCTTGAACGTGGCGAGAGTGATTTCCAGGGTCTTGGTGATCTGCTTGGGTTCGACGAGGGTGAACCCCACACCCAGGAGCAGGGCGAGATGAATCAAGGCAGCGAGAAACAGGGTAAAACCGAGACGATCGGCCGGGCGCACGCCGCTGGGGGAGAATTCGGGGGGCAGATCGGACGGGAGTGTCATGACAAGAAAACCAACATCGCGCGTTTCACAGGTGGCGCATGATAACGCAATGTTGGTAGGTGTCCGGCTGTTCTATGTCACTTGGCTTGTAGCTTGCGTTCAATGGCGGCCATCAGCATTTCGCCGATGTTCGTGCCAAATGCGTTGTCGATCTCGCGAATACAGGTCGGGCTGGTGACGTTGATTTCAGTGAGGTTCTCGCCAATTACGTCTAGTCCGACAAATAGCAGACCTTTTTCCCGCAGGGTTGGACCGACTTGAGCGGCGATCCAGCGGTCTTTTTCTGACAACGGCCGCGCTTCACCGCGACCACCGGCGGCCAGGTTGCCACGGGTCTCGCCGGCTGCCGGGATGCGCGCCAGGCAATAATCCACCGGCTCGCCGTCAATCATCAGGATACGCTTGTCGCCATCCTTGATCGCCGGCAGGTAGGCCTGGCCCATGATCTGCTGGGTGCCCAGGGCGGTCAGGGTTTCGAGGATCACCGACAGGTTCGGGTCGCCGGCGCGGTGACGGAAGATCGAGGTGCCGCCCATGCCGTCCAGCGGCTTGAGGATCACGTCGCCATGCTTGGCGGCGAATTCACGCAGTACATCGGCGCGGCGGCTGACCACGGTCGGTGGCGTGCACTGCGGGAACAGGGTGGCGAACAGTTTTTCATTACAGTCGCGCAGGCTTTGCGGCTTGTTGACGATCAACACGCCCGCGCGTTCGGCCTGCTCCAGCAGGTAGGTGGAGTACACAAATTCCATGTCGAACGGCGGATCCTTGCGCATCAGGATCACGTCGAGGTCGCTCAGCGGGCTGTCGATTTCGTCAGAAAGCTCGAACCACTTCTCGGGGTTGGCAAACACCTGCAGCGGGCGCATGCGTGCGCGGGCCTCGCCGTCACCCTGGTAAAGGTCGCGCTGCTCCATATAGAACAAGGTCCAGCCGCGGGCCTGGGCGGCCAGGAGCATGGCCAGCGAACTGTCCTTTTTATAGGAAATGCTGGCGATAGGGTCCATGACAATGCCGACGCGAACGCTCATGGGGATTTCCTCTAGCAAATTAGGGCGCATAAAAGTGGCGTCAGAGTGGCGCTGCGGCTGTTGTGGGTCAAGGAAAAACCACTGGGCGGGTGCCTCGATAGATTGCGCCAGGAGACTGTGCTAAAAAGGCTGGCACGGCGCAGCAGCCCTTGAATTCCAAGGCTTGCGGCGTTCATCCTGTGCAACATCAGGCAGTACACACCGAAAACCGATTCGCTGTGGCGATGGTAGAGCAGATATGGAACAGCATTCCAACGCCTTGAAGGTGATGGTAATCGACGATTCGAAAACGATCCGCCGCACCGCCGAGACGCTGTTGAAGAACATGGGGTGCGAGGTCATCACGGCGATCGACGGTTTCGACGCCCTGGCCCGTATTGTCGATCATCACCCGCACATTATCTTTGTCGACATCATGATGCCGCGCCTGGACGGCTACCAGACCTGCGCCCTGGTGAAGAACAACCCGGCGTTCAAGTCGATCCCGGTGATCATGTTGTCTTCCAAGGACGGCCTGTTCGACAAGGCCAAGGGGCGCATCGTGGGTGTCGATCAATTTTTGACCAAGCCTTTCAGCAAGGAAGAACTGCTGGGGGCGATCAAGGCCTACGTGCCTGGGTTCGCCGCAGTAGAACAAGCACACTGACGCCGCCTCACGAGGGCCGGCGCCGACCAATGTAGCGGGGAAAACCATGGCACGTGTTCTGATCGTCGACGATTCGCCGACTGAAATGTACAAACTCACCGGCATGCTGGAAAAGCATGGCCACCAGGTGCTCAAGGCCGAAAACGGCGCGGACGGCGTGGCCCTGGCCCGTCAGGAAAAGCCCGACGCGGTGCTGATGGATATCGTGATGCCCGGCCTCAACGGCTTCCAGGCCACGCGCCAGTTGTCCAAGGAGCCGGAAACCAACGGTATCCCGATCATCATCATCACCACCAAGGACCAGGAAACCGACAAGATCTGGGGCGCACGCCAGGGCGCCAAGGACTACCTGACCAAGCCTGTGGATGAAGAAACTCTGATTGCCACCCTGAACAAGGTGCTGGCCGGCTAAGGCTTGCGATCATGACCGAGTCGCAAACCGCCTTCGAGCTGCTGCTGGACATCGACCGCCGCTGCCGCTTGCTGGCCGCGGACCTGCCGTCCCAGGAAACGCGCCTGCAACGCTGGAGCGGCATCGCTTTCCGCATAGGGCCAAACGCCTACGTGGCGCCCATGGGCGAAGTCGCCGAGGTGTTGCATGAGCCACGTTGCACCTTGATGCCGGGGGTCAAGCCCTGGGTCAAGGGCGTGGCCAACCTGCGCGGGCGCTTGCTTCCGGTGATGGACCTGGGCGGTTTCCTGGGCCTTGAGTTGTCCAGGGCGCGCAAGCAACGGCGGGTGCTGGTGGTGGAGTTCAACGACCTGTTTGTCGGGCTGCTGGTAGATGAGGTGGTAGGCATGCAGCATTTCCCATTGGATGCCTGGGTGGCGAGCGCTGCCTCGAGCGCGCCGTTTATTCAGGGCCAGTTCGACGGCGACCCGCCGTGGCAAGTCTTCAGCCCCTTCGCCCTGGCCCAGGCCCCTGGCTTCATGGATGTTGCCGCATGAGCACCGCTACCACGCCCAAACCCCAGGCCGCTTCGCGCAGCCGTTCGCAGATCATCGTGCTGTTTATCGCCTTGATCGTGTTCATCATGCTGCTGTTCGCCAACTTCGCGTACCTCAACACCCAGTCCACCTACGATAAGCAGTACATCGGCCACGCCGGTGAGCTGCGCGTGCTGTCCCAGCGCATTGCCAAGAACGCCACCGAGGCCGCTGCCGGGAAAGCGGCGGCGTTCAAGCTGCTGGGCGATGCGCGCAACGATTTTGCCCAGCGCTGGGGCTACCTGAAAAAAGGTGACCCGCAAACCGGCTTGCCGGCGGCGCCCAGTGCGGTGCGTGCCGAAATGCGGGCGGTGCAGACCGACTGGGAGGCGCTGCTGAAAAACACCGACGCCATTCTGGCCAGCGAGCAGACCGTGTTGTCGTTGCACCAGGTGGCGGCGACCCTGGCCGAAACCGTGCCGCAACTGCAGATCGAGTCGGAAAAAGTCGTGGATATCCTGCTGCAACGCGGCGCCCCGGCCAGCCAGGTAGCCTTGGCCCAACGCCAGTCGCTGCTGGCCGAACGCATCCTGGGGGCGGTCAACACGGTGCTGGCGGGGGATGAAACCGCCGGGCAGGCCGCCGATGCCTTCGGTCGCGATGCCAACCGTTTTGGCGTGGTGCTCAATGGCATGCTCAACGGCAACCCGGGGCTGCGTATCACCCAGGTTGAAGACCCGGACGCCCGGGCGCGGCTGGCGGACATCGCCGAGCTGTTCGAATTTGTCTCCGGCTCCGTGGATGAAATTCTCGAGACCTCGCCGCAGTTGTTCCAGGTGCGCGCCTCGGCGAGCAATATTTTCAACCTGTCGCAAACCCTGCTCGATGAAGCCTCGCACCTGGCCACGGGTTTTGAAAACCTCGCCAGCGGGCGCAGCTTCGACACCATCGGCGGTTACGTGCTGGGCTTGCTGGCGCTGGCCTCGATCATCCTGATCGGCCTGGTCATGGTGCGTGAGACCAACCGCCAACTGCATGAAACCGCGCAGAAGAACGAGCGCAACCAGAACGCGATCATGCGCCTGCTGGATGAAATCGAAGACCTGGCTGACGGCGACCTCACCGTCACCGCCTCGGTCACCGAAGACTTCACCGGCACCATCGCAGACTCCATCAACTATTCCGTGGACCAACTGCGCGACCTGGTCGCCACCATCAACCTCACTGCCGGGCAGGTCGCCGGTGCGGTGCAGGACACCCAGGCCACCGCCATGCACCTGGCCCAGGCGTCGGAGCATCAGGCCCAGCAGATTGCCGAAGCGTCCACGGCGATCAATCAGATGGCGCAGTCCATCGACCAGGTGTCGGCCAACGCGGCCGAATCCTCGGCGGTAGCTGAACGTTCGGTAGAGATCGCCAACAAAGGCAACGAGGTGGTGCACAACACCATCCACGGCATGGACAACATTCGCGAGCAGATCCAGGACACCGCCAAGCGCATCAAGCGTTTGGGCGAGTCGTCCCAGGAAATTGGAGACATCATCAGCCTGATCGACGATATCGCCGACCAGACCAATATCCTCGCCCTCAATGCCGCGATCCAGGCCAGCATGGCCGGTGACGCCGGGCGCGGTTTTGCGGTGGTGGCCGATGAAGTGCAACGGTTGGCCGAACGCTCCTCGGCGGCCACCCGGCAGATCGAAACCCTGGTACGCACCATCCAGGCCGACACCAACGAAGCGGTGATTTCCATGGAGCAGACCACCACCGAAGTGGTGCGCGGCGCACGCCTGGCCCAGGATGCCGGGGTGGCGCTGGAAGAGATCGAAGGCGTGTCCAAAACCCTGGCAGCGCTGATCCAGAGTATTTCCAACGCGGCACAGCAACAGACCTCATCGGCGGGGCAGATTTCCCTGACCATGAACGTGATCCAGCAGATCACCACCCAGACGTCGTCGGGTTCCACCGCCACCGCAGAAAGCATTGGTAACCTGGCGAAGATGGCCAGCCAGTTGCGCAGGTCGGTATCGGGTTTTACCTTGCCGCCGCCCAAGCAGGTCGATGATTGAAATACGACCTGAAGAACACCACAGTCCAACTATGGCAGCCGGCTTGCCTGCGATAGCGGTCTGTCAGATACAGAAATAGTGCTGACCCACCGCTATCGCAGGCAAGCCAGCTCCCACATTGGATCTCCATTGTTTGTGAGATACCAGCAACTCATGAATTCTAAGCGGAGCAGTTATGGTTGATCGGCACGACTATGTGGCCCTCGAATGGGTCAAGGGCGATATTGCCGAAACCCTGAAGCAGGCCCGGTCGGCCCTGGACGCGTACGTTGAAACCCATGACGACGACGCTCTAAACGAATGCCTGGCCGGTATTCACCAGGTACATGGCGCGCTGCAAATAGTCGAGTTCTACGGCGCGGCGCTGCTGGCCGAAGAGATCGAGGAACTGGCCCTTGCGCTACAGGCCGGGCACGTTGGCCAACGCGATGAAGGTATCCGCCTGCTGCAACAAGCCCTCGGCCAACTGCCGCTGTACCTCGACCGCGTGCACAGTGCCCGCCGCGACTTGCCGCTGGTGGTGCTACCGCTGCTCAACGACCTGCGCAGCGCCCGTGGTGAAAGCCTGCTATCGGAAACCAGCCTGTTCAGCCCGCAACTGCTATCGATCGAGCCGTTGCCTGAGCAAGCCCTGGCCCAACGGGCCACGCCGGATCTGCATGAGCAGTTGCGCCAATGGCGCCACCTGCTGCAACAAGCCCTCGCCGGGTTGCTGCGCGAAGACCACGGCCCCAGCAACCTGGAAGACATGGCGCGGGTGTTCGCACGCCTTGAAGCGCTATGCCAGGGTGCGCCGCTGCTGCCGTTGTGGCAGGTCACCTCGGCGCTGGTCGAAGGCATGCTCACCGGCGTGGTCGCCAACAGCCCGGCGCTGCGCAGCCTGCTCAAGGCCAGCGACAAGCAACTCAAGCGCTTGCTGGTTCAAGGCATCAATGGCATCAACCAGCCGGCACCGGACGAGTTGCTCAAGAGCCTGTTGTTCTACGTCGCCAAAGTCACCCGGCCGACGCCGCGCATGCAGAGCCTGAAGGAGCGCTACGGCTTGGACGAAGCCTTGCCCGACAGCGCCGTGGTCGATGCTGAACGTGCACGGCTGGCCGGGCCGGATCGCAATGCCATGGGCTCGGTACTCGGGGCGTTGTGTGAGGAACTGGTGCGGGTCAAGGAACGCCTGGATCTGTTCGTGCGCAGTGATCGCCAGCACACCCAGGACCTCGATCCGTTGCTGGCGCCGTTGCGGCAGATAGCCGATACCCTCGCGGTGCTGGGTTTCGGCCAGCCGCGCAAAGTGATCATCGACCAACTCGCCGTGGTGTTGAGCCTGGTCCAGGGGCAGCGCGAACCCAATGACGCGGTGTTGATGGATGTGGCCGGCGCGTTGCTGTATGTCGAAGCGACGTTGGCCGGGATGATCGGCACCGTCGAACCGCAAAGCCGTGAAGACAGCCGCTTGCCCACCACCGACCTGACCCAGATCCATCAGTTGGTGATTCGTGAATCGTGCCAGTGCCTGCGCCAAGCCAAGGAGCTGGTGATCGACTGCATTGAGGCTGATTGGGATCGTCAGCGCCTGGAGTCCTTGCCCGAGCTACTGAGCCAGGTGCGTGGTGCCCTGGCGATGATTCCCTTGCCGCGTGCGGCGAGCCTGATGCGCGGTTGCACCGATTACGTCGACGAGCAATTGATGATCAACGAGGCCGCCCCTTCGGCGACACAACTGGCGTATTTCGCCGAGGTGGTCAGCAGCCTGGAGTACTACCTCGAGCGCATGCTTCAAGACCCTGACGCGGCAGGGGAAAAAGTGCTGGAGTTGGCCACCCAAGGCTTGAATGCATTGGGCTACCTGCCGGTGGAAAAACCCTGGCGGCAGGCCCTGGCTGCGCCCGAGGGGGCGCTGTCCACCGAGGCTGCGCCAAACCAATCCCAGTTCGATGCCTTGGCCAGCCCTGCATCACGTCTCAACCCTCCAGCCTTGCAGCGTCCCGGTAGCCTGTTGCCGCCGCCGGCCGGTGAAGAACCGATTGACGATGAACTGCGCGAAGTCTTCCTTGAAGAAACCGATGAAGTCCTCGACGTGTTGCATCGCTACCTGCCCGACAGCGCGGACAAAGCCGCCCAGGGCGAAATGCGCCGGGCTTTCCATACCCTCAAGGGCAGCGGCCGCATGGTGCGCGCCCTGGTGCTGGCCGAGCTGGCCTGGGCCGTGGAGAACCTGCTCAATCGCGTGCTGGAACGCAGTGTAGTCCTTGGCCCTGAGGTGCGGCAGGTGTTGGATGAGGCCGTGGCCCTGCTGCCGGAGCTGATCGCCGATTTCGCCAGCGACGATCAACGCCAGCGCGATGAAGTCGACGCCTTGGCCGCCCGTGCCCATGCCCTGGCCAGTGGCGCTGCAACGTCGACCACCGAGCCCCATGACCCAATGCTCCTGGAGATCTTTCGCAATGAAGCCCAGGGCCATCTGGGCAGCCTCGACCACTTCCTGCAACAGGCCGCCGAGCAGGTGCCGCTGCAGGTCAGTGATGAACTGCAACGCGCCTTGCACACCCTCAAGGGCAGCGCCTACATGGCCGGCGTGTTGCCCATTGCCGAACTGGCGCGCCCGCTGGATCACCTCACCCGTGAGTACAAGGCCCACCGCGTGCCGCTGGACAAGGACGAAGTGGCGTTGTTGCTTGAGGCACAAGGACTGTTCCAGCGCGGGGTGCGTGACCTGGACAACAATCCCCTGGCGCCGATCCACGGCGCGGCCAGCGTGATCAGCCGCACCCAACACCTGCTGGAGCATCAACTGGCCGCCTTGCTCGACGCCCCCACGGCCGGCCTGCGCGTCAAGCGTGACCCGCACTTGATCACCAACTTCCTGGCCCAGGGCATGGACATCCTGCTCGACGCCGAAAGCCTGCTGCGTCGCTGGCAGCAACACCCCGGCGACCGTCAGGAACTCACGGCGTTGCTGGACGAACTGACCACCCTGGGCGAGGGTGCGCACCTTGCCGACCTGCATCCTATCGACGCGTTGTGCGAAGCCTTGCTCGACCTGTATGGCGCGGTAGAGGAAAGCAGCCTGGCGGTCAGCGCCCGGTTCTTCCAAGAGGCTGAACAGGCCCACGACGCGCTGATCAACATGCTCGACCAGTTGGCCGCCGGCCAGGAAATCAGCCCCGCGCCTGCACGGCTGCAGGCGTTACGCGCGTTGCTGGACGAAGCCTTGGACCCGTCCGCCACAGGCCTGATCAAAAGCGACGGCAGCCGCGCCCTGAGTATCTCCGAATTGGGCGCGGCCACCGCGCAGCTGGATCACGCCACCGCGATGGACGACGAGATTGTTGAGATCTTCCTTGAGGAGGCCGTAGACATCCTCGACAGCGCCGGCCAGTCGCTCAAGCGATGGTTACTGGAGCCCGACAGCGCTGCGCCCTTGTCCTCGTTGCAGCGGGATCTGCACACCCTCAAGGGCGGTGCGCGCATGGCCGAAATCGACCCGGTGGGCGACTTGGCCCACGAGCTGGAATGCGTTTATGAGGGGCTGGTGGACCGCCGCTATAGCTACTCTGTCGAGCTATCCCAGGCACTGATGGCCAGCCACGAACGCTTGGCTCAACAATTGGAAGAGCTGCAACAACAGCAACCCCTGAGTGACGGCGCCGAACTGGTCGAAAGGCTGCGGGAATTGCGCCAGGCCAGCAGCCCGGCAGCGCCGGCTGCGGTGGCGCCAGCCTCGGGTGCCGACCCGGAATTGCTGGATATATTCCTCGAAGAAGCAGCTGATATCCTCGACAGCTCAGGCAGCGCGCTTTTGCGCTGGCAGGACGAGCCGGGCAATCGCCAGGAAGTGGAAACCCTGCTGCGTGACCTGCACACCCTCAAGGGTGGTGCACGCATGGTCGAGATCGGGCCGATCGGCGATCTGGCCCATGAGCTGGAATTTCTCTACGAAGGGCTTTCCGCCGGTTTGCTCGCGCCGACCCCTGAGTTGTTCGCACTGCTGCAAGGTTGCCATGATCGCCTGGCGCAAATGATCGACGCCGTGGCCGAGGGATTGCCGGTGGGTTCGGTGGATAAACTCATCGAGCGCATCAAGAGCCTGGTGCACCCCAGTGATGAGCCGGTCACACCGGTGGCGCTGCCGGCGGGCAAGGCCGAAGCGGTCGCCGACCCGGCCGCCGACATGGTGAAAATCTCTGCCGACTTGCTCGATGACCTGGTCAACCTGGCCGGCGAAACCTCGATCTTCCGTGGGCGTATCGAGCAGCAAGTCAAGGATGCGCGCATTGCCTTGAGTGAGATGGAAACCACCATCGAGCGCATGCGCGACCAATTGCGCCGGCTCGACAGCGAAACCCAGGGCCGCCTCTTGAGCCGCCAGCAAGCCGAGGCCGAACGCCTGGGCTACGAAGAGTTCGACCCGCTGGAAATGGACCGCCACTCGCAGCTGCAACAGCTGGCCCGTGCGCTGTCCGAATCTGCCTCCGACCTGCTCGATCTCAAAGAGACCCTTGAGCGTCGCAACCAGGATGCCTACAACCTGCTGCAGCAACAGGCACGCATCAACACCGAATTGCAGGAAGGCCTGATGCGCACGCGCATGGTGCCTTTCGAGCGCATGTTGCCACGCCTCAAGCGCATCGTGCGGCAAGTGGCGGGCGAGTTGGGCAAGGACGTGGAGTTTATCGTCGGCAATGCCGAAGGCGAGATGGACCGCAATGTGCTGGAACGCATGGCGGCCCCCTTGGAGCATATGCTGCGCAACGCGGTCGACCACGGCCTGGAGTCCCGCGAAGTGCGGCTGGCTGCGGGTAAACCGGAGAAGGGCCGCATCACCCTGGACCTGACCCACGAAGGCGGCGACATCGTCTTCGACATGCGTGACGACGGCGCGGGTGTACCCCTCGAAGCGGTGCGACGCAAGGCGATCAAGCGCGGCCTGCTCGCCCCCCATCAAGAGATCAGCGACCGTGACGTGTTGCAGTTCATCCTGCAACCGGGCTTTTCCACCGCCGAAAAAATCACCCAGATTTCCGGGCGCGGCGTGGGCATGGACGTGGTGCATGAGGAAGTGCGCCAGCTCGGCGGCTCGATGGTGATCGACTCGACGCCGGGCATGGGCGTGCATTTTCGCATTCGCCTGCCGTTTACCGTGTCGGTCAATCGTGCGCTGATGGTGCACTGCGCGGACGACCAATACGCGATCCCGCTCAACACCATCGAAGGCTTGGTGCGCGTGCTGCCCCACGAATTGGCGGGGCACTACCAGCAAGACCCGCCGCACTATGAATACGCCGGCCAGCGCTACGAGTTGTTCTACCTCGGTGACCTGCTGCACACCGCCAGCCGCCCTAAACTGCTGGGCCAGTACCAGCCGGTGCCGGTGCTGCTGGTGCACTGCAATGAACGCCGCGTGGCGGTGCACGTGGATGCCATGGCCGGTACTCGCGAGATCGTGGTCAAGGGCCTGGGGCCGCAGTTCTCCGGGGTGCAGGGCGTGACCGGCGCGACCATCCTGGGCGACGGCCATGTGGTGCTGATCATCGACCTGCTGGCGCACATCCGCGCTCGGCAACCGGCCTTGCCGGCCCAGGCAGTGGATGCGCCGCTGATCCTCAACGACCCACTGAAAAAACGCCCGCTGCTGGTGCTGGTGGTGGACGACTCGGTCACCGTACGCAAAGTCACCAGCCGCCTGCTGGAGCGCAACGGCATGAACGTGCTCACCGCCAAGGACGGTATCGACGCCCTCGCCATCCTGGAAGAACACACCCCGGACCTGATGCTGCTCGACATCGAAATGCCGCGCATGGACGGCTTCGAAGTGGCCATTCAGATACGCAACGACCCGCGCCTGATGCGCTTGCCGATCATCATGATCACCTCACGCACCGGCCAGAAACACCGCGACCGCGCCATGGCCATTGGCGTCAACGACTACCTCGGCAAGCCGTACCAAGAGTCGGTGCTGCTGGAAAGCATCGCCTATTGGAGCAAGTCCCATGCTTGAGCACCGCACCAGCCAACTCACCGGCCTGCTGCTGCCCCTGGCCGACCGCCACCTGGTGCTGCCCAACGTCGCCGTCGCCGAGCTGATCGACTTCCAGCGCGGCGAACCGGCCAGCGATGCGCCGCCGTGGTATCTGCGGCAAGTGACCTGGCGCGATCGGCAAATTCCGCTGATCAGTTTTGAGGCTGCCTGCGGTGAAGCCAGCATGACGGGAGATCGCTCACGCATCGTGGTGTTGAATGCACTGGGCGGGCGACCGACCTTGAAGTTCATTGCCCTGGTGATCCAGGGTATTCCCCGCTCGTACAAGCTCGACAGCGAATTGAGCTACGTGGACGTCCCCCTGTGCCCGCTGGAACTGGCGGCAGTGCAAGTGGGGGAGCAGGTGGCGAAGGTGCCGGACTTGATGGGCCTTGAAGCGCTGCTGGTAGAGTCCGGCCTGGCCTGATCCTGAGCCCTATGAAGATCTACTGTGGGAGCTGGCTTGCCTGCGATAGCGGTGTTTCAGTCACTGCATCAAACACTGACCCAACGCCATCGCAGGCAAGCCAGCTCCCACACTGAGCTGCGCTCATCTACAGGTCAATCAATCCGCACAAACCGCTCAATTACTGGGTGATATGTGTGAATAGGATGGAGTTGCTGTAGGCGGGTTCTGAATTTGGAATAGGCGGGTTTTCAGGCCGGAGTGGAGTCGCTAGGTTCTGCACTCCTCACTGCCAGCAAGGACTCGCAAATGGCCGTACCGTTAATGCCGCCCGGTGTTTCAATTCTTGAAAACATGGCGATCTCCAACTGCAAGCGCATTCATCTCAAGCCCGGCTCGGCATTCGCCTATTCCTGGTTTTACTCCCAGGTCCGTGCGGCCGGCCCTTGGAACTACAAGAAGCAGGGGCGTCAGTACGAAGCTTTTGGTAACTTCAATTACGGTGCCACGGTCACGGTGCTGGGCATTCCCGAAAATGTGTTGCTGCGAGCCGCCGGTGTGGCTCAAACCGTCGCCAGAACGACTCGTCCGGATTTTGGATCATGGTGGGGCGGTGAGCCTTTTGGTGATGACCCACGGGACCAATATTGGATAAGAAGAGGTATCGAATATGCCATTTCGCAAGGTCACTAAGCGCCTCATACCTGTTCTGCGTAATTGCCTGCTTGTGATCTGCCTGATCTATATCGGCGGCAGTTGGGTCCTGTCGCCCGGAACACCGGACCTGGATGAAGTGGTGTTGAAGCATTCCCTGGGCAACGGTATGTCGATCTATGGTGCGCGAGATGGCCAAGGTGGCGCGACGGTGGGGTTTTCCTACAGGTACTACGTGCATAAGGATTTGGGAAGTGATCAGGAAATACTCAGCGCATTAGTGTCGGCCCCTCCTTTTCTCAAAACAAAAGAGCCCGATGTTCAAGTCAATAATGAGGGTGGTGCCCTGCAGCTGGTTATTCAGGGAGAAGTGTATGAGTACCACAGCTATGCGCTGGAGGGCCTGGGGAAGGTCAATGTGATGATGGTGTTGTGATGGGCTAGTGCTCAGACTTTTCCTGCAAGCGGGCGCTTTTTATGCCTGCTGTACTCGTTATGGCGGCTGTGCGTGGGAGATTCTTCGGAGTCTGCCGGGGTCCGATATGCCCGGTCTTGCACACTTGCGTACAGCTGCCACCTTCATTCGCGTGCAAGCGGAGAGAGTGCAGCCTCCATCACATATCGGAGTTGTAAATCATGGTCAAACCTACGCCCAATCCACCCCTTTTCACCGTAAACCCCCACCAAGACAACGAAACCCTGCTGGTCAATGCCAGCGAAGCACTGTCCTCACTCAATGCGCTCACCTGCAACCTGGCCTTCGACCTGGACACTTCCCAGCCCGCCATCATGCTGGGGATCCAGCAAATGGCCGAGTTGGGGCAGTTGCTGATCGATAGCGCATTGGAGCAAGTCAGCCCGTCCCCAGATTCTTGAAACGGCCCGAATCAGGGACCGCTATCTAACCAACACCACCGACCCATGTGGGAGCTGGCTTGCCTGCGATAGCGGCCTGTCAGTCAACATCTCAGTAGCTGACCTAACGCCATCGCAGGCAAGCCAGCTCCCACAGTTTGATCTTCGTTACTCCTGGCGTAACGGTTCGTCCTCCAGCTTGATTGATGCCTTAACGCTTCACTCCTAAGGTAAGCCCCACGACAGCAACCCCCCGTGGAGCGACCATGACAACAACCATCACCCCCGACTCGCGCTGGACGCGGCGGCGCGACGAGAAGCAGCGGCGGCTCGGGCTGGTCAAAAAATACGCAGACGGGGCGGTGTTGCCCAGTGACAAGATCGTCGAGGCCCTTGAAGCCTTGATCCTCCCCGGCGACCGCGTAGTGCTGGAGGGCAACAACCAGAAGCAGGCCGACTTCCTCTCGCGCTCCCTGGCCAAGGCCGACCCCGCCAAGCTCCACGATTTGCACATGATCATGCCCAGCGTGGGCCGTTCCGAGCACCTGGACCTGTTTGAAAAGGGCATTGCCCGCAAGCTGGATTTCTCTTTCGCTGGCACCCAATCCCTGCGCATCAGCCAGTTGCTGGAAGACGGCATGCTGGAGATCGGCGCGATTCATACCTACATCGAGCTCTATGCGCGGCTGGTGGTGGATCTGATCCCCAACGTGGTGCTCTCCGCTGGTTTCATGGCCGACCGTGCCGGTAACGTTTACACCGGCGCCAGCACCGAAGACACCCCGGCGCTGATCGAACCCGCCGCCTTCAGCGATGGCATCGTCATCGTGCAAGTCAACCAGTTGGTGGATGACGTCACCGACTTGCCCCGCGTCGACATCCCCGCAAGCTGGGTCGATTTCGTGGTGGTGGCCGACAAGCCGTTCTACATCGAGCCGCTGTTCACCCGCGACCCGCGCCATATCAAGCCGGTGCATGTGCTGATGGCGATGATGGCGATCCGTGGCATCTACGAAAAACACAATGTGCAGTCGCTCAACCATGGCATCGGCTTCAACACTGCTGCCATCGAATTGATCCTGCCCACCTACGGCGAATCCCTGGGCCTCAAAGGCAAGATCTGCCGCAACTGGACCCTCAACCCGCACCCCACATTGATCCCGGCGATTGAAAGCGGTTGGGTAGAAAGCGTGCATTGCTTCGGCACCGAACTGGGCATGGAAAACTATATTGCCGCACGCCCGGATGTGTTCTTCACCGGCCGCGATGGCTCGATGCGCTCCAACCGTATGTTCTGCCAACTCGCCGGCCAATACGCCGTAGACCTGTTTATCGGCGCCACCCTGCAAGTGGATGGCGACGGGCATTCCAGCACCGTGACCCGTGGCCGCCTCGCCGGTTTCGGTGGCGCGCCGAACATGGGCCACGACCCACGCGGCCGCCGTCATGGCACACCGGCCTGGCTGGATATGCGCCACGACGATGCGCCTGAGGCCTTGCTTGAACGCGGCAAAAAACTCGTGGTGCAAATGGTCGAGACCTTCCAGGAAGGCGGCAAACCCACTTTCGTCGACACCCTGGACGCGGTGGAAGTGGCCCGCAAAAGCGGCATGCCCCTGGCGCCCATCATGATCTACGGCGACGACGTTACCCATTTGCTCACCGAAGAAGGCATCGCCTACCTGTACAAGGCACGCTCCCTGGAAGAACGTCAGGCAATGATCGCCGCCGTCGCCGGGGTGACCGCCATCGGTATGCGCCACAACCCCAAGGACACTGCGCGCATGCGCCGCGAAGGCTTGATTGCCTTGCCCGAAGACTTGGGTATTCGCCGCACCGACGCCACCCGCGAGTTGTTGGCCGCCAAGAGCGTGGCCGACCTGGTGGACTGGTCTGGTGGCCTCTACAACCCGCCCGCCAAATTCAGGAGCTGGTAAATGCGCGCGCTCAAACAGCATGAACTGAGCCTGGCCGATCGCCTGGCGGATATGGCCGTGGATGCGCTGATCGACGAAGCGGATTTGTCGCCTAAACCTGCCCTGGTAGACCGGCGCGGTAACGGCGCCCACAGCGATTTGCACCTGGGGCTGATGCACGCCTCGGCGCTGTCGCTGTGGCCGATGTTCAAGGAAATGGCCGAGGCCGCGCTCGACATCGGCGAAGTCGGCCTGACCCTGCGCGAAGCGCTCGGGCGTATTGGCCGGGAAGGCGAGCAGGCCATGCTCGCCACCACCCAGGGCGTGAACACCCATCGCGGTGCGATCTGGGCGCTGGGGTTGCTCACCGCTGCGGCGGCCCTGGAGCCCCGCACCATAACCCTGACCGCCGCCAAGTTGGCTCTGCTCAACGACCGCTTCGCCCCGCAGCCCATGAGCCATGGCGCCCAGGTTGCACAGCGCTACGGTGCACGCGGTGCCCGTGAAGAAGCCCAGCTCGGCTTCCCTTCGGTGACTCAACGCGGCCTGCCGCAACTGCACAAGAGCCGCCGCGAAAACGCCGGTGAGCAGAACGCCCGGCTGGATGCTTTGCTGGCGATCATGACGGACCTGGCAGACACCTGCGTGCTCTACCGCGCCGGTACCGAAGGCCTGGCCACCATGCAACAGGGCGCCCAGGCCGTGCTCGACGCCGGTGGCAGCGCAACCCTGGTCGGACGCCGCCAACTGCATGAACTGGACCTGCAACTGCTGGCCTTGAATGCCTCCCCCGGCGGCGCCGCCGACCTGTTGGCCGCCTGCCTGTTTATCGACCGCCTCGACGGAGCGTTGTGATGGAAACCTTATCCTTTGAATTCCCCGCCGGGCAGCCCCCCAAAGGCCGTGCGCTGGTGGGTTGCGTCGGCTCGGGCGACCTGGAAGTGCTGCTGGAGCCGGGCACTCCCGGCACCTTGACCATCCAGGTGCAAACCTCGGTCAATGGCGCGCAGCAACGCTGGCAGCACCTGTTCGAACGCATCTTCCAGGAGCAGACGCCACCGGCCCTGAACATTGATATCCACGACTTCGGAGCCACGCCTGGGGTAGTGCGCTTGCGCCTGGAGCAAGGTTTCGAGGAGATCGGCCATGACTGACTTACTCGCTAAACACAGCTTTGTCGAACTTGGCGCCCGACAGCGCGCCAAGGCGCTGTTGGATGCCGGCACCTTCCGCGAGTTGATCGACCCGTTCCAGCGGGTCATGTCACCGTGGCTCAGCCGCCAAGGCGTGGTGCCCCAGGCCGATGATGGTGTGGTGATCGCCAAGGGCAGCATCGGCGCCAAGCCTGTGGTGATTGCCGCGATCGAAGGTAATTTCCAGGGCGGCAGCCTGGGTGAAGTTGGCGGTGCGAAAATCGCGGGCGCCTTGGAGCTGGCCGCCGAAGACAACCGCAACGGCGTCCCCACCTGCGCGGTGCTACTGCTGGAAACGGGCGGCGTGCGCTTGCAGGAAGCCAACCTGGGCCTGGCTGCCATTGCCGACATTCACGCGGCGATTGTCGACCTGCGCCAGTACCAGCCGGTGATCGGCGTGGTGGCCGGCAGTGTCGGTTGCTTTGGGGGCATGTCCATCGCGGCTGGCTTGTGCAGTTACCTGGTGGTCACTCGCGAAGCACGCCTGGGCTTGAATGGCCCCCAAGTGATCGAGCAGGAGGCTGGCCTGGAGGAATACGACTCCCGCGACCGCCCGTTTATCTGGAGCCTTACCGGTGGCGAGCAGCGCTTCAACAGTGGCTTGGCCGACCGTTATGTGGCCGACGATGTGGCGCAGATCCAGCAGACTGTCAGCGCACTGTTGCAGCAGGGCGTGCCCGCACAACCGCGCAGCCGGCGCGCTGATTTTTACCTGGCGCGCCTGGCCGAACTGGACGCGAGCGCGCAAATCGAGCCGGCGACGGTTCGTGCGCTGTATCAGGGAGAACGCTCATGAGAGGCTTGCAGTGGTTCAACGCATTGAGCGCCAACGCAACGCCGGTCGAAGGTTTGCCGGGCTCATTGAAAGTGGCGGATGGTGTGTTGGGTGAACAGGCGGTGCGCTATATCGCCGTGGTCCCCGACCCGCACAACCGCTTCCCCCGCGCCCGCAATGGCGAAGTCGGCCTACTGGAAGGCTGGGGCTTGGCCAAGGCGGTGGACGAAGCCATCGCCCGGGGTGACAAGCGCCCCATCATCGCTATCGTCGACGTACCCAGCCAAGCCTATGGTCGTCGCGAAGAAGCCCTTGGCATTCATCAGGCCTTGGCCGCCGCCGCTGACAGCTACGCTCGCGCTCGGCTCGCCGGCCACCCGGTGATCGCCCTGTTGGTGGGCAAGGCCATGTCGGGGGCGTTCCTCGCCCACGGCTACCAGGCCAATCGCCTGATCGCCCTGCGCGACCCTGGCGTGATGGTGCATGCCATGGGCAAGGCCTCGGCGGCACGGGTGACCTTGCGTAGCGTCGAAGAATTGGAAACCCTGGCCGCCAGCGTGCCGCCGATGGCCTATGACATCGACAGCTATGCCAGCCTGGGATTGCTGTGGGAGACGTTGTCAGTCACCCGGATTGAACAACCCACGACGGATGACGTGGCGCGAGTCAGCGATTGCCTGGTGCAGGCAGTCAAGGATATCGGCAGTACCGACTTGAGCTCACGCCTTGGCGCCACCAACCGAGCCGCCTCCAGCCGAGTGCGCCAGCTGTTGCGGGAGCAATGGTGAACGCCCACGACTTACTCTGGGGCATGACCCTGGCGCATCTGCCTGCCGATGCCCCGGCCTGGGTGCGGGACGCGATCCGTGCCGGGCATCCGGTAGTGGTGCGGCGTGCCATCGCCGAGCCGGGCCATGTGGCGGTCGGTGTGCGTGGGCGTTTGCGTGAGCAGCGTTTTGCCGCCCAGATGCCCGTGGCGGCGGTGCAACGGCGGGTGGCGCCGCAAGCTTTGCGAGCGGCGGTCTCACCACGGGATTTACCGGCGCTGCGGGCCCTCGATCAACTGCGGCCGGTGCTGGCGCCGCAAGATTGGGGCGTCAGCGGCAGTGCCGGGTTTGAATTGGCCAGTGGCATTGAAGCGCTGCATGCCAACAGTGACCTGGATTTGATCCTGTGCACGCCCAAGCCCCTGGATCGTAGCGAGGCGCGAGCGCTGTTGGCGATCCTGGACACCGCGCCCTGCGCCGTCGACCTGCAACTGCAAACCCCTTTCGGTGCCGTCGCGTTGCGCGAATGGGCCGGCCCCTCACGCCGTGTACTGCTCAAGACCGTCAGCGGTGCGCACCTTGTGCTCGACCCTTGGCAGGCCGTGGCATGAGTAGCCTTCTGGTGTTTCCGGGGCAGGGCGCCCAACGCAGCGGCATGCTCCAGGCGTTGCCGGCCGCCATTGTGCAAGAGGCCAGTGATGCCCTGGGTGAAGACGTTCGTCGGCTCGACTCGGCGCAGGCTCTGGAATCGACGCGGGCTGTGCAACTGTGCCTGGTGATCGCCGGCGTGGCCCATGCCCGGCGATTAGAGTGCACGCCGGATTATGTAGCGGGCCTGTCCATCGGCGCCTACCCAGCCGCGGTGATGGCCGGGGCCCTGGACTTCGCTGATGCGATAAAACTGGTCAGCCTGCGTGGTGAACTGATGCAGCAGGCTTATCCACAGGGCTATGGCATGACGGCGCTGATCGGCCCTGATCTTTCCAGCGTCGAGGCCTTGCTGGCGGATATCCACAGCCCGCATACGCCGGTGTATCTGGCCAATATCAATGCCGACAACCAGACCGTCATCGCCGGCAGCAACGAGGCGATGAAGCGAGTTGCCGAACGCATCAAAGGCAACGGTTTCGCCAAGCGCCTGGCCGTCAGCGTGCCGTCTCACTGCCCGTTGCTGGAGCAACCCGCCCAGGCACTGTTCCAAGCCTTCGTCCCACTCAAGGCGCCGCGCATTACTTACCTGAGCAGCACCCGCGCGCGACCTATCCACAACCCCGAACAACTGCGTGACGACCTGGCCTTCAATATGTGCCGCGTCGTCGATTGGCGCGGCACGGTGCAAAGCGCTTACGAGCGTGGTGTGCGCCTGCAAATCGAACTGCCTCCGGGCGCGGTGCTCACCGGTCTGTCACGCCGTGTGTTTGAACAGGGCACGGTGATCGCCTGCGAAGGCGCCCGCCTGGACACCTTGCAGGCCCTGCTGCAAGAGGAGGAACGCCGCCACCGATAACGCAGTACCCAAGGCTTTCGAAGCACAAAAACAACAATTTCGAACGAGCACTTTGAGGACAACAACCATGATTATCTACGGTGTGGCTTTTTTGGCGTTCTGCACGCTGGCAGGGCTGTTTGTGGGTGAACTGCTGGGCAAGCTGTTGGGTATTCCGGCCAACGTCGGCGGGGTGGGTATTGCCATGCTGCTGTTAATTGGCCTGGGCAGCTACCTGAGCAAACGCGGCCTGTTTACCGGCAAGTCTGAGCAAGGCGTGAGTTTCTGGGCGGCGGTGTATATCCCGATTGTGGTGGCGATGGCTGCCCAGCAAAACGTGTATGGCGCCATCAGCGGTGGGCCTATGGCGATTCTGGCCGGGACCCTCGCCGTAGTGCTCGGCTTTGCTTTGGTACCCGTGCTGGTGCGTATCGGTAACCGCGAGCCGGTTGCTCCTGTTCCCACCAAAGAAGCCGGGTGATCGCCATGTACGAATCGATGATGAAAGTGATCACCGGCTACGGCTTGATCAGTGGTTTCGCCGTGATCGGCCTGACCATGTGGGTGTCTTATTGGATCTCCGATACCTTCACCAAGGGCCGCCTGCATGGTTCGGCCATTGCCATTCTGCTGGGGTTGGCGCTGTCGTATGTGGGCGGTGCGTTTACCGGTGGTTCCAAGGGCGTGGTGGATATTCCACTGTTGTCAGGCATCGGCCTGCTCGGTGGTGCGATGTTGCGGGACTTTGCCATTGTCGCCACGGCGTTTGGCGTGAGTGTCGATGAGCTCAAACGCGCCGGCTACGTGGGTGTACTGGCGCTGTTTGTCGGCGTGGGCTCGTCGTTCGTTGCCGGGGTAGGGGTGGCGATGGCGTTCGGGTACACCGATGCGGTGAGCCTCACCACCATTGGCGCCGGGGCCGTGACCTATATCGTCGGCCCGGTGACCGGCGCGGCGATTGGGGCCAGCTCCGAGGTGATGGCGCTGTCGATTGCCGCGGGGTTGATCAAGGCCATTCTGGTGATGGTGATGACGCCGTTCGTGGCGCCGCTGATCGGGCTGAACAACCCACGCAGCGCGGTGATCTTCGGTGGCTTGATGGGCACCTCCAGCGGCGTGGCGGGCGGCCTGGCGGCGACTGATCCGAAGCTGGTGCCTTATGGGTGTTTGACCGCGGCGTTCTATACGGCGCTGGGGTGTTTGTTGGGGCCGTCGTTGTTGTTTTTGCTGATGCGTGGGTTGGTGGGCTGATAGGGGATGATCGTTCCCACGCTCCGCGTGGGAACGCCTCTTGTGACGCTCTGCGTCACGGTCAAAAAGCGGACGCGGAGCGTCCTAAGCTGCGCTCCCACGCAGAGCGTGGGAGCGATCGTCCTCAGCTTTGGCGATTGGCATACATCCGACACTCCGCCAACAACGCCAGCAAGTTCGGATCGCGCTCCTTGGCTTTCAGGAACACCACACCGATCTGCTGTTGCAAACGATACCTGGGCTGCAACGGTATCAGCTTCACGCGGTTCTCATACACCGCTGCGATACGTCCTGGCAGCAGCGCATAACCCACCCCTGAACTGACCATGCTCAGCAAGGTGAAGATATCGTTCACCTGCATCGCCACCTTCGGCTCGAACCCGGCCTGATGGAACACCCGGTTGCCGTCCTGATGCGTGGCGAAGCCCTGGGTGAGGGTGATGAAGGTGGCATCGCGCACGTCGGCCAGGTCGATTTCCTGATCGCGGTCCAGGGGCGAATCGGCCGGGGTGGCGAGGAAGATGTCATCGCTGAACAGCGCGATCTGCTCGCAGTCGGGGTCGTGGGCGTGTTCGTCGAGGGAGATGAGGATCGCGTCCACTTCCATGTTCTTGAGCTTATAGAGCAGGTCGAAGTTGGAGCCCAGGATCAGGTCGATATTCAGTTCGCTGCGCCGGATTTTCAGGCCCATGATCAATTGCGGCACGGTCTTGACCGTCAGCGAATACAGCGAGCCGAGCTTGAAACGTTCGGCCGAGAACCCAGCGGCTTCGCGGGTCAGGCGCACGCTGTCGACCACATCAGCCACCAGTTTCTGCGCACGCTCTTCGAGCACGTAGGCGCTTTCCAGCGGGGTGAGGTTGCGCCCTTCGTGTTTGAACAGCGGGCAGCGCAGGGCACTTTCCAGGGAGTGAATGGCGCGGTGCACGCTGACATTGCTGGTTTGCAACTCGGCGGCGGCGCGGGCCAGGTTGCCGGTGCGCATGAACGCCAGGAAGATCTCCAGCTTCTTGAGGGTGAATTCTTCGTCGATCAGCATGGCCTTGGGCTCTTGTTCGATTGCACTCGATTGTGCCCGTAAACGCGGCTGTCGTCGCCGGAACGTCACGTGCCGCTTGCACTCTGATGCGCAAGGCTGGACGCTTGTCCGCTTGTTCTTGAGGGTTACGGGAGGTCAGTGACAGATGTACCACGGGGAACGATTCAACGCCTGGAGCCATTTGCTCGGTGCAGTCGCGGCCTGTATTGGCGCCGTGTGGATGTTGGTAGTGGCGAGCCTGGACGGCAGCCCCTGGAAGATCGTCAGCGTGGCGATTTATGGCTTTACCCTGATGGTGCTTTACAGCGCGTCGACGGTGTACCACAGCGTGCGAGGCCGGCGAAAAGCGATCATGCAGAAGGTCGATCACTTTTCCATTTACCTGTTGATAGCCGGCAGTTATACGCCATTCTGCCTGGTGACCCTGCGCGGGCCGTGGGGCTGGACGTTGTTCGGGATTGTGTGGGGGCTGGCGGTGATCGGCATCCTGCAGGAGATCAAGCCGCGTTCGGAGGCGCGGATTCTGTCCATCGTGATCTACGCGGTAATGGGCTGGATCGTACTGGTAGCGGTCAAGCCGCTGATGGCGGCGTTGGGTACGGCAGGGTTTATCTGGTTGGCGTCCGGTGGGGTGCTGTACACCGTAGGTATTATCTTTTTTGCCCTGGAGGATCGCTTGCGCCATTCCCACGGCATCTGGCATTTGTTTGTGATTGGCGGAAGCCTGCTGCATTTCGTGGCGATCATGCATTACGTGCTCTGATTGTGGGAGGGGGCAAGCCCGGCTCCCACACTTAAAGGCGTTCCAGTAGCACCTGGGCGCGGCGACCAAAAATCTCTAGCAACTTGGCCAGCATATGCGGTGGAGGTTCGTTGGCACGGGTCAGCGCGTAGAGGGTGATCGGCAGCGGCGGGGTGAGCGTTCGGATATGGGTGGTGGCCGTTGAAGCACCCAATGCTGTGAACGGATCGATCACGGTCAGGCCCGCGCCGGATTCGACCATCGCGCGGGCCAGTGAATAGGTCTGTACCGAGATCGTCACGCGTGGTGGCGGGTCGACGCTTTCCAGATAACTCTCCAGCTTGGCGGCCAGCGGGTCAGCGCTGGAGAGGCCGATCAAGGGCGCGCCGGCCAGTTCGGCCAACGGCAGGGGCTGATGCCGTTCGGCATCGGGCCAATAGCCTTTGGACGCCAATGCCACCAACACCCCGTTGGCCAATACTTGAGTGGTAAGCCCCGGATGCCCGGAAAAGTTGAGCGTCAGCGCCAGGTCGATCTCGCGCATCAACAGCTTTTGCACCAGCTCGTGGCTATGGTCACTGGACAGTTCACAGGCAATGTCCGGGTAATCGCGCTTCCATTCCAGGACCGCCGGCGGTAGCAGCGCCAGCGCCAGCGCCGGGATTGCGCCGATGCGAATGCTTTGTCCCGGTTCGCGGCGCAAACTTTTCGCCAGGCGCCGCACGCCTTGCAGGCTTGCGCTGACTTTCTCGACTTCGCGTTCCAGCGCCAGGGCTTCCGGGGTGGGTTGCAATTTACCCCGTACCCGCAGGAATAACGCAAAGCCCAACTGCAGCTCGGCGTGCTGCAGCACTTTGGTCACCGCCGGTTGCGAGACGTGCAGCAACTGCGCGGCGGCACTGATGGAGCCGGTCTGACGGATGGCCTGGAAGATTTCGATATGACGCAAGCGCATGGCGAGTCCCATAACCTTTGTTTATAGGTGAGCCATCTTTATTCATTGTCGGTGACCTGTCACCTGGCTCTACGCTGAGCGCTCTTAATCAACGGTTGGGGGCTGGGATGGCCAGGCAGGTTTGCATCATCGGCGGTGGGGTTATCGGCTTGGCCAGCGCTTATGCGTTGGTGCGGGCTGGCCATGAGGTCACGCTGATCGATGCCTGTGGCACCTTGGGCAGCGAAACCAGTTTTGCCAACGGTGGGCAACTGTCCTATCGCTATGTTGCGCCACTGGCCGACGCGGGCGTGCCCTTGCAGGCAATCGGGTGGTTGCTGCGGGGCGACTCGCCCTTGAAGTTGCGACCCCGCCTCGACCCACAGCAATGGCGCTGGATGGCGGCCTTTATCGGCGCTTGCCGAGGTTCGGTCAACACGCGTAACGGTGCCCATCTTCTGCGCCTGGCTACCCTGAGTCAGAGCACGTTACAGCAGTGGCGCGAGGATGATCGCCTGGGCGGCTTCGACTGGCGGCGCAACGGCAAGCTGGTGATGTTTCGCAGTACCAGCACCTTCGAACATGCCCGCGCCAAGGTCACAAATTTCCTGCAGCAACAGGTGTTGTCGTCTGTTGAGTGCGCTCGCCTGGAGCCCGCACTGGCGGCCGGTGGCTTTGTCGGCGGCATCTACACGCCGAACGAGGAAGTGGGGGATTGTCACGCTTTTTGCCGGCAATTGGCGGCCCGGCTTGAGGCGTCGGGGCGCTGCAGGTTCTTGCTCGGGCGCAAGGTCACCGGGCTGCGCCATGCTGGCGGTGCGGTGCAGGCCATCGAACTGGGTGATGAGGTGATGCCAGTCGAGCAACTGGTCCTGGCGGCCGGTTATCGCAGCGCTGAGTTGGCACTGCCGGGGCTGTCACTGCCCTTATACCCGCTCAAGGGCTACAGCTTGAGCGCGCCGATTGGCCCGCAACACAAGGCGCCGAATGTGAGCATCACCGACTACGACCGCAAGATCGTCTACGCGCGCCTCGGCGAGCAACTACGGGTCGCGGCCATGGTGGATATTGTGGGATTCGATGCCGGCCTTGAGCCTTCGCGCCTGGCGTTGATAAAGCGCCAGGCAGTAGAGACATTTCCCCATGCAGCTGACTACGTACACGCGCTCGAATGGGCTGGCATGCGCCCGGCCACGCCAACGGGCGTGCCGCTGATTGGCGCCAGTCGCTATCGCAACCTGTGGCTGAACCTGGGCCACGGCGCGCTTGGCTTTACCCTGGCCTGCGGCAGCGGCCAATTGCTGGCCGAATTGATCGACCAGCGCACCCCTTCCATTGATATGCAGGGCCTGACGCCCCGCGCCGCTTGAGGATGCAGCCATGACCATTACCCGAATCAACAGCAACGAACGACTCAGCGGTGCCGTGACGTTCAAGGAACTGGTGTTCCTGTCGGGCCAGGTGCCGGGCGACGGCCTGGATGTGGCCACCCAGACCCGGGAAGTGCTGGCCAGGATTGATACGCTGTTGGCCGAGGCGGGCAGCGATAAGGACCACTTGCTCAACGCGACGATTTACCTGAAGGACATCGCTGCCGGTTTTACGCCGATGAATGAAGTCTGGTCCGCATGGCTCTCGCCAGGCATGGCGCCCACGCGCACTACCTTGCAAGCAGAGCTGGCGCGGCCGAGTGTGCTGGTGGAAATCAGCGTGATTGCAGTACGTAAATAACCTCAAAGACCAACGGAGAATAACAATGAAAAAGATCCTGTTGACCGGCTGCACCCTGGGCCTTTTGTGGGGCGCGCAGGCGCATGCAACCGAAGCGCCTCTGGCGGGCACTTTGAGCAAGATCGCCAGCGCCAAGTCCATCACCCTGGGCTACCGCGATGCGTCGGTGCCGTTTTCCTACGTGGGGGATAGCAGTGGTAAACCGATGGGCTACTCGGTGGACCTGGCAAGCAAGATTGTCGAGCGTATTCAGCAGAAAACTGCAGTGGGCGACCTCAAGGTGAAGTACAACCTGGTGACGTCCCAAACCCGCATCCCGCTGGTGCAGAACGGCACTGTCGACCTGGAGTGCGGCTCCACCGGCGTGACGGCTGAGCGGCAGAAGCAGGTGGCATTCTCCTACGGGTTTATCTACGTAAAGGGCCAGTTGCTCACGGCCAAGGACAGCGGAATCAAAGGCTTTGCCGACCTTGCGGGCAAGAATGTGGTGACCACTGCCGGCACCACCAATGAACGCTTTCTCAAAAGTTATAACGCTGAACACAAAGCCAATATGTTCGTGATCAGCGCCAAGGACCATGGTGAAGCGTTCAAGATGCTCGAGACTGGCCGCGCGGTAGCGTTCTATATGGACGACGCGTTGCTCTACGGCGAGCGCGCCAAGGCCAAGGACCCGCATCACTGGATGGTCGTCGGCGAGGAGCAGTCGCGGGAGATCTACAGCTGCATGGTGCGCAAGGATGACCCGCAGTTTCTGGCTGTGGTCAACGAAACCCTGGGCGATCTGTACCGCTCGGGAGAGATCAACGGGATTTACCAGCGCTGGTTCGAGCAGCCGATTCCGCCCAAGGGCTTGAACCTGGAGTTCCCGATGACCCGCGAGTTGAAAGCGATCATCGCCAAGCCGGTGAGTGACCCAGTGGAGTAAGCATTGGGTAACCCGATAAAACTGTGGGAGCAGGCAAGCCAGCTCCCACAGTTGATTGGGTTTACAGGGTGAGGTTAGAAGTCGCCCCAGAGTTGTTGGGCGACGGAGAGTGCGACGACGGGCGCGGTCTCGGTACGCAACACCCGCGGGCCGAGGCGAGCGGCGTGGTAGCCGGCGCCCTGGGCGGTCTCGACTTCATTATCGGTGAGCCCACCCTCGGGGCCGATCAAGAACGCCAGGCTCGATGGCTTGGCGTGGCTGATCATCGGTTCTGCCACCGGGTGCAGCACCAGCTTCAAATCCGCCTCGGTTTGCTTGAGCCAGTCTGCCAGCAAGAGCGGGGGGTGAATCACCGGCACCGTTGAGCGCCCACATTGCTCGCACGCGCTGATTGCCACCTGGCGCCAGTGCAGCAAGCGCTTGTCGGCGCGTTCGTCTTTGAGGCGCACTTCGCAGCGCTCGCTGAAGATCGGTGTGATGGCATTGACGCCCAGTTCAGTGGCCTTCTGGATCGCCCAATCCATGCGCTCGCCCCGGGACAGGCCCTGGCCGAGGTGAATATGCAGGGGCGATTCGGCCTGGCCGGCAAAGCTATCCGTGAGTTGCACGGTGACGCGTTTTTTACCGACTTCCAGCAAGGTGCCACGAAACTCCTGGCCGGAGCCGTCGAACAATTGCACGGCATCGCCTTCACTCATGCGCAGCACACGGCTGATGTAATGCGCCTGGGCTTCGGGCAGTTCGTGGTCACCGAGACTCAGCGGGGTGTCGGTGAAAAAGCGGGACAGTCTCATGTCTGTTCTCTGAAGAGGTTGTTTATGTAGGAGCGAGGGGAACGCCTAGTTCTTGCTCGCGAAAAATGTACATCCGACGCAGCGGTGCGCCTGGAATGCCTTCGCGAGCAAGCTCGCTCCTACAAGGATTTCGGCAATCAACCCGGATCACGGAAGCCCGGGTGAAAATCTTTGGGCACCGCCACACTGACCTTGCTGTTGGTGGCGATATCTATCCCCTCGCTGGCCACCTCGGCCAGAAAGTCGATCTGCTCCGGGGTAATCACATACGGCGGCAGGAAATACACCACGCTGCCCAGTGGCCGCAACAGCGCCCCGCGCTCCAGCGCGTGCTCGAAGACCTTCAGGCCACGGCGCTCCTGCCACGGGTAGGCGGCCTTGGTGGCTTTGTCCTGCACCATCTCGATGGCCAGCACCATGCCGGTCTGGCGCACTTCGGACACGTGAGGATGGTCGACCAAGTGCGCGGTGGCGGTCGCCATACGCTGGGCCAGGGCCTTGTTGTTTTCGATGACGTTGTCTTCTTCAAAGATATCCAGCGTCGCCAACGCCGCCGCACAGGCCAGCGGGTTGCCTGTGTAGCTGTGGGAGTGCAGGAAGGCACGCAGGGTCGGGTAGTCGTCGTAGAAGGCGCTGTAGACCTCTTCGGTGGTGACCACGGCGGCCAGTGGCAGGTAACCGCCGGTGAGCGCCTTGGACAGGCACAGGAAGTCCGGGCGGATGCCGGCCTGTTCACAGGCGAACATGCTGCCGGTGCGGCCAAAGCCCACGGCGATCTCGTCGTGGATCAAGTGCACGCCATAGCGGTCGCAGGCTTCGCGCAGCAGCTTGAGGTACACGGGGTGGTACATGCGCATGCCACCGGCACCCTGGATCAGCGGCTCGACGATCACGGCAGCGACGGTGTCGTGATGCTCGGCCAGGGTCTGCTCCATCGCCAGGAACATGTTGCGCGAGTGTTCTTCCCAGCTCATGCCTTCGGGGCGCAGGTAGCAGTCCGGGCTCGGCACCTTGATAGTGTCGAGCAGCAACGCCTTGTAGGTCTCGGTAAACAGCGGCACGTCGCCCACCGACATCGCGGCGATGGTTTCGCCGTGGTAGCTGTTGGTGAGGGTGACGAAGCGCTTTTTGTTCGGCTGGCCGCGGTTGAGCCAGTAGTGGAAGCTCATCTTCAGCGCCACTTCGATGCAGGACGAACCGTTATCGGCGTAGAAGCAGCGGGTCAGCCCTTCGGGCGTCATCGCGACCAGGCGTTCGGACAGCTCGATCACCGGTTGATGGCTGAAACCGGCGAGGATCACGTGCTCCAGCTGATCGACCTGATCCTTGATACGCTGGTTGATCCGTGGGTTGGCGTGGCCGAATACGTTGACCCACCAGGAACTGACGGCATCGAGGTAGCGCTTGCCTTCGAAGTCTTCCAGCCATACGCCTTCACCGCGCTTGATGGGCACCAGGGGCAATTGCTGGTGGTCTTTCATCTGGGTGCAGGGATGCCACAGCACCGCGAGGTCGCGTTGCATCCACTGGTTATTCAAGCCCATCGGTGATCTCCTCGAAGCGGTCCTGCGGCGGGCGCAGGCGAAACAATCGCGCAAGCCTATGCAATGGTGGCTTGGGTCACAAGCCATTGTGGGGAAATTCGCGGTAAATGCAGGACGGTCTGTCACGTTTCCCAGGGATAGTCTTAATCCCTTGTTAATTTATGATGCCTAGCCTCGTTATCGTATTTTTCGATATTTCAAAGCAAAATTTTCCGCTTTAATTCGATAGGTAAAGCGCTAGTCTTGGGCACAGTTCTTACGGGATTAAGTACATGCAGCTACGTAATTCGCCGGCCCGCTATGGTTGGGTCAGCATGGTTCTGCACTGGGGTGTAGCCCTTGTGGTGTTCGGTTTATTTGCCTTGGGCTTGTGGATGGTCGGACTCGATTACTACAGCGCCTGGCGCAAAGATGCGCCCGACTTGCACAAGAGCATTGGCATCACGCTGTTCGCCATCATGCTGGTACGGATCGTCTGGCGCCTGGTCAGCCCGCCGCCTCCGCCGCTGGCCAGCTATAGCCGCATGACGCGGATCGGTGCCGCATTTGGGCACGCGTTCCTTTATGTCGGGCTGTTTGCCGTGATGATTGCCGGTTACCTGATTTCCACCGCAGACGGTGTCGGTATCCCGGTGTTTGGCCTGTTTGAAATTCCTGCCGTGGTTTCCGGTCTACCGGACCAGGCAGATACCGCCGGTTGGGTGCATCTGTACCTGGCCTGGGTGCTGGTGGTTTTCGCCGGCTTGCACGGTGTGGCGGCACTGAAACACCATTTTATCGATCGTGATGCGACCCTTGCGCGAATGCTGGGACGCAAAGCCTGATGTTCAACCTCGACTCACAAGGAATAGAAAGCATGTTGAAAAAAACACTCGCTGCGCTGGCAATCGGTTCTGCCCTCCTGTCCGCAGGTTCGGCGATGGCCGCTGACTACGTGATCGACAAGGAAGGCCAGCACGCCTTCGTCGATTTCAAAATCAGCCACCTGGGTTACAGCTACATCACCGGTACCTTCAAGGACCTGGATGGCAAGTTCAGCTTTGACGCCGCCAAGCCCGAAGACGCCAAGATTGAAGTCAACGTGCGTACTGCCAGCGTGTTCTCCAACCACGCCGAGCGCGACAAGCACGTCAACAGCAAGGACTTCCTGGAGTCGGGCAAATTCCCTGATGCCAAGTTCGTTTCCACCAGCGTCAAGCCAACTGGCAAAAATGCTGATGGCAAGCTGACTGCTGATGTGACCGGGGACCTGACCTTCCACGGCGTGACCAAGCCGATCCTGGTCAAAGCCACGTTCCTGGGCGAAGGCAAGGATCCATGGGGCGGCTACCGTGCCGGCTTCGAAGGCACCACCAACATCAGCCGCAAGGAATTCAACAAAGACGGCATGGACGTAGGTCCACAGTCTGACAACGTGCAGTTGTACATCACGTTTGAAGGTGTGAAAGCGAAGTAATGCTTCGTATGTAGGAGCGAGCTTGCTCGCGAGGGCCGCAAGGACACCGCGTTAAACCAGGATGCCCGCGTTATCGTTGACGACCTTCGCGAGCTAGCTCCTACAGGCAAAAAAAACCCGTATCTCACGATACGGGTTTTTTTTATGCTTCGCGGTTGCGAGTCAGCAGCGCTGGTTTCTCACCACGAGGGCGGCCTGGCAGTTGATCCAACTGCTCAGGTGTCGGGAAGCGATCCGCTTTCGACTCCTTGTGGATGATCTTCGGCGCCGGGCCACCCCGTGGGTTTTGTACTGCAGGCTCGGACGAGCGAGGCTGATCGTCACGGGCAGGGCGGCGGTTGTTGCTGCGTGAATCTTCGCGACGGGCCTGGCCGTCACGCGGTGCGCCATTGCGCGGGCCGCTGCGCTTGGCAGGCGGGGTACCGGTGGTGCCGCCGCTGCTGTTGCGCGGGGCGTTCTGGCGACCGCCCTGTGGCTGGCCGCTACGTGGAGCGCCTGTGCCCTGGGCAGGAGCCCCTGGACGACGGCCACGGCCCTGGGCCGGTTTGGCCTGGGGCACGTAGTCGACGCGGTTACCGAAGTTATCGATATCGTCGTCAAGGAACTCGTCCGGGGCGCGGTCGGCCGCGGCGCGTGGCGGCTGGCTCGGCTGGCGCTGTTCGCGGGCCGGGGTGCCTTCACGGGGCTTCTGCTCACGGGCCGGGCGTTCGCCACGGCTGCTGGTCGCGGATTTTTCCTTGCCCTTGTCCTTGCCTTTGTCGCGACGACCACCGCCACCACCGCCGCCGTTCGGGCCATCGCCCTTCGGACCCCGTGGGTTGCGAGGGTTGCGCACATCCGGACGCTCGCGCGCTTCTGGCTTCTCGGCCTCCACGGCGCTGGCATCGAAGCCCATCAGGTCGCCATCGGCGATTTTCTGCTTGGTCATGCGCTCGATGCTTTTCAGCAGTTTTTCTTCGTCCGGCGCGACCAGCGAAATGGCCTCGCCCGAACGACCGGCACGGCCCGTACGGCCGATACGGTGCACATAGTCTTCATCGACGTTTGGCAGCTCGAAGTTGACCACGTGTGGTAACTGGTCGATATCCAGGCCGCGTGCGGCGATATCGGTGGCCACCAGGATACGCACGCTGCCGGCCTTGAAGTCGGCCAGGGCTTTGGTGCGCGCGTTCTGGCTCTTGTTGCCGTGGATGGCGACGGCGGTGAGGCCGTGCTTGTCCAGGTACTCGGCCAGGCGGTTGGCGCCGTGCTTGGTGCGGGTGAATACCAGCACCTGTTCCCAGGCACCCTGGGTGATCAGGTGCGCGAGCAGCGAGCGCTTGTGGCTGGCGGCAAGGCGGAACACGCGTTGCTCGATACGCTCGACCGTGGTGTTGGGCGGCGTGACTTCGATGCGCTCCGGGTTGTGCAGCAGCTTGCCGGCCAGGGCGGTGATGTCGTTGGAGAACGTTGCCGAGAACAGCAGGTTCTGACGTTTGGCCGGCAGGCGGGCGAGGACCTTTTTCACGTCATGGACAAAGCCCATGTCGAGCATGCGGTCGGCTTCGTCCAGCACGAGGATTTCCACGTGGGACAAATCGACGCTGCCTTGGCCGCACAGGTCGAGCAAGCGACCCGGGCAGGCCACCAGTACATCGACGCCACGGGACATGGCCTGAACCTGAGGGTTCATGCCGACGCCGCCGAAGATGCAGGCGCTGACGAACTTCAAGTCGCGGGCATACAGCTTGAAGCTGTCGTGCACCTGAGCGGCGAGTTCGCGGGTTGGGGTCAGGACCAGTACACGCGGTTGGCGCGGGCCGTGACGTTGGGATTTGTCCGGGTGACCGTTGGGAAACAACCGCTCCAGGATCGGGAGGGCGAAACCGCCGGTTTTACCAGTACCTGTCTGAGCCGCGACCATCAGGTCGCGACCTTGCAACACGGCGGGAATGGCCCGCTGTTGCACCGGAGTAGGCTCGGTATAGCCCGCTGCCTCGATGGCGCGGACTAAAGCCTCGGAGAGACCGAGGGAAGCAAAGGACATGAGTAATCCTGTTTTAGTTAGGGCTTGGCCCAAAGGGATAATCTTGCCGGGCGTGAATGGCGCTTAGGGGAGCGCAACCCCGTCCGGTCCTGCTGCGTCTGGCGGGCACTCCACCGGCTCGCGCGGGCTGCAAAGCTGCGCAGTAGCTGGGTTGGGTGCCGTTTTCAAGACCCGAGCGGCCGGGCGTAAGCCTGGCGGAAAGGCCGCAGTATAACAGAGCAATCACTGCGCGCTGCTTTCCTGCTGCTCAACGGCGTGTTCGGGGGCTGGTATGGGTGCCGTTTGCTCGTGCATCCGGCCATATTTGGCGCTCAATGTGGCATAGGCGGGCTCTTGCTTGAAGCGCTTGAGCTCGGCGGCAAAGCGTTGCACCAGCAAGTCCATGCCTGCGCCACGGCGTACCGCAAGAAATTGCTGCTGGCGGCTGACCACCACCGATGCCTGGCTGACTTTACCTTCCAGGCCCAGGGCCTTGAGCACGTGGTGCCCCACGCGCCGGTCAGTCACCACCATATCGACGCGCCCCAGCATGAGTTTGCCAAAGTTGGCTTCATGGCTGGGGGCGGGTTCGCGCTGGAAGGTGTTGGACTTACTGAACGCGTCGCCATAAAGGTAGCCAGGGGAAACGCCAACGGTCAGGCCGCGCAGGTCGTCGAGCGTGGCGGCGGGGTGAGGGCGTTCGTTGGCATAGAACAAGACAAATTCGACTTCCGACAACGGCTCGCTGGGATAGAGCAGCAACGCGTCGCGCTCCTGGCTGTGAAAGATATCCAGCGCGCCGTCGGCGTGGCCCTGCTCGAGCATCGCCAGGCAGCGCTTCCAAGGGAGGAACTGCCATTGCACATCCACCCCCAGGCGCTGGAACACGATCAGGGTGGTTTCATAATCCAGGCCGGCCATGGTGCCGTTGTCTTCGTAGACATAGGGCGCCCAGGGTTCGGTGACAATGCGCAGTTTCTCGCCATGAGCGGCCAGGCTCAGGCAAGAAAACAGCACAGCGGTCAACAGCTTGAAGAGGACGGGCATACCCTGAGGTTACGACGCTCCCCGAAGAAAGAGAAGCTCTGGCACGCGCATTGGCGGGCGGTCTTACTTCGCGGGAGCGTTCAGCAGGTGTTCGTGGATCGCGGCCCGGCGCTCACCCAGAATCAAACGCACCACGGGGTTGGCGAACCAGTGTTCCAACTGGTGGGCATCAATCGGGCGCTTCTGGCGTTCTTCCTGGTTTTGTCGGGCCTTGTCCCACCAAACCGGGCCGCACGCCTGGTCGAACTCGTTTTCGTGTTCGTAGCAGCCGTAGAGAATCTCGCGGATGAACTGTTGCTGATGCTTGGGCAGCAGCAGGGTGATCAGCTTGTACATCAAACGCTGCAAACGCGGCGGGCGCGGCAGGTGCGAGGAGACTTGGCGCGTATCGGCCAGGGCTTGCACACTGGTGGGCGCGCTGGCGTGCTTGGCGATCCACGCCTTGACCTTGGCCCGGAACAGCTGTTTGCGGCTCCAGTAATGGTGGATCAGGTCCGGGCACTCGCGCACCTTGAGGGTACGGTAGGCGGCGATGGACAGGCAGAACTCTTCCAGGGTGTAGGCGCCCTGGGCGTGGGGGAACAGTTCATCCATCAACTCGATGGAGTGGTCGAGGATGTGCGCATCCTGTTGGGTCAGGCCCATGACGCCGGAGTTGAGGGTCATCATGTCATCGTCGGCCACGCCCATGTCCAGCAGGCGCTGGCGCAGGGCGGTGTAGAGGATGCTCTCGTGATTGTCGCCGTACTTGGTGTAGAAAGCGTTGCACAGCAGGGTGCCGGGCTGTACGCGTTCGAACAGGGCCATGGGCGAATGATGGAAGAAAGTGTCGGTGTCGATGAGCAGTGCTACCTGGGATTCTTGCAGCACCTGGCGCAGCACCACGTGTTTGGTACGAAAGTGATAGCCGTGGGGCTCGCTCCAGCGTTTGCGGGTGGCCTCGTCCAGCGGGCGGACGCGCACCGGCAGCAAGCGATAGGGTTCGGGGTTGTCGCTGAATACCTGAATGTCGATGTTCGCGTCCGGCGTGTCCTGCAGGAATGCCAGTGCGCTGGCGATGCTGAATACGGCTTCCTGATGGTAGGTGTCGGCGCCGAAGACCAGGTAGACCAGTTGCGGGCGGGACGTCGAGGGCACTGTATTCATGGACTGCGGGGTTCCGTGGGTAACGTAAAACGACAAAGGCCCTCGTCAGAACGAGGGCCTTGGTACAACTGGTCAAGCGTTAACGTGGCAGCTTGAGGTTGTTCCAGATGGCAAGGCTGGGTTCAGCCTGGTTCAGGGTATAGAAATGCAACCCTGGTGCACCACCTTGCAACAATTGCTCACACATCTCGGTGATGACCTGCTCGCCGAACGCCTGGATGCTTTTGACGTCATCGCCATAGGCTTCCAGTTGCTTGCGCACCCAGCGCGGGATCTCTGCGCCGCAGGCGTCGGAGAAGCGCGCCAGCTTGCTGTAATTGGTGATCGGCATGATGCCCGGCACGATCGGGATGTTCACGCCCATCGCCCGTACACGCTCGACGAAGTAGAAGTAGCTGTCGGCGTTAAAGAAATACTGGGTGATTGCACTGTCGGCGCCGGCATTGGCCTTGCGCACGAAGTTCTGCAAATCGTCTTCGAAATTGCGCGCCTGGGGGTGCATCTCCGGGTAAGCGGCTACTTCGACATGGAAGTGATCGCCACTTTCTTCGCGGATGAAGCTCACCAGGTCGTTGGCGTAGCGCAGCTCACCGCTGGCCATGCCCATACCTGATGGCAGGTCGCCACGCAGGGCAACGATGCGCTTGATGCCGGCGGCTTTGTATTGGGTCAGCAGGCTACGCAGGTCGGCCTTGCTGTCGCCCACGCAGGACAAATGCGGAGCGGCGGGAACTTTGACTTCACTTTCAAGCTGCAACACGGTGTTGATTGTGCGATCACGGGTCGAACCGCCAGCGCCGTAGGTGCAGGAGAAGAAGTCAGGGCTGAAGCTGGCCAACTGCTTGGCAGTCGCCATCAGTTTTTCATGCCCAGCATCGGTCTTGGTCGGGAAGAACTCGAAGCTGTAGCGACGGTCTTGGGACATGGTCATACCCTTGGAAACTCGAAAGCCTGGAAGGCATACGCAATCGATGCGGGTGCCTGGCTTTCTGTGGGAGCTGGCTTGCCTGCGATAGCATCAGCTCGGTGTTACTGGAACACCGAGGCGTCTGCATCGCGGGCAAGCCCGGCTCCCACAGAAGAGCCGGCGCCAGCAAGGCCGATCAGTAGCGGTAAGCGTGCGGCTTGAACGGGCCTTCAACCGTCACGCCGATGTAGTCGGCCTGGGTCTTGGTCAGTTGAGTCACCACACCGCCGAAGCCGCGGACCATTTCCAGGGCCACTTCTTCGTCGAGTTTCTTCGGCAGTACTTCCACAGTCAGGCGCTCGGCTTTCTGGGCTGGCGACAGGTCGGCGTACTTCTGTTCGAACAGGAAGATCTGCGCCAGCACCTGGTTGGCGAACGAGCCATCCATGATGCGGCTTGGGTGACCAGTGGCGTTGCCCAGGTTCACCAGGCGGCCTTCGGCCAGCAGGATCAGGTAGTCATCATTCTGTGGGTCGAAATCACCAGCGCCGGTACGGTGAACCTTGTGTACCTGCGGCTTCACTTCTTCCCATGCCCAGTTCTTGCGCATGAAAGCGGTGTCGATCTCGTTGTCGAAGTGACCGATGTTGCAGACAACGGCGCGCTTCTTCAGGGCCTTGAGCATGTTCGCATCGCACACATTCACGTTACCGGTGGTGGTGACGATCAGGTCGATCTTGCCCAGCAGGGCTTTGTCGATGCTGGCTTCGGTGCCGTCGTTCTGGCCGTTGATGAACGGCGAAACTACTTCGAAACCGTCCATGCAGGCTTGCATGGCGCAGATCGGGTCGACTTCGGAGACCTTGACGATCATGCCTTCCTGACGCAGGGACTGGGACGAACCCTTGCCCACGTCACCGTAGCCGATCACCAGGGCTTGCTTGCCCGACAGCAGGTGGTCGGTGCCGCGCTTGATCGCATCGTTCAGGCTGTGACGGCAGCCGTACTTGTTGTCGTTCTTGCTCTTGGTCACCGAGTCGTTGACGTTGATGGCCGGGATTTTCAGCTCGCCCTTGGCCAGCATGTCCAGCAGGCGGTGTACGCCGGTGGTGGTCTCTTCGGTCACGCCGTGGACGCGGTCGAGGATCTGCGGGTATTTCTTGTGCAGCAACTCGGTGAGGTCGCCGCCGTCGTCAAGGATCATGTTGGCATCCCAAGGCGCGCCATCTTTGAGGATGGTTTGCTCCAGGCACCACTCGTACTCTTCTTCGGTCTCGCCTTTCCAGGCGAATACCGGGATACCGGCAGCAGCGATAGCGGCAGCGGCCTGGTCTTGAGTCGAGAAGATATTGCAGGACGACCAACGCACTTCGGCACCCAGAGCAACCAGGGTTTCGATCAGCACGGCAGTCTGGATGGTCATGTGGATGCAGCCGAGAATCTTGGCGCCCTTGAGCGGCTGCTCAGCGGCGTACTTGCGGCGCAGGCCCATCAGGGCTGGCATTTCGGATTCGGCGATAAAGGTTTCGCGACGGCCCCAGGCAGCAAGGGACATGTCGGCGACTTTGTAGTCGTTGAAATCTGCAGGCGTCATTACAGCGCTCATAGAGAGCCTCCATTCGTAGTGTGCGAATGGGCGCCGTTGTGCGTTTAGTATCAGGCCAGGGCAACCAGGCCGGACAACGCCCCATCCGAGCCTGACAGGTTGAACCTGCTGCAGCGCCCCTCGGACAGGTGGCGGGAGAACGGTATCAATCAAAGATGACCGTTTTGAAGCGGAGGCGATTATAGCCGTGTAAGCGGCACTTCCCAAGCCTTTCTGTCGGCGGCATGAAGATCGTTCATGGGCTTGATAGCTAATGGCTCATAGAGCTTGGGTCCTTGCTCTGCCATGATGTTGCCTATCATTTGGCAAGACGCTTTGGAGTGACCATGAACTTCCACACCCGCAAATGGGTAAAACCCGAAGACCTCAACCCCAACGGCACACTGTTCGGCGGCAGCCTGTTGCGCTGGATCGACGAAGAAGCGGCCATCTACGCCATTGTCCAACTCGGCAACCAGCGCGTGGTCACCAAGTACATCTCGGAAATCAACTTTGTCAGCGCCTCGCGCCAGGGCGACATCATCGAGCTGGGGATCACGGCCACCGAGTTTGGTCGTACCTCTATTACCCTGACCTGTGAAGTGCGTAACAAGATCACGCGCAAAAGCATCCTGACGGTAGAAAAAATGGTCTTCGTCAACCTCGGCGAAGACGGTTTGCCATCGCCTCACGGCCGTACAGAGATCAAGTACGTCAAGGATCAGTTCCAGGAAGACGGCCTCAGCGAGTAATCCCGCGCAGGACCAGTGAACGCTCTTCATCAACCATAGGTCGTACCTGAACATCGCCCCCCGTTCAGGTATCACCATGGCTACGCAAGAAGACGGCAAGACCCCCAACCTGTCCCAGGAAGAGCAGCAGGACGTCGACAAGAACCAGCCGCCCCGCGCAGCGGTATTGCACGAAATCATTCGTACCCAGGGCGACCAGGAGCTGGAGCGCAGTGTCGCCGCGTTGTGGTGGTCGGCCTTGGCAGCCGGGCTGACCATGGGTTTGTCACTGATGGCCATGGGGCTGCTCAATTCACGCCTGCCTGAGGGCGAAGCCTTCAAGGTAATTGCCAGCTTCGGCTACTGCGCGGGCTTCCTCGCGGTGATCCTGGCACGCCAGCAACTGTTTACCGAAAACACCCTGACCGCCGTGCTACCGGTGATGAGCAAGCCAACCCTGGCGAATGCCGGGCGTCTGTTGCGGCTGTGGTCAGTGGTGCTGGTGGGCAACCTGTGTGGCACCTTGCTGGTGGCATACGTGATGCTGCACCTGCCGATCTTCGATACCAAGACCGACCTGGCCTTCCTCGAGATCGGGCGCAAGGTCATGGAGAACGACCCCGCGCAGATGTTCGCCAAGGGCATCGTCTCCGGTTGGATGATCGCCACCATGGTCTGGATGATCCCGTCGATGGAGAGTGCCAAGCTGTGGATCATCATTCTGATCACCTACTTCATGGCTCTGGGTGACTTCACCCATATCGTCGTCGGTTCAGCCGAAGTGTCCTACCTGGTATTTGCCGGCGAGTTGCCATGGAAGGATTTCTGGCTGGTCTTCGCCGGGCCGACCCTGGCCGGCAACATCATCGGCGGCAGTTTCATCTTCGCGTTGATCAGCCATGCGCAGGTTCGCAGCGAAAGCAGCCTGCCAGGTAAAAAGGCTGCGGACCCGAGGCATCCGCAGCAGATCAACAAGGATCAGTGATGCTCAGGCGTGGCCTGGGGTTCGTCCCGGGTCACGTGCTTGACCAGCTTGCCGATGCTCAACCCCTGCAACAGGATCGAAGACAGCACCACGATGTAGGTGATGCTCAGCAACAAGTCACGCTCCGGGCCCAGAGGCAGGGCCAAGGCCAGTGCCACCGAAACGCCGCCGCGCAAGCCGCCCCAGGTAAGGATACGGATAGTGCCGCGCGGTACCGTGCGCCAACGGCGCAGCAACAGGATCGCCGGGGCCACGGTCAGCAGGCGCGAGAGCAGGATCGCCACTGCCAGCAGGCTGGCCGCGAACACATGCAGCCAGTTGAATGGCAGTAGCAGCAGCTCCATGCCGATCAGCGCAAACAGCAAGGCATTGAGCATGTCATCGAGCAGTTCCCAGAAACCATCCAGGTAGCGACGCGTCATGTCGTTCATCGCCAGTTTGCGCCCCAGGTTGCCGATGATCAGCCCCGCGACCACCATCGCAATCGGTGCGGACACATGCAGCTCCGAGGCCATGGCCGAGCCGCCGATCACCAGGGCGAGGGTCAGCATGACTTCGATCTGGTGCTGTTCGATGCTCTTAATCATCAGGTACACGAGATAGCCGATCAGCCCGCCAAACAGCACGCCGCCAATGGCTTCGTGGGCAAACAGCATGGCCGTGGCGCTCACGGTGGGCGTCTCACCCAACTGCGCGATACCCAGCAGCACGGTAAACACCACCACGGCGGTGCCGTCATTGAACAGCGACTCGCCGACGATGGTGGTTTTCAGCGGTTTGGAGGCATTGGCGGTCCGTAGCACGCCGAGCACCGCAATGGGATCGGTAGGGGATATCAGGGCACCGAACAGCAGGCAGTAAAGGAAACTCACGTGCCAGCCAAACAGGGCGAAGATGTAGTACGCCAGGCTGCCGATGACCACGGTGGCGATCAATACGCCAAAGGTTGCCAGCAGGCCGATGGGCCAGCGGTAGCTGCGCAAGTCGTTCAAGTTGACGTGCAAGGCGCCGGCGAACAGCAGGAACGACAGCATCCAGTTCATCAGCAAATCGCCGAAGTCGATCTGGCCGATCAACTGCTGGATACGTTCTTCCAGGCCTGGGTAGCCGAGCACGCTCAGGCCTTGCAGGATCAGCGAGAACAACAGTGCGGTGACCATCACGCCAATGGTGGGCGGCAGGCCGATAAAGCGGAAGTTCACATAAGTGAGCAGGGTGGTGAGGCAGATGAAGGCGGCGACAAGTTCAAGCATCCGGGGTCCTTGGAGCAGGGAAATATAGGCGCACGGGGTGCGTCGAATCGGTAGTTAGTATAAACAGGTGCTGTTACATGACGTATCAATTAAGGAGGTTCTGGTGGGAGCGACAGCCCTGGTGCTGGTAGCGGCGCTGTTGCATGCGACGTGGAACACCTTGATCAAGTTCAGCGGCGAGCGCCTTTTAGTCATTGCCTGCATGGACAGTGTGGCGCTGCTGTTCGTGGTATTCGCGGTGGGCTTCGTGTCCTGGCCGCCGCTGGACATCTGGCCGTGGATCATTGCTTCTGCGTTGTTTGAGTTGCTCTATCGCTATTTGTTGATCCAGGCCTATCGGGTGGGTGACCTGGGCCTGGTGTATCCGTTGATGCGCGGTTTGTCGCCGCTGGTGGTGCTGGTGCTGACCCTGGTGTTTGCCGGCGAAGTATTGAATACCCAGCAGATTCTGGGGATTCTGCTGATTCCGTTCGGCATGGTGTGCCTGCTGTGGCAGGGCGGCGGCGGTGACCGGTTGCCCTGGTCGATGCTACCGGTGGTGGTATTGATTGGTCTGTGCATCGGCTGCTACACCTTTCTGGACGGGCAGGCGCTGCGGCGCTGGTCGCATCCGCTGGATTATCTGGTGTGGCTGACGCTGATCAGCGCCTGGCCGTTTCCGTTGCTGGCGCTGGTGCGCAAGCGTGCGGCCTTCAGCCTGTTCTGGCGCACCCAGTGGCGGTTGGGCTTGAGCGTGGGGCTGTGCGTGTTGTTGAGCTACGCTTTGGTACTTTGGGCCATGCAGTTGGGCTCGATTGCCGAAGCCGCCGCGCTGCGCGAAGTCAGTGTGATTCTGGTGGTGCTGTTCGGCATGCGTTACTTGAAAGAACCTTTTGGCCGTCCACGGCTCATAGCCTGTGGGTTGGTGTTGATTGGCATGTTGGTGATGAAACTCTAACCGTCGGATAAAACTAAAAGGAATCGGTGATGACAGTCGCTTTATGGTGTGTATTGATCGCAATCTTTCTGCCGTACATTTGCACTGGTGTGGCCAAGTTCAGCACAGGCAAGTTCGGGCCACGGGATAACCACGACCCGCGTGCCTTCCTCGATAGCCTGGAAGGCGTCGCCAAGCGTGCTCATAGCGCGCAACTCAACAGTTTCGAAGTGACCCCGGCGTTTGCCGCTGCAGTCATCATTGCGCACCTGGCCGGCAACGCCGAACTGGTGACGATCAACGTGCTGGCAGTGCTGTTTATCACCAGCCGCCTGCTGTACATCATTTGCTACCTGGCGGACTGGGCGATCTTGCGTTCGCTGGTGTGGGCCGTGGGTATGGCGTTGATTGCGAGTTTCTTCTTCGTTTCGATGTAAGGGGTGTTGTAGGAGCGAGCTTGCTCGCGAAGAACGTCAACGATAACGCGTGCTTCCTGAGTAAGCGCGGCGCCTGTGCGTTTTTCGCGAGCAAGCTCGCTCCTAAAAAAAGCGCCAGTGATTGTCAGGTTCCGGCAGGCGCATCCGGCACCTGGGGCAACGCCGCGCCTTTGGGCCACAGCATCCAGATCTGCCCTTGCTGTTTCATATTCCCCGCCAACTCGCCTGCGGCATTGCCTGTGCCCCAGAACAGATCTGCGCGCACTTCTCCGGTGATTGCGCCGCCGGTATCCTGCGCGGCGACAGGGCGTGCCAGTGGCGTGCCGTCTGGTTTGGTGGTCGACAACCACAACAGGCTGCCCAGCGGAATTACCTTGCGATCCACTGCCACGCTGTAGCCGGCGGTCAATGGCACGTTCAGCGAACCGCGTGGGCCTTCGTTGCTGTCGGGGCGGGCACTGAAGAATACGTAGCTGGGGTTGCTCGCCAGCAGTTCTGGAATGCGCTGCGGGTGGGCCTTGGCCCAGGCGCTGATGGCGCCCATGGTCACGTCTTCTTTTTTCAGTTCGCCTTGTTCCACCAGCCAACGGCCAATAGGGCGGTACGGGTAGCCGTTCTGGTCGCCGTAACCCACACGCAGTTGACGCCCGCCGGCCAGTTGAATACGCCCCGAGCCCTGGATTTGCAGGAACTGCAGGTCCATCGGGTCGGTCAGCCAGGCGATCGGCTTGGCGGTGGAGCCTTGGCTGTTGAGAGTGCTGGCGTCGTCATACGGCTTGAGCACACGGCCTTCCAGGCGCCCGCGCAGGCGCTTGCCCTTGAGCTCCGGATAGATGCTGTCGAGGTTGACGACAATCAGGTCGTCCGGCACGCCGTATACCGGCACGTGGGCGGTGGCGGTCTTGGTCAGGCTGCCGGGGTAGACCGGCTCGTAATAACCCGTGATCAAGCCGTTTGGCGTGTTGTTGGCCGAACGCAGGCCGAAGACGTCCAGGTGTTCCTTGAGAAAGCTACGAACCGCTACGGCATCGCCCGGTACGCTGGCCGCTGTCGCGCAGGTCGGGCCCCAGACCGGGTCGGCCTTGAGGCGCTGGCAGGCGCTGCGCCAGGATTCAAACCCGGCGAGCAAGTCGCTGTCGGAAACGCTCGGCAGGGCTTCCCACGGTGCGCTCACATAGGTGGCAACGGCGTGAGGTTTGGTTGGCTCCTGGGCAACTTCTTTATCGGTGTCTTTACCGGCATCGCAGCCGGCCAGTAGCGCGAACATTGGCAGAGCCCAAGCCAGGCGGCGGCCCCAGGGTTTGAAGGTGACATTCATGCAAGCAATTCCTGAAACGATTGCCCGCGCTTCACTGCATCCGGGCAACCTTATTATTAATAGGGCTATTGGTCTTTGTGGGCGGTGCGAGGATACTGGCCGCCGTTTCCCGTGACCTTGAAGCCATGATGATGTTAAAAAAACTGACCGTTGTATTGCTGGCCTGCCTGGCTTTGTCTGCCTGTGGCGGTGTTGATCCCAATTCCCCCCTGGGCCAGCGCAAGGCGATCTTCAAGCAGATGCTCAAGACCGGTGAAGACCTGGGCGGCATGCTGCGCGGACGTATCCAATTTGATGGCGCCAAGTTCGCCGAGGGTGCGGTCAAGCTGGATGCGTTGTCCCATGAACCGTGGAAACATTTCCCGAGCGTACGCGAAGAAGACCACACCAGTGCCAAAGATGATGTGTGGCAAAAACAGGCGCAGTTCCAGCAACTGGCCCGCGAACTTGAGGCGGCCACCGGTGAATTGGTGATCGCCAGCCAGGTGCAACCTTATAAAGCCAGTAGCCTTCAACCTGCGGTGCAAAAAGTTGAAGATGCCTGTAGCGCCTGCCATAAACAGTTCCGCGATCATTGATCGGTTTTACTGGTCGAGTTCTTCCACTGCGTCCTGCAGCTCTTTACGCGAGTCGGCCAGTTTCTCCTTACGCTTGTTGATCTTGTCCGGGTCGCCTTTTTTCATGGCTTTGTCGAGGTCGGCCTGACGGCGGCTGACTTCGTGCTTGGCGTCGAGCACCTTGTTTTCACGTTCTTTCTTCAAGCCGGCATCGGTGCAGTGGGCGGTAACTTCGGCCAGGGCTTTTTCCAGGCCAGCCTGTTGCGCGCTGTTGCCGTGGGCCTTGGCTTGTTCGATCTGGCTGCTGATGGCCTGGCGCTTGGCGGCGCAGCCGGTGAGGGGTTGTGCGTCTTCGGCGGCCAACAGCGGCGTGGCCATGAAGCTCGCGAAGGTCAGCAAGGCAAAGGGGGCGAGAAATTTCATATAAGACTCCAGGTTCGCAATCAGGTGGCGGAGGGGATCAAAACCCATCTATCCCGGCTCCGCGTAATGTTTCAGCCAAGGCTTGTACCTGCGGGTCGCGAAAAAAAGCGCTGAGTTGCGCCGCGCGTCCCGGGCCGATGCCATCTGAGGCCAGCCAGGCTTGAGTGTCTTTGGCGACCAGCGTCTGCCAGTCTCCTTCCAGGTTGTTGCGCGCCGCCGGCGGCACGCCCAAGGCCTTGAGCCATAGTGAAAAAGGGCGTTGCCGGGCGTTTTGAATACTGTCGAGCACCCGCGCACGGGTACGCTCGCCTAAGCCCTCAATGGTAGCAAGCTCGGCCGCATCAAGTGTCAACCAATCGAGAAAGCCTGCGATTAGACCGGCCTGGATCAATACGTTCCAGGTTTCGCGCCCCATGTGGGGCAAGGCCAGGCCGTGTTTACCGCTCAGCCAGGTGAGGCGGGCGAGCAGTTGGTCTTCGCAGCCAGGGTCCAGTTGCCAGCAGCTCAAGGCGTGGAAGTCTTGAGCGTTGGGTACCTGCACGTCCACGCGTGTCTCGTTGCGCAGGATCACCTCGTCCAGTCGCGGTATGACCTGGCCCGCCAGGCTGATCGACACGTGATCGCCGGGGCGGATATCCAGGGCTTGCCAGCGTTTCAGGGAGCCGACGCTCACTCGGCTGATCTGCCGATCATCCAGCCGTACGGGCTCCAATTCGAGGATAGGTGTAATACGCCCGGTACGTCCCACCCTGAACTCGACCTTGCGCACCAGGGCCAGTGACTTGATAGCCGGGTACTTCCAGGCAACCGACCAGTAGGGCGCACTGGCTTGCCAGCGCTCGGCGGGCGCTCGCGCAGCCTGGTGCAGCACCACGCCGTCGCTGGCGAAGGGTAATGGCGCGTTGTACCAATGCGTGCGCCAATGCGCAGCTTCGCTGATGGTGCTGACGGGTTGGCTGTACTGTTGGCTATCGGTGAAGCCCCAGCGCGCCAAGGTGGCCAGGTGTTCGGTGAAATCCGTCGGGCCGTCTGGCCACGCCCAGACGAACAGGCCGATCCCGGCAGCCTCGGCATCGCTCAACCGACGACGGTTCATCAGGCCAGCCACTTTGCTGCGTGCATTGAGCCCGCCCTTGAGCGATTGCACATGGTGGTTGAGGCGCCAATAGAGTTCGCCTTGCAGCACCACATCAACGGCGTCGGGCAACTGTTGGACAATGCCGGGGATCTTGGCGGCGGAGGCTGACCAATCGTGGCCAAGCAGGCCGTCCCCCCGACTGATGAGCTGATGCAAGCGGCCCTGGCGATACACCAGTGTCACCGCAACGCCATCGACCTTGGGTTGAACCCAGACATCCCGTCGAGTGCTGAGCCAGTCACTGACGGCGGGCTCGCTCGGCAGCTTTTGCAGGCCAGTGTGTGCGACCGGGTGAGGTAAGTTACCGCGCGCACTGGCCAGCGGGTTATCAGGCTTGGGTGTCTGCTCGCGAGTGCATTCTTGCCAATGCGCCAGGCGTCTGCGGGCCTGGTCGTAGAGCTCATCGCTGATCAGGGCTTGGCCCTGTCGATGGTAGCTGTCGTCCCACTGCTGGATTTGCCTGGACAGGGTTTCCAGCTGTGAGTGAACGTCATCGGGGCAGGTTTCGGCCCAGGCCCAGGCGGGTGCGGCGCTTATGAGAACAGCCAGTAATACGTGCATCATGAGCATCCTTGCTCGAAAAGGGGGGCCAGCCTAAGTGATCCGCGCGCCCACAAAAAAGCCCCGACCGAGCGGGGCTTTTTACCGGGTGTTTCTGTTTACTTGAACAGGCCGCCCAAGGCCTTCACAGCCTCATTGTTTTCAGCCTTGGCCTGCTGCTTCTGCTGCTTGGCGTCGACTTTTGCCTGGCTGTCGGCGAGTTTGTTGCAAGCTTTGTTGACCTGCTCCAACGCAGTCTCATACGCCCGCACTTTCAGCAGATCGTTCTTGGCATTGGCCGCGTCGATCTTGGCTTGCAGGTCTTTGGGTTGCTGCTGGCAGTCGCCGGCATTGCCGCCACCGAGCTGGGCACTCAGGGCACCGCTCAAAGCGTTCAGGTCAGCGGCCTGGGCCGACAGGGTGAACAGGCTGAGCAGAAGGGCGGCAGGGGCGAGCGTGGAAATGCGCATGAAAACCTCAATGTTCGATTGCCTGCGCGCTTATCCATCCCGGGCGGGCGCAGTGCAATATCCAAATAAGGTGAAGGGCCCGAGAGGGCGCGGATTCTAGTGGGCCATCATTTGGCCTGCAAGCCTTGGATCCAAAAAAGCCCGAAGTGGTCCTGCAGGCAACAAAAAGCCCCGCCAGGCAGACCTGGCGGGGCTCTATTTACCGCGAACGATTACAGGCCGGCGGCGGTACGCAGGTCGTTGGCGCGGTCGGTTTTTTCCCAAGTGAAGGTGGTGAAGGTGTCATCACCCACAGTCTTCTGCGCAGGGGTGCGGCCGAAGTGGCCGTAGGCTGCGGTTTCCTGGTACATCGGGTGCAGCAGGTCGAGCATGGTGGTGATTGCGTAAGGGCGCAGGTCGAAGATCTCACGCACCAGCTTGACGATCTTGTCATCGCTGATCTTGCCGGTGCCGAAGGTGTTCAGCGAGATCGACGTAGGCTGGGCCACGCCAATGGCGTAGGAAACCTGGATTTCGCAGCGCTCGGCCAGGCCGGCAGCCACGATGTTCTTGGCCACATAACGACCGGCGTAAGCCGCAGAGCGGTCAACCTTGGAAGGGTCCTTGCCGGAGAATGCACCACCGCCGTGACGGGCCATGCCGCCGTAGCTGTCGACGATGATCTTGCGGCCGGTCAGGCCGCAGTCGCCCACGGGGCCACCGATGATGAACTGGCCGGTCGGGTTGATGTGGAACTGGGTGTCCTTGGTCAGCAGTTCGGCAGGCAACACATGCTTGACGATCAGCTCCATCACGCCTTCACGCAGGTCGGCGTAGGACACGTCCGGGTTGTGCTGGGTCGACAGTACGACGGCGTCGATGCCCACGACTTTGCCGCCTTCGTAGCGGCAGGTCACCTGGGACTTGGCGTCAGGGCGCAGCCATGGCAGTACGCCGGATTTACGCGCCTCGGCCTGGCGTTGTACCAGCTGGTGCGAGAAGGTGATCGGCGCGGGCATCAGTACGTCGGTTTCGTTGCTGGCGTAGCCGAACATCAGGCCCTGGTCGCCGGCGCCCTGGTCTTCAGGCTTGGCCCGGTCAACGCCCTGGTTGATGTCCGGGGACTGCTTGCCGATGATGTTCATCACACCGCAGGTTGCGCCGTCAAAGCCGACGTCGGAGCTGTTGTAGCCAATGTCGGTGATCACGTCACGCACGATCTGCTCCAGGTCGACCCAGGCAGTGGTGGTAACTTCGCCGGCGATGATCGCCACGCCCGTTTTCACCAGCGTCTCGCACGCCACACGGGCGAACTTGTCTTCAGCGATGATAGCGTCCAGCACCGCGTCAGAAATCTGGTCGGCGATTTTGTCCGGATGCCCTTCAGACACGGACTCGGAGGTGAAAAGGGAGTATTCGCTCATCTCGATGTTTTCCTGATATTTACCGATGGTGAGTGTCGCCAGCCGGTCGCTGAAAATGGCGGACCTGAATCTGGAAACCATTACGTAAACCTACATAGAGGCTTTCCCCGGGAACGAGTCCCGCAGCGGTGGCCCAACGGGCCAGATCGTCCTGTTCAAAACCCAGCCAGAGATCACCGCAGGCCTCCTTGGCCCAATTCTGGTTGTGGCTGCATAAATCCGTAACCAGCAGGCTACCGCCGGGGTGCAGCAACCCGGCCATTTGCTTGAGAGCTTCTGCCGGTGCGGCGAAATGGTGCAAGACCATGTTCAGCACCACGCAATCAGCTCGCAGGCCGGTGTCACTCAGGGCGTCGGCCAACTGTAGGCGCACATTGCCCAAGGCTTCGCGCTCACAGAGTTGGCGCGCCAGTTCAAGCATCGCCGGGCTGTTATCCAGCGCGGTGACCTGCTCGAAGCGACGCGCCAGTTCGGGCAGGAAACCGCCGTCGCCAGGGCCGACTTCCAAGGCCGTGGCCTCTTCACTGAAGCTCAGCTTGTCCAGCAGCGCCAGTACGCTTTCGCGGTACTGGGCCAAGCCGGCGATCAGATCCTGCTGGGCGCGAAACTTATCGGCCACCCGTGAGAAAAAATCCTGGCTGGCGGCGGCGCGTTGCCCGTGCACCTGGCCGATACGCGATTGCACATCGCCGGGCAGGCACAAGTTATCCACTTCTTCGAGCAGGGCAGCGTGCAATTTGCCGCCAAGCAGTTCGGTATGGGGCAGTGCACGCCGGTAGAAAATCGCATTGCCTTCGCGACGGGTGGCCACCAGGTCGGCCTGGGCCAGCACCTTCAAATGGTGGCTCATGCCGGACTGGCCGATGGCGAAGATCTGCGCCAGCTCCAGTACTCCGAAAGAATCGTTGGCCAGTGCGCGCAGTACGTTCAAGCGCAACGGATCGCCAGCGGCCTTGCACAAGGCAGCCAGTTCATCGCCGTCGTCAGGACGCAGGGAGGAGGGCACGGGTAGGTTCATAAGGCCAGCAGTCTAGTGACGGGTGTAGATCCTCGCAAGGCCAATATCAAAAAGTTTTGATATTGAACGATAAGTGGCGGTTATAAGCCGTCGCTATAACCTTTAGACGAACCGGTTAAAGGTTTCTGCAAGGGATTGATGCCCAAAGCACAGGAAAAACGCCCTCAAGTGACTATCTGTCATTGCCCGCAGGCGGTGGCTGAGGGAAAATGCCGGTCCTTTTTTCCGTTTCTTTTCAGCAAACTCCAGGAGATCAGCGATGCCCAGCCGTCGTGAGCGTGCCAACGCCATTCGTGCCCTCAGCATGGATGCCGTGCAAAAAGCCAACAGCGGCCATCCCGGTGCCCCGATGGGCATGGCGGATATCGCCGAGGTACTTTGGCGTGACTACCTGAAACACAACCCGAGCAACCCGTCGTTCGCCGACCGTGACCGCTTCGTGCTGTCCAACGGCCACGGCTCGATGCTGATTTATTCGCTGCTGCACCTGACCGGCTACGATGTCACCATCGACGACCTCAAGAGCTTCCGTCAGCTGCACAGCCGCACCCCGGGCCACCCGGAATTCGGCTACACCCCGGGCGTCGAGACCACCACCGGTCCCCTGGGCCAAGGCCTGGCCAATGCGGTTGGTTTCGCCCTGGCGGAAAAAGTCCTGGGCGCGCAGTTCAACCGCCCTGGCCACGACATCGTTGACCACCACACCTACGTATTCCTGGGTGATGGCTGCATGATGGAAGGCATCTCCCACGAAGTCGCTTCCCTGGCCGGTACCCTGGGCCTGGGCAAGCTGATTGCGTTCTACGATGACAACGGCATCTCCATCGACGGTGAAGTCGAAGGCTGGTTCACCGACGACACGCCAAAGCGTTTCGAAGCCTACAACTGGCAGGTGATCCGCAACGTCGACGGCCACGATCCGGAAGAAATCAAGATCGCCATCGACACCGCTCGCAAGAGCGCGCAGCCAACCCTGATCTGCTGCAAGACCACCATCGGTTTCGGCTCGCCGAACAAGCAAGGTAAAGAAGATTGCCACGGCGCCCCGCTGGGTGACGCGGAAATCGCCCTGACCCGCGAAGCACTGAAGTGGAACCACGGCCCGTTCGAAATCCCGGCAGACATCTACGCCGAATGGGATGCCAAGGAAAAAGGCCTGGCGGCTGAATCCGAGTGGGACCAGCGTTTCGCTGCGTACTCCGCCGAATTCCCTGAATTGGCCAACGAGCTGGTACGCCGCCTGGCCGGTGACCTGCCTGCCGACTTCTCGGAAAAGGCCTCGGCCTACATCGCTGAAGTCGCGGCCAAGGGCGAGACTATCGCCAGCCGTAAAGCCAGCCAGAACACCCTGAACGCTTTTGGCCCGTTGCTGCCTGAGTTCCTCGGCGGTTCTGCTGACCTGGCCGGTTCCAACCTGACCCTGTGGAAGGGGTGCAAAGGTGTCTCGGCCGAAGACGCCAGCGGCAACTACATGTACTACGGCGTGCGCGAGTTCGGCATGAGCGCCATCATGAACGGCGTGTCCCTGCACGGCGGCCTGGTGCCTTACGGCGCGACCTTCCTGATGTTCATGGAATACGCACGTAACGCCGTACGTATGGCGGCGCTGATGAAGAAGCGCGTGATCCACGTCTACACCCACGACTCCATCGGCCTGGGCGAAGACGGCCCGACGCACCAGCCGGTCGAGCAGCTGACCAGCCTGCGCACTACGCCGAACCTGGATTGCTGGCGCCCAGCCGACGCCGTGGAATCCGCCGTGGCCTGGAAGCACGCCATCGAGCGCAAGGATGGCCCTTCGGCGCTGATCTTCTCGCGTCAGAACCTGCAGCACCAGGTGCGTACCGACGCGCAGATCGCCGACATCAGCCGTGGCGGTTATGTGCTCAAGGACTGCATCGGCGAGCCGGAGCTGATCCTGATCTCCACCGGTTCCGAAGTGGGCCTGACCGTTCAGGCGTATGACAAGCTGACCGAGCAAGGCCGCAACGTTCGCGTTGTGTCCATGCCGTGCACCAGCGTGTTCGAAGCCCAGGACGCCGGCTACAAGCAATCGGTGTTGCCGTTGCAGGTCAGTGCGCGTATTGCCATCGAAGCAGCTCACGCCGACTACTGGTACAAGTATGTGGGCCTGGAAGGCCGCGTGATCGGCATGACCACCTACGGTGAGTCGGCGCCGGCGCCAGCGTTGTTCGAAGAGTTCGGTTTCACCCTGGAAAACATCCTGGGTCAGGCTGAAGAGTTGCTGGAAGACTAAAGCGCTAACGCGGTGGCCTACTGGTCACCGCCTCTACTGTAGGAGCGAGCTTGCTCGCGAAGATCGTTAACGATAACGCAGCGTTTCTGGTTTAACGCGGCGCTCTCAGGTTCTTCGCGAGCAAGCTCGCTCCTACAGTGGTTTGTGTCGCCCACAATGCGAGAACCCCATGCCCCAACCGCGTCCCTACAAAGTTGCACTCAACGGCTACGGCCGCATTGGTCGTTGCGTCTTGCGTGCTCTGTTCGAGCGAGGGGCGGCGGCCGGGTTTGAAATTGTCGCGATCAATGATTTGGCCGACATGGCCAGCATCGAATACCTGACACGCTTTGACTCCACCCACGGCCGCTTCCCTGGCGAAGTGCGGGTTGAAGGCGATTGTCTGCATATCAATGGCAACTGCGTGCAAGTGTTGCGCAGTGCCACCCCCGAAGGCATCGACTGGAAAGCACTGGGCGTCGACCTGGTGCTGGAATGCTCCGGTGTCTATCACACCCGTGCCGATGGCCAGCGTTTTCTCGACGCTGGCGCCCCGCGTGTGCTGTTTTCCCAGCCGATGGCCAGCGAGGCGGATGTCGACGCGACCATCGTCTACGGCATCAACCAGGATTGCCTGACCGGCGATGAGCTGCTGGTGTCCAACGCGTCGTGTACCACCAACTGCAGCGTGCCGTTGTTGCGCCTGCTGGACCAGGCGATCGGCCTGGATTACGTGTCGATCACCACGATTCACTCGGCGATGAACGACCAGCCGGTCATCGACGCCTATCACCACGAAGACCTGCGCCGCACGCGTTCGGCGTTTCAGTCAGTGATTCCGGTGTCCACCGGCCTGGCGCGCGGCATCGAGCGACTGCTGCCGGAACTTGCCGGGCGAATCCAGGCCAAAGCCGTACGGGTGCCGACGGTGAATGTGTCTTGCCTGGATATCACCATGCAAACCGTCAGTGACACTGACGCGGCCGAGGTCAACCGGATCCTACGCGACGCCGCCACCAGCGGCCCGCTCAAAGGTCTGTTGGCCTACACCGAGTTGCCCCACGCCAGTTGCGATTTCAACCATGACCCGCATTCGGCGATTGTCGATGCCAGCCAGACCCGCGTTTCCGGCCCCAGGCTGGTGAACATCCTGGCCTGGTTCGACAACGAATGGGGCTTTGCCAACCGCATGCTGGATGTTGCCGAACACTATCTGCACATCGCTTCTAAACAACCTCAACAGTAATTCAGGAACTGCGACCCATGACCGTGTTGAAGATGACCGACCTCGATCTGCAAGGTAAGCGCGTACTGATCCGCGAAGACCTCAACGTCCCCGTCAAGGACGGTGTTGTCACCAGCGATGCGCGAATCCTTGCCTCGCTGCCGACCATCAAGCTGGCCCTGGAAAAAGGCGCGGCCGTGATGGTCTGCTCCCACCTGGGTCGCCCGACCGAAGGTGAGTTCTCCGCCGAAAACAGCCTCAAGCCGGTCGCCGAGTACCTGAGCAAGGCCCTGGGCCGTGACGTGCCATTGGTCGCAGACTACCTGGGCGGCGTGGACGTGAAAGCCGGCGATATCGTGTTGTTCGAAAACGTGCGCTTCAACAAGGGCGAGAAAAAGAACAGCGACGAACTGGCCCAGCAATACGCCGCCCTGTGCGACGTGTTTGTGATGGACGCGTTCGGCACCGCCCACCGCGCCGAAGGTTCGACCCACGGCGTGGCCAAGTTCGCCAAGGTCGCCGCGGCGGGCCCGTTGCTGGCTGCCGAGCTGGATGCGCTGGGCAAGGCCCTGGGCGCTCCGGCCCAACCGATGGCGGCCATTGTTGCCGGCTCCAAGGTATCCACCAAGCTGGACGTGCTCAACAGCCTGAGCCAGATCTGCAACCAACTGATCGTCGGCGGCGGCATTGCCAATACCTTCCTGGCCGCTGCCGGCCACCCGGTGGGCAAGTCCCTGTACGAGCCAGACCTGCTCGACACCGCCCGCGCCATCGCTGCCAAGGTCAGCGTGCCGTTGCCGGTGGACGTGGTGGTTGCCAAGGAATTCGCGGAAAGCGCCGCCGCCACCGTCAAGCTTATCGCTGACGTGGCCGACGACGACATGATCCTGGACATCGGCCCGCAAACGGCAGCCAACTTCGCCGAGCTGCTCAAGGCATCCCAGACTATCCTGTGGAATGGCCCGGTGGGCGTATTCGAGTTCGACCAATTTGGCAACGGCACCAAAGTGCTGGCTAAAGCGATCGCTGAAAGCTCGGCGTTCTCCATCGCTGGCGGTGGCGATACCCTGGCGGCTATCGATAAATACGGTGTGGCTGATCAGATCTCCTACATTTCTACCGGTGGCGGCGCTTTCCTCGAGTTCGTCGAGGGCAAGGTGTTGCCAGCCGTGGAAGTGCTGGAAACCCGAGCCAAAGGTTAAGGCTCGCGTGATCAGGAAAAGGAGCGTTCCCATGATCAAGTCGTTGGCACTGGTGATCGCAGCGGGCCTGTTGGCCGGCTGCGGCAGCACACCCAGCGCGGCGCCGGAAGCGGATAACGCCAAGGCACCGTTGAGAAAAAGCTGTTACCAGGCTGACTGGCAAGCCGAGACCATGCCGGTGATCAACAAGCGCATCGGCAACGAACGGCTGGAGAAATACGACTCCGCGCCCAACGGTCAGGAACAGGGTTGCCCATGACGGGTCTGATCCACTAACCGATAGCAACGGCGACCCCAGGTCGCCCTGCGAGGATTGGCAATGAAAGGCGTTTTCGCCCTGGCAGCCCTGGCCCTGTTGGCCGGCTGCAGCAGCATGAACCTGTTCGACAAGGCAGAGCCAGCCGACAAATGGACCACCTGGACCTGCGACAGCAAGGCCGAGGTCAACTGGCGCTTTGCCAACCAGGCCCGCTCCGAAGTGGATGTACGCCTCGGCGGTTCGGACCAGGTTTACCGTCTCAAGCAAGAGGTAGCCGCTTCGGGCGTGCTGTACAGCGACGGCCAGTTGGCGTTTCACACCAAAGGTGAGGAAGGCCTGGTTTACTGGGTAGCGACGGATGATTTGATTGGGCGCGGCTGCAAAGCCAACTGAACCCAACAGCAATAACGATTCAGCAGCACAAGGCTCAACCCCTTGATCTGCAATAACTTGAATAGCAGCCGCCGCTACGGCAGGCTTGCACGATTAACGACCCTCGACCGGGAGAGACAACACAATGGCACTTATCAGCATGCGTCAAATGCTGGACCACGCAGCCGAGTTCGGCTACGGCGTCCCAGCCTTTAACGTCAACAACCTTGAGCAGATGCGCGCCATCATGGAAGCCGCTGACAAGACCGACTCCCCAGTGATCGTCCAGGCTTCGGCCGGTGCGCGCAAATACGCTGGCGCCCCGTTCCTGCGTCACCTGATCCTCGCCGCCATCGAAGAATTCCCGCACATCCCGGTGTGCATGCACCAGGACCACGGCACCAGCCCTGACGTGTGCCAGCGCTCGATCCAACTGGGCTTCAGCTCGGTGATGATGGACGGCTCTCTCGGCGAAGACGGCAAGACTCCAACCGACTACGAGTACAACGTACGCGTCACCCAACAAACCGTGGCCATGGCGCACGCCTGCGGCGTTTCGGTTGAAGGCGAGCTGGGCTGCCTGGGTTCGCTTGAAACTGGCATGGCCGGCGAAGAAGACGGCATCGGCGCCGAAGGCGTGCTGGACCATAGCCAGATGCTGACCGACCCGGAAGAAGCCGCCGATTTCGTCAAGAAGACCCAGGTCGACGCCCTGGCCATCGCCATCGGCACCAGCCACGGCGCCTACAAGTTCACCAAGCCACCTACTGGCGACGTGCTGGCCATCGACCGCATCAAGGAAATCCACAAGCGCATCCCCAACACCCACCTGGTGATGCACGGTTCTTCCTCGGTACCGCAAGAGTGGCTGGCGATCATCAACCAGTACGGCGGCGACATCAAAGAAACCTACGGCGTACCGGTTGAAGAAATTGTCGAAGGCATCAAGTACGGCGTGCGCAAGGTCAACATCGACACCGACCTGCGCCTGGCATCCACCGGTGCGATGCGTCGCCTGATGGCGACCAACCCGAGCGAGTTCGACCCACGTAAATTCTTCGGCGCCACTGTGACGGCGATGCGTGATGTGTGTATTGCGCGTTATGAAGCCTTTGGTACTGCGGGTAATGCTTCGAAGATCAAGCCGATCTCGTTGGAAGCGATGTACCAGCGGTATTTGAAAGGTGAGTTGAACGCTAAGGTGAACTAAGCCTCAAGTGTTAATAAAAGCCCGCAGCGATGCGGGCTTTTTTATGGACACCATTTAATCAACTTGCAGATGAAGCGCCGAAACCACGGCGTTCTTTGGCTTGTCGCAACGGTGCTGTAGCACCCACACCGGACCTTGAGCCGACGCACGGTCAATGTGGGAGCTGGGCTTGCCCGCGATGGCAGTGTGTCAGGCGCCGAGGATATTGGCTGATACGCCGCCATCGCGGGCAAGCCCGGCTCCCACAGGGTGCAACGGTGTGTTTAAGACGTTGGGTTTATCGGGGAAAAATCCTGTGTCTCACGGGACGATTCACTCGTGATCAATATCCAATTTCGCAAACGTCACCCGCGCACCCTCATTGGTGTCGCCCGTATTGTCCTGCACATACACCCCCGCCTTGAAGTACAGCGGCTTGTCACCCCATGCCGCGCCAATCCGTTCATTCCACTCACTGTCAGCGGCATACACGCTCAGCAGCCCGGCTTTGTTGAGGTTGATCACGTAGGTGAAGCTCTTCTGCAGTGGCACATTGGAGGCGACGATGATCACCTGGCTTTCGGCCTCGTCCGGGCGCATGCGCACTTTGGCGACGATGTTGCCGGTCTGGGTTTTCTCCTTGAATTGGTACTCCAGCTTGATCAGCGGTTTCTGGCTGTCGTAGGCATGGATCTGGCCGATCACGATCTTGCCGGAGGAGGGCACCTGGTTGACGGTGAGGGTGGCGCGCAGGAAGTTGTCGGCCTCGGGGTAGGTCCAGTTACGCAGGCGGCCGTCGGCGTAGGTTTCGCGCAGTTCGCTGCGTGGGTAGATGGCGTTTTCGGTGCGCGAGCCCGTCACAGGTGTCCAGAACTGCACGTCGCTGCCTTCGGCCTGGAAGTATTGATCGTTGAAGCCGCTCAGCAGCCTCGGCGTTTCAATGGTCGTGGGTGGGGAGCCGACCGGAATGCTCAGGTTCCAGGTGGAAAGGTCGATCATGGTGTTGGCCTTTTTACAGAGGGTGTAGGCATTGGCCCAAAGGGCCTTCCAGGTTCTTTATAGGCCGTGCTGGTGAGATTGTTAAACAATTGCTGGCAATTTATTGGCGTCAGCTAAATGTCAAAAAGCCATGTCGCCCGTGAACCGCGGGCTACAGGGCCTTACCGTTAGTCGGCTTCCTGGCCTTTGGCACAATGAGGGCACCCACGTCACTTCTGCTTTTTTGGCCGCGCGGCTAGAGTGAGCCCTCAGTGTTTATCCGGCCTTGGTAGCAAAAGTGACCGGTGCAGCTCCCTAAGGAAGAGACGTAGCATGGATGGCGCTCCACAACACGACGATGCAATTTCGGTTCTGTTGGTGGTCGATGACTACCCGGAAAACCTCGTCAGCATGCGTGCGCTGTTGCAGCGTGACGACTGGCGGGTGATAACCGCCGCGTCTGGCCTGGAAGCCTTGGAGTTACTGCTGGCCCACGAGGTCGACCTGGTGCTGCTGGACGTGCGCATGCCGGGCATGGACGGTTTCGAGGTGGCGCGCCTGATGCGTGGCAGCCAGCGTACGCGCATGACGCCGATTATCTTTCTGACGGCCACCGCCCATTCGCCCGACGCGGTGCTGGAAGGCTACGCCAGTGGGGCGATCGACTACCTGTTCAAGCCCTTTGACCCGCACATCCTCAAGCCCAAGGTGCAGGCGTTGCTCGAGCACCAGCGCAATCGCCGTGCCTTGCAGCGCCTGAGCCATGACCTGGAATTGGCCCGAGCTTTTAATGCCTCGGTGCTGGATAACGCCGCCGAGGGCATTCTGGTGGTGAGCGAAAACAGTGTGATCGAGTACGCCAACCCGGCCATTTCCCGGCTGTTGAATGCAACGATGGCTGAGTTGCAGGGCGAAAGTTTCCTCAGTTTCCTGCAAAAGCCCCATGTGCCAGCCTGGTTGGGCTTTCCCATGTACGAGGCGTATCGCCGGGGCGAGACGTGGCGCCAACACGATGCCATTTTGCGCACCGGTCGGGGCCAGCAAGTGCCGGTAGCGTTGTCCTGCGCGCCTTTGCCTGCGGAGCAGAAGGCAATGGTGGTGACGGTGCTAGACATGTCTGAAGTGCGTCACCTGCATCAGCAACTGGAATTCCAGGCCGTGACCGACCCGCTGACCGGGCTGCTGAACCGGCGCGGTTTCCATCAGGCGATGGAGAATACGTTGCTGCGCAGCGAACGTAGCGAGCAGGCGCTGGTATTGCTGTACCTGGACCTGGATGGCTTCAAGCGGGTCAACGATACGTTGGGCCATGACGCCGGGGATCGCGTGCTGCGGTGGGTTTCGGAGCAGATGCAAGCATGCCTGCGTTCCTACGACATTCTCGGGCGCATGGGTGGGGATGAATTCACCGCGTTGCTGGAGCTGGAGTTTCCCGAGCAGGCCGCGAAGATCGCGGAAAAGCTCATCGAGCGGGTATCGGTGTGCCAGCAGGTCGATGGTCTGGAGGTGATGCTTGGGGTCAGTATTGGCATCGCGACGTTCCCGGATTGCGGCTCGGACTTGAGCGGCCTGCTACGGGCCGCGGACATTGCCATGTACGAAGCCAAGCGCGCCGGCCGTCAGCAGTATCGTTACTACGACCAGGAAATGAACGGCCGCGCCCGCTCGCGGTTGATGCTGGAAGACAGTGTACGTACCGCCATCGCCAACAAGGATTTCACCTTGGTGTACCAGCCTCAGGTCTCTCTGGAAGACGGGCGTTTGCGCGGCGTCGAAGCGCTGTTGCGCTGGCAGCATCCCAGCGTCGGCGATGTGCCGCCGGGCCTGTTCTTGCCACTGCTGGAAGAGGCGCGGTTGATCAACCAGTTGAGTGCCTGGATCTACCAGCAAGTCGCCGCCCAGCGCCAGGCCTGGCAAGCCACCTTCGACCCCGAACTGGTGTTGAGCGTGAGCCTGAGCAGCAGCCAGTTCAACATGCCCAACCTGGCCAACCAACTGCAGCAGATGCTGGAGCGACATGGGTTACAGGCGCGACAACTGGAGGTGGAAATCGGCGAAGACTGCTTGATGAGCAATCTCGCCGAGTCCACCAAGCAACTCCAGTTACTGCGCCGGATAGGGGTGCGGATTGCCCTGGACGATTTTGGCTGCGGCCAGTGCTCCCTGGCCCATTTGCGCGACTTGGCGTTCGACACCCTCAAGCTTGACCCTCAACTGGTGGCGCGCCTGCCTGGCTCGGTGCGGGATGGGGCGATGGCGCGCAGCATCATCCAACTGTGTGAGCATTTTGGTGTGCTGGTGATCGCCGAAGGCGTGGAGACCCTTGAGCAAACCCAGTGGCTCAAGGCCAATGGCTGCGCCCATATCCAGGGGCCGTGGGCTGCGCTGCCGTTGATGGCCGAGGACGTTGCCGGCTGGTCGTACCCTCGCGCGCTTTGAATTCGCTACACTGGCGCCCGTCCCAATTGCGTTGCAGAGCCCATGACCGCGTTGAAATACCTCCAGGCCTATCCCGCTGCGCTTCAGGAGCAAGTGCGCCAACTGATCGCCAAGGACCAGTTAGGGGCTTACCTGGACCAGCGTTACCCCGAACGCCATGCGGTGCAGAGCGACAAGGCCCTGTACGCCTATGCCCTGGCCTTGAAGCAGGAGCACCTGCGTAACGCGCCGTCTATCGACAAAGTGCTGTTCGACAACCGCCTGGACCTGACCCATCGTGCCTTGGGTTTGCACACCACGATTTCCCGGGTGCAGGGCGGTAATCTCAAATCCAAGAAAGAAATCCGCATCGCTTCGCTGTTCAAGGAGGCGGCCCCGGAGTTTCTGCGCATGATCGTGGTGCACGAGCTGGCGCACTTCAAGGAATCGGACCACAACAAGGCGTTCTATAAACTCTGCCAATACATGATGCCGGGCTACCATCAGGTGGAATTCGACCTGCGTGTGTACCTCACCTGGCGCGATTTGCAGGGCAAGCCCTAACCCCAAGGCGACTGACCATGGATGTGAGCAAGACCAAAAGCAGCTTCTACCGCCGCCTGTACGTGGCGTACTTGATCGACAGCCAACTGGCCAGCAGCGTCCCGGCGCTGACCGAGGCCACCGGCATGCCTCGGCGTACCGCCCAGGACACCATTGCGGCGTTGGCCGACCTGGATATTGTGTGTGAGTTCGAGCAGGAGGACGGTGCGCGTCACCATGCCGGGCGCTATCGGATTCGGGACTGGGGGGCGATTGATCGGGGGTGGATCGAGGCTAATCTGGCGTCGATCAAGCAGGTGTTGGGCTATCCCTGAAGGTCGGCTTTGGCAGGACTGACGCTATCGCGGGCAAGCCCGGCTCCCACAGTCCAATGTGGGAGCTGGCTTGCCTGCGATGGCGCCCTCAGACGCGCCGCATACCAATATGTGGAATATCATCTTCCAGGTATTCCTCACCCGCCACCACAAACCCATATCGTCCGTAATACCCCTGCAAATGCGCCTGGGCCGAGAGAAAAATCGGCGTTTGCGGCCAGATATCCTCAATGCGCTCAAGCGCCTCCTCCATCATGTGATGCCCCAGCCCGGTGCCCCGTGCCGCTGGCGAAACGATGACGCGACCAATCACCACATCGCCGCCCTGGGACTCCGGGTCCAGCAGGCGCAGGTAAGCCAATAGCTCATTATCTTGCCAGGCCATCAGGTGATGGGTGTCACCCGCCAGGTCCTGCCCGTCGATGTCCTGATACGCGCATTTCTGCTCGACGACGAATACCTCGCTGCGCAAGCGCAGGACGGCATACAGCTGGTCCTTGCCCAAGTCGTCGTGATGTTTGCAAATCCAATCAACCGTCATGATGTGTGCTCTTGTAAAGACGTGCCTGGATAGTAAGCGCGGCGGGCGCTGCTGTCTAAAATTGGCAAATGTGTGAATGGCGTCAATTTGCCATCATTGAGTGCGTGCGCTGCTGGTTGCTTTGTGTAATCTGCAATGCAGGCTCATTGATGAGCTACTGTTATCAGGCCACCGCCTGCCCGCCAAGGACTTTGAGCATGCCGAGATTGACTCGTGCCGTTGCTTTGATCGCAGTGCTGCTGCTGGCCCAGCCGGTGCTGGCACAACGTCTGCGTCTGGTGGCGGATGGCTGGCCGCCCTTCACCGATGCCACCTTGATCAATGGCGGTTTGGCCACGGATATCGTCAGCACGGCCCTGGCCCGTGCGGGGTACGCCAGTGACTTTGAGCAGGTGCCCTGGGCCCGTGCGCTCAAGGGCGTGGGCGATGGGCGCTACGATGTGCTGATCAACGCCTGGTACGACGAGGCCCGCACGCAGTTTGGCCAGTTTTCTGCTGAGTACCTGCTTAATCGTGTGCGCTTTCTCAAGCGCAGCGACGATGACATTGTTTATCACAGCCTGGCCCGACTGCACGATGAGACCATCGCCGTGGTACGCGGTTACGCTTACTCGGCGGCGTTCGATCAAGACTCCCAGCTACAGAAAGTACCCGTGCACAACTTCGCCATGGCGGTGCGCATGCTCGCTGCGCGGCGTGTGCGGTTGACGCTGGAGGACGAATACGTAGCGCGTTATTACCTGGCTCGGGAGTCGCCGCGGGTGCGCAATGCGGTGGCGTTTGTGGGCAAGCCGTTGAGCGAGAACAGCCTGCACATTCTGGTCAGTTTGAAGAACCCCGAGCACGCGCAGATTGTCGCCAGCTTTGATCGGGAGATTGCCAGGATGAAGGCTGATGGCAGTTATGCGCGCTTGATGAAGGCGCATGGGATGTAGCGTGCTTGCGGGCCTCATCGCGGGCAAGCCGGGCTCCCACATTTTGCCCGCATTCTTATGTTGGAACTCGGTCAAATGTGGGAACTGGCTTGCCTGCGATAGCGGTCTAAGCCGCACCGGTATCCTTGATCAGATGCGCCGCCAACGTACGCAACGGCCCTAACTGCCGGCAGATCAACGCCAACTGCGTCTGCACCAACCGCTGCGCCTCATCGATCTCATCGGGCATTTGCTCCAGCTCGGCTGCCAACCCCTCCTCGGCATCACTCTGGATCGCAATCGACTGTTTGTTGGCCAGGCCCGTAGCAATCTCATCGATACTCGCCGCCAGGCTGTTGCCCGCGCCTTCGATCAAGTGCTCGCGCACGTCGGCCGGTAACTGAGTATCGCGGTGCGCACCCAACCCCGACAAATAGCTGAGCAAGGTGTGAGACAGCACCAGGAACCGAAAACCCACGTCGGCTTCCTTACGAAAATGCCCCGGCTCCATCAGCATATTGGCCAGGGTGGTGGACAACGCGGCGTCGGCGTTGTGCGCGTTGCGGCGGGCCAGGCGGTAAGCCAGGTCGTCGCTCTTGCCGGCGGCGTATTGCTGCATGATCTGGCGCAGGTAGATGCTGTTGCAGGTCAGGGTGTTGGCCAGCACTTTGTTCAAGCGCCGGCCTTGCCAGTCCGGCAGGAACAGGAATACCGCCAGGCCAGCGATCAGGCTGCCGAGCAAGGTATCGAACAGGCGTGGCAGGAACAGCCCGTAGCCATCACCCACCTGGTTGAAGCAGAACAGCACCATCAGCGTGATCGCCGCCGTCGCCAGGGTGTAGCGGGTGGTGCGGTTGATAAAGAACACCAGGCCCGCGGCGATAGCGAACATCGACTGCACCACCGGGTTGGGGAACAGATCGAACAGCGCCCAGGCCACGGTGAGGCCGATGGCGGTGCCGATAATCCGCTGGCCGAGCTTGCGCCGGGTAGCGCCGTAGCTCGGTTGGCAGACGAACAGGGTGGTGAGGATGATCCAGTAACCCTGGGACGCGTGGATAGCGTGCAGGGTGGCGTAGCCGACGGTCAACGCCAGGGACAGGCGCAGGGCATGGCGAAACAGCAGCGAGGTGGGTGTGAGTTGGGTGCGCAGGCGCGTCCACATTTCCTTGAGGTTGCGCGGGGCGCGGTCCAACAGGTTACTGTCGGTGGCGTCCGCCAGGGCATCGGGATTGCTGGCGTCGCCCAGCAGGCGGTCGAGTGTGGACAGGTTGGCCGCCAAGGCGCGCAATGAACGCAGCAGGCCGCGCCAGGCCGGGTTGCTCTGGATGCGCAGATGCTCCAGGGACGCGTTGAGGTCGCCCAGGGCCTGGGCAAAACTGTCGTCATAGATGAACGGTTGGCGCAGTTGGATCGACTCGGCCAGGGTCTGGCAGGCCTTGCCTTGCTGGCGCAGCAAGCGCTGGCAGCGAAACAGCACATCGCTATGGAAGAAGGCTTCAGTGAGGGCGTTGTAGGGGTAGTGGGAGGAACTGGCGCGCTCGTGGATGTCCTGGGCCAGGAAGTACAGTTTCAGGTAGCGGCTGACCTTCGAGCCCGGTCGCCCATTGCCGACGCGGTGCAGGATGATTTCCTTCGCGGCATTCAGCGCAGCCACTACCCGGCCATTTTGCTGGGCCAATTCCAGGCGCCGCGCTTCCACGTCCAGCTGCCGGATCGGTTCGAACAACGATGACTTGAGCTTGAGGTAGCGCCCCAGCTCGCGGAACAATCGCGCCAGGCTCTGCTGTACCGGCTGGTTGGAAAACAGCGCCTGCCACAGTACGGACAACACACCGTACCAGGCGGCACCGGCCACCAGCAGCAGCGGCTCATGCCAGAAATCCGTGACGGCGCCACCGCGCTGGTCCACGCCGATCATGGTGTATACCGACAGAATCAAGGTGGCCGAAGCAATCGCGCCATAGCGTTCGCCCAGTGCGCCGAGCATGGTCAGGCCGAAACTGGCCAGGGCCAGGGCGATGGCAAATATCCAGGGGTAAGGGAACAGCAGCTCCACCGACAGCGCGGCAATGCTGAAACACACCAGTGTCACCGCCAGCGCGTTGAGGCGGCCTTGCCAGCTGTCATCGGTCTCGGCCAGGGCGCTGGCGATAATCCCCAGGAAGAGCGGGATCAGCAGCGTCATTTCATCCTGGTACCAACACAACGCCATGCTGCCGGTGAGGGCGATGAACACCCGTACGCTGTAGCTGAATTTATCCAGCGCCCACAGGCGCCGCATGGACTGCTTGAACGAGGTCGATGACATGAAGTCTGGAGTCTTCCGGGACGTTGTCGCTAAATTGAGCCAGTAATGACGCCACGGCAAGCGTAGCGATCACATCGGACAGCAAAATTTTCAGTATCACTGCAAAACCAATGTGGGAGCGGGCATGCCTGCGATAACGATGTGGGATTCACTGCCGCTATCGCAGGCAAGCCAGCTCCCACAGGGGATTGCATCTCAAGGTGCACGTCAGGCGTATTGCGCGGCCGCGTAGCCCGAGGCCCACGCCCACTGGAAGTTGAACCCGCCCAGGTGGCCGGTCACGTCCAGCACTTCGCCGATAAAGTACAGGCCGGGGCTTTTCAGCGATTCCATGGTCTTGGAGGACACTTCCCGCGTATCCACCCCGCCCAATGTTACCTCGGCGGTGCGATAACCCTCGGTGCCGGCCGGTACCAGTTGCCAGCTCCCCAGCTTTTGCGCGATATCGGCAATTTCAGCGTGGGTGTACTGCTTCATAGGCTTGGATTCGAACCAGCTTTGGGCCAGCAGGTTGGCCATCTTCTTGGTGAAGATCTCACCCAACAGGGTTTTCAATTCGCTGTTGGGGTGTTCGGCCTGTTGCTGTTGCAGCCAGGCATGGGCGTCGTGGTCGGGCAGCAGGTTGATTTCTACCGTGTCGCCGGAGTGCCAATACGAGGAAATCTGCAAAATCGCCGGCCCGCTCAGGCCGCGATGGGTGAACAGGATATTCTCGCGAAAGCTCTGGCCGTTGCAGCTCACCAGGCAGTCGACCGAGGTGCCGGACAACTCGCCGCACAACTCCTTGAGCTGGTCGGTGATGGTGAACGGCACCAGCCCGGCGCGGGTCGGCAGCAGTTCATGGCCGAATTGCCTGGCCACTTGGTAGCCGAAACCGGTGGCGCCCAGCGTCGGGATCGACAAACCGCCCGTGGCGATCACCAGGGATTCACAGCGCAGCTCACCCAAGGTGGTTTGCAGTTGATAGCCGCTTTCGAGCTTGGCGATTGCCTCGATGGAAGTGTCCAGGTGCAGGCTCACGCCGGTCTGGATGCACTCGTCGAGCAGCATGCCGAGGATGTCGCTGGACTTGTTGTCGCAGAACAGCTGGCCGAGTTTCTTCTCGTGGTACGGCACGCCGTGCTTGGCCACCAGCCCGATGAAATCCCACTGGGTATAGCGGGCCAGGGCGGATTTGCAGAAGTGCGCGTTGTGCGAGAGGAAGTTGGCCGGCTCGGTGTACATGTTGGTGAAGTTGCAGCGGCCGCCACCGGACATCAGGATTTTCTTGCCGGCCTTGTTGGCGTGGTCGATCAACATCACCTTGCGCCCACGCCCGGCGGCGGTCAGCGCGCACATCAACCCTGCGGCGCCGGCGCCAATGATCACAACTTCGGTCGAGCGCACAGCCATGTCCTCACAAAACTATTGATTTGAAATGCAATCAACACTGTGGGAGCTGGCTTGCCTGCGATGGCGGTAGTGGATTCACCGTCGCTATCGCAGGCAAGCCAGCTCCCACAGTTATTCGGTCCTTGCAGTCACTATGTTGTTACAGGATCCGCACGCGCAGCGAACGACCTTTGATCTTGCCGTCATTCAAACGCTGCAACGCTTGCTTGGCGATGCCGCGTTCCACGGCCACGAAAGCCTGGAAGTCAAAGATCGCGATCTTGCCGACCTGGGCACCCGGAATGCCGGCTTCACCGGTCAATGCACCGAGGATGTCGCCTGGGCGAACCTTGTCTTTACGCCCGGCGGCGATGCACAGGGTGCTCATCTGCGGCAGCAACGGGCCACCGCTTTGCGGTTTGAGGTTGTCCAGTTGGTCCCAGTTCAGCGGCGACTTCTGCAGTTGCTCGATGGCCTGGGCGCGGTGGGCTTCGGACGGCGCCACCAGGCTGATGGCGATACCAGTCTCACCGGCACGGCCGGTACGGCCTACACGGTGGATGTGAATTTCCGAGTCGCGGGCCAGTTCGACGTTGATCACCATGTCCAGGGCGTCGATGTCCAGGCCACGGGCGGCGACGTCGGTGGCCACCAGCACCGAGGTGCTGCGGTTGGCGAACATCGCCAGTACCTGGTCACGGTCGCGCTGTTCCAGGTCACCATGCAGGCCAACAGCGGAAATGCCCTTGGACGTCAGGTGGTCGACGGTTTCCTGCACTTGCTGCTTGGTGAAGCAGAACGCCACGCACGAAGCAGGGCGGAAGTGCGCCAGCACCTTGGTCACGGCGTCCATGCGTTCTTCCGGGGAGATCTCGTAGAAGCGCTGTTCGATCTGATCGTCGGAGTGGAACGCTTCGGCTTTCACTTGCTGAGGCGCACGCATGAACTTGGAGGCCAGTTGCTTGATGCTCACCGGGTAAGTGGCCGAGAACAGCAGGGTCTGGCGGCGCGGTGGGGTCTTGCTGATGATGTCTTCGATGGCGTCGTAGAAGCCCATGTCGAGCATGCGGTCGGCTTCGTCGAGGATCAGGGTGTTCAAGCCGTCCAGCACCAGCGAACCTTTACGCAGGTGCTGCTGGATGCGGCCCGGGGTGCCGACGATGACGTGGGCGCCGTGCTCCAGGGAAGCAATCTGTGGGCCGAGGGACACGCCGCCGCACAGGGTCAGTACCTTGATGTTGTCTTCGGCACGGGCCAGGCGACGGATTTCCTTGGCGACCTGGTCGGCCAGTTCGCGGGTCGGGCACATCACCAGCGCCTGGCACCCGAAGTAGCGCGGGTTGATCGGGTTCAGCAGGCCGATGCCGAATGCGGCAGTCTTGCCGCTGCCGGTCTTGGCCTGGGCAATCAGGTCCAGCCCTTTGAGGATCACCGGCAAGCTTTGCGCCTGGATCTGCGTCATCTCGACGTAACCCAGCGAGTCGAGGTTAGCCAGCATGGCGGCGGACAGGGGCAAAGTATTAAAAGCGGTGGCGATGGTAGTCACGGGACTGGCTCTGCAAAACAAAATGTCGCGCAGTGTACCAGCCTCGTGGGATTTTCCCCGCAAGTTCTCGACGAGACGCCCGTTAGTGCTCGATATCGTGCTCGCGGCTGACCACCCGTTTGCCGTCCTTGGGCGACAGTTGCAGGAAGATCGCCGCCGCCAGCATCGCCATGAGGCCCACGGTGAGGAAGGTCAGTTGGAAGGCGCCCAGCACGGTATTGACCCCGTCATTGCCGGCTTCGGCGGTAAAGCCGCCGAGCAATGCACCGGCACAGGCCACGCCCAGGCTCAGGGACAATTGCGCCACTACCGACAGCAAGCTGTTGCCGCTGCTGGCCTGGGCGTCGTCGAGGTCGATCAGGGTGACGGTGTTCATGGCGGTAAATTGCAGGGAGTTGATGGCCCCCAGTACCGCCAGCATGGCCAACAGCAGCGGGTAGGGCGTTTGTTCGCTGACCAGGCCCATGCTCGCCAGCATCAGGCCCAGGGCCAGGGTGTTGCCGGTCAGGACGATGCGGTAGCCGAGGCGCTCGATAAGCGGACGTGCGATGGACTTGGCGAACATCGCCGCCGCCGCCAGTGGCAACATGCTCATGCCGGCTTCCGACGGCGAATAGCCCAGCGCCACCTGCAGCAGCAGCGGTACCAGGAACGGCAATGCGCCGCTGCCCAGGCGCGCAAACAGATTGCCCAGGATCCCCACGGCAAAGGTGCGCGTCTTGAACAGCACCGGCGAGAACAGCGGGTTATCGATATGCCCGGCGCGCAGCCAGTACGCCGCCAGGCAGGCGAACCCGCCGAACAGCAGCAATATCACGCGCAGATGCGGCAGGTGCAGTTCGCCCAGGCCTTCCATGGCGATGGTGATCAGCACCATCGCCGCGCCGAACAGCAGAAAGCCCAGGCCGTCGAAGCGCGTGCGCTCGCTGCCGCGCAGGTCGGGGATGAATTTCCACACGGCGTAGCAGCCGATCATGCCCACCGGCAGGTTGATCAGGAAGATCCAGTGCCAGGTCAGGTATTGCACCATCCAGCCGCCCATTGTCGGGCCAAGCAAGGGGCCAAGCAGGCCGGGAATGGTGATGAAGCCCATGATCCGCACCAACTCGGAGCGCGGATAAGCCCGCAGTACCACCAGCCGTCCGACCGGCAGCATCAGCGCACCGCCCAGGCCCTGGATCACCCGTGCGCCCACCAGCATGCTCAAGCTACTGGACAGCGCACACAGCAGCGACCCGATGCTGAACAGCATGATCGCACCAAAGAAAATCTTCTTGGTGCCAAAGCGGTCAGCGATCCAGCCCGACGCCGGAATCAGCAAGGCAACGGTGAGCATGTAGGCGATCACCACGCCTTGCATGCGCAGCGGGTTTTCCGCGAGGTCCTGCGCCATGGCCGGTAGCGCGGTGTTGAGAATCGTCCCGTCCAGCGACTGCATGAAGAAGGCAATCGCTACCACCCAGGGGAGCCAGCGGGCGGTCTTCGCATCGAGAGGGGCACGATTCGGCATGGGATCCCTTTTAATTAGCAGGCTATGTGTTGGCGATTATGCGCCATCCGTCGCCGCTTTTCCCACTGGCGGTTCGTCTATATCTGACAATGTCACATGCTCGCCCACCAGGAAATCCAGCAACGCCCGATGCACTGCCAGCGCGGCTTCGCGGGACTCCAGGTCCAGCAGATGGCCGGTGTGTTCGGCCACCGCAAAGCTGCTGCGGCCTACGTAGTGTTTGAACAGCTGGGCTTCGTCGGCCGGCGTGTATTCGTCCAGCGCGCCGTTGAGAAAGTGCACCGGTGTTTCAATCTGCCGCAGCGCCGGCAAGTAGTTGCCATCGCCCAAGCCCAGCACCTGATGGATATGAAAGCGCGCCTGGCGGTATTCGGTGGTGGCCATGGTCGACAGGTGTCGATGGTTATTGCGCTTGAGGCGCGGCGACAGGTATTTGCCAACCGTTTCGTTGAGCAGATGGCCGACCGCCGACTTGTCATCGGCCTCGATCAGCACACGCACGCGCTCGACATATTCCAGCATCGCCTGGTTGAGGTTGGGCGCCAGGGCCATCACCACCGAGCTTTCGATGGAGGGCGGGTTGTGCGCCAGGGTCAACAGCGTGGAGATGCCGCCCCATGAGGCCGACACCAGATGGTTGACCGCAAAGCGTGCTACCAAGGCACGCAGGATTTGCACCTCGTCGTCCTTGGTGACCAGGTCGAGTTCGGTGTTGTGCTCGCGTGACAAGCCAGAGAATGGCAAGTCGAACAGCAGCACATTGAAGTGCTCGGCCAGGCATTTGCTGGTGCGGGCAAAGGAGCGCGTGGTGGACAACGCGCCATTGACCATCAGTACGGTTTTTCTATGCGGGTCGTTACCCAGTTGCTCTACGTGAACGTTGTAGTGCTTGTACAGTTTTTCTATGACGAAACTTCCATGGTTCATGTCAACGCTCCAGCTTGCCTTTCCCGGGCAAGGTTATGCTCTCGTGGGCAGGGGTGGCGAGAAGCCATTAACCGTTATAACGAGGAATAAGCAGAGCGACAACATGCCGAACGGCCAAAGTAGGCGGGATAGAAGTTTCGTCGCAGCGCAGGTTATTGAACTGTAGGAGCGAGCTTGCTCGCGAAAAACGACAACGATAACGCAGCGCTGACAGCCAGCCCGCGGTGTCTGTACGTTCTTCGCGAGCAAGCTCGCTCCTACAGTTTATAAAGTCAGCGTCAAACGGTTTACCAAAGCGCCTGGCAACAGGTTGGAAGCGGTGTTGCGCTGGTCATAGGTACTGGCCGACAACAGCAGCTCCCGATCAGCGGTCAGCGCTTCCAATTGCGAACCGAGCAACTGATAGACACTGTCATCAAAGCGCATGGTGCTGACCGGCGCCTTGATCTCGCCGTTTTCCACCCAGAAGGTCGCAAAGCGCGTCATGCCGGTCAGGCGCGCTGCCGGCAGGTCGGAGTAGTTCAGGTACCAGAGGTTGCTGATATACAGACCGGTGCCCAACTGCTTGAGAATATCGGCCTGGGCCAGGCTGCCGGCCGCCATTTGCAGGGCGCTGGGCGACTCGTCGCTGCTGGCGCCGTTGGTGCTCAAGCCGTATTCGGCGGCGCTGCGCGAGTTGACCAACTGGCCCTCGGCCTTGCCTGCGTTGATCAGGGTGACATCCTCACGCGGGTAGCCTTCAGTGGAAAACGCCTGGCTCAGGGAGCCGCTGATCTGCTCATCCACCGTCACCAGCGGGCTCAATGACTGATCACCCGTGTACAGGCGTTGCAACGAACTGCCTTTGCTCGCGATGGCCTGGGCCGAAAAACCACCCCAGGTGATGATGCTGATGATTTCTTCCAGCGCTGCCGGCGCAAGGTAGGCGCGGTATTGGCCGGGCGCCAGGGTGTGGAGCGGGCGACCGAGAAACGCCAGTTGCTCACGGGCCTGTTGGAAACGGGCGGCGAACTCGGCGCTGTTCCAGGTGTGCCCGGCGTAGCTGGCTTTTACCGCTTCGCCATTGGCGTGGAACAGGCTGAAGTCGAAATTGAAGCTGTTAGCCCGGTGCCAGCCGAACGCCCCCGATGAGCTGGCGAAACCACGGCTGATCGGGCCGGCGGCGTAGAAGCCAACCAGGTCCACGCCATCGGCGGCCTGGCTGATGTCGTCCAGCACTTGGGCCAGTTCCGGCAGCGGGCGCAGCTGTTCGTTATGGCTGTGCCAGGCGTCGGGGTTCAGCAGCAGGTACGGGTCAGGCGGCAACAGCGGCAAGGTCTCGCGCAGTTGTTGCAGGCCATTCGCCAGGCGCTGGCGATCCAACTGCGCCTCGCCGGAAAGGGTGATACCCAGGTCGGCGTGGCGCCCATCGTTGATCAGCTTGAGGTTCAGGCTGGCCTGCTGTACCTGGCCGGCCTGGCGTACCTGCGCGTGGTTGAAGCGCACGAACTCGGACGCCTCATCCGCGTAGCCGAGATGAAATTGTTCTTGATCGGTGACCGCCTGCTTGAGCCAATCCACCAAAGCCTTGAAGTGGTTCATCAGGCATCTCCCCCAAATACATCGACATTGCTGAATACACAGGCCGGCGACGCATGGCCGACACGGATCACCTGGTTGGGTTCGCCCTTGCCGCAGTTCGGCGTGCCCAAGACCTTGAAGGTGCTGGCGTCGCCTACCGCGCTGAGCTTGCGCCAGAACTGCGCGGAAATCGCCCGGTAGTTGGGGTTCTTCACCACGCCCTTGAGTTCGCCGTTTTCGATCAACTGGCCCCACTCGCAGCCGAACTGGAATTTGTTGCGCGCATCGTCGATGGACCACGAACGGTTGGTCGACATCAGGATGCCGCTCTCAATGCCGCCCACCAATTGCGCGAGGCTTTTATCCCCAGGCTCGATATTCAGGTTGGCCATGCGGTCGATGGGCGCACGGTTCCAGCTGCAGGCGCGGCTGTTGGCGACGCCTGGCAGGTTGGCGCGAAATTGCGATAAGGCCCCGCCCAAGGGCTTGAGCAGCAGGCCTTCGCGAATCAGAAATTGCTTGCTGGCAGGCGTGCCGTCGTCGTCATGAGCGTAGCTGGCAAGCTGTTCGGGGATGTCCGGGTCGAAGGTGACGTTGAGCAGCGGTGAGCCATATTGCAGGTGGCCGAAGTCGCTGGCTTTCACAAAACTGGTGCCGGCGTAATTGCGCTCGTCACCAAGGATGCGATCCAGCTCCAGCGGATGGCCGATCGACTCGTGGATCTGCAGGATCATTTGGTCGGGCATCAGCAGCAGGTCACGCGGGCCGTGGGGCGTATTCGGTGCGAGCAGCAATTGCAGGGCTTCGTCGGCCACCTTGCGGGCGGCGCCCACCAGGCCAAAACGCTGGATCACCCCGGCACTGCCTTGCTGGCCGAAGTTGGTACCGCCCAGGGTACGGGTCTGGCTGTCGTTGCCGTCGAAGGCGGTCACACTCAGGCCCGGAAAGACAAAGCGCTGGGCCTGACGCAATTGCGCGCCAGCGCTGTTGAGATAGATCTGTTCAACCCGCGTGGTCCCCAGGCTGACTTCCCAGCTCACCAGGCGCTCATCCTTGGGCACGGCGGCGGACTCATCGCCGAGCAATTGGTAGCAGTCGCTCAGGGATGGGAAGGGCTGGTCGAGGTCGGGCGACAGGTAGTCGGCGACGTCGCTGGACACTGGCTGCTGGTGCAGGTCGAGCAGGGCGTGGGGCTTGATCAACCGGGCTTGCTGTTCAGCGCGCTCAAGGGCGGCTTGCAGGCCGGCAAGGGAAATATCGTTGGTCGCTGCGTAGGCTTCCACGCCGTTGAGACGCACGGTAAGCATGGCGCCTTCGTCGTGGCCCAGGTGAGGCGGCTCGGCGACGTTCTTGCGTACTGACAGGTACTGACCGGATTCGCGCACGTAGCGCAGGGAGAAAAATTCGGCGGTGGTGCGCAGGGCACCGAAGTGTTTCTTGAGCGTGGCGTGGTGTTCGAACATGGGGCCTTCCTTGTGGGCGGCTCGGCGCGGGCAGGCGAACAGAGTAGGCCTGGGCGGGGAGCTGATCAAGGGAGGTTTTGTTGTGTGATCGTTCCCACGCTCTGCGTGGGAATGCCACCCTGGACGCTCTGCGTCCGCTCTTGAAGGGCGTGACGCAGAGCATCACAGGATGCGTTCCCACGCGGAGCGTGGGAACGATCAATCACTGGGGTGTTTCGGTTACTGCGCCAATGGCCCTACTTCACGCATAGGCTTGCCACGCACCGGCGCATCGCCTGCTACGTAGTAGTCAGCGGTGCTGCGCGGCAGTGGCTTGCGGCCACGGATCTTGTCGGCGATTTTCTCGGCGATCATGATCGTTGGCGCGTTCAGGTTGCCGGTGGTGATGATCGGCATGATCGAGGCATCGACCACACGCAAGCCCTGCATGCCATGCACGCGGCCTTCGCCATCGACTACGGCCATCTCGTCGGTGCCCATCTTGCACGAGCAGGACGGGTGGAACGCGGTCTCGGCGTGCTCGCGGATGAACTTGTCCAACTGTTCATCGGTTTGCACTTCAATGCCGGGGCTGATTTCGCGACCACGGTACGGGTCCAGTGCCGGCTGCTGCATGATTTCACGGGTCAGGCGGATGCCATCGCGGAACTCCTGCCAGTCCTGCTCGGTGGCCATGTAGTTGAAGAGGATGCTCGGGTAGTCCCGTGGGTTCTTCGACTTCAGCTGGATACGGCCACGGCTTGGCGAACGCATGGAGCCCATGTGCGCCTGGAAACCGTGCTCTTTCACACCGTTGCTGCCGTTGTAGTTAATCGCCACCGGCAGGAAGTGGTACTGGATGTTCGGCCACTCGAACTCTTCACGGGTACGGATAAAACCGCCCGCTTCGAACTGGTTGCTGGCGCCGATGCCGGTGCCGTTGAACAGCCATTCGGCACCAATTGCCGGCTGGTTGTACCAGAGCAGCGAGGGGTACAGCGACACTGGCTGGGTGCACGCGTATTGCAGGTACAGCTCAAGGTGGTCCTGCAGGTTTTCACCCACACCCGGCAGGTCGTGGACCACCGGGATGTCGAGGCTTTCCAGCAGTTTGGCCGGGCCGACACCGGAGCGTTGCAGCAGTTGCGGCGAAGCGATTGCGCCGCTGCACACCAGTACTTCTTTGCGCGCACGGGCTTCAACGCGCTCTTCGGCGGCGCCGATCAGGTAACGCACGCCCACTGCACGCTTGCCTTCGAACAGCACTTTGTCGGTGAGGGCATGGGTGACGATGGTCAGGGTCGAACGCTTTTTAGCTGTGTCCAGGTAACCGCGTGCGGTGCTGGCGCGACGGCCGTTCGGCGTGACGGTACGGTCCATCGGGCCGAAGCCTTCTTGCTGGTAGCCGTTCAAATCTTCGGTACGTGGGTAACCGGCCTGTACGCCCGCTTCAACCATGGCGTGGAACAGCGGGTTGTTGCCCGCTTTCGGCGTGGTCACGCTGACCGGGCCGTCACCACCGTGCCAATCGTTGGGGCCGATGTCGCGGGTTTCGGCTTTGCGGAAATACGGCAGGCAGTCCAGGTAGGTCCAGTCTTCCAGGCCCGGCAGCTTCGACCAGTTGTCGTAGTCCATGGCGTTGCCGCGGATGTAGCACATGCCGTTGATCAGGGAAGAACCACCCAGGCCCTTGCCGCGCCCGCATTCCATCCGGCGGCCGTCCATGTGTGGCTCTGGATCGGTTTCGTAGGCCCAGTTGTAGCGGCGGCCTTGCAGCGGGAAAGCCAGGGCGGCTGGCATCTGGGTGCGGAAGTCGAGGCGGTAGTCCGGGCCACCGGCCTCCAGCAGCAAAACAGTGACGCCTTCGTCTTCGGTCAGACGGGTCGCCAGGGTGTTACCGGCAGAGCCGGCACCCACAATGATGTAATCGTATTCTTGGGACATGAATGTACCCTCGTAAAAATGGGTTCAGGCTGCTTTTGTGGCGAGGGAGCTTGCTCCCGTTCGACTGCGCAGCAGTCGCAAAATCAGCGCTCGAGTTCTGTCTGAAAGAACTACTGGGTCTGGAATGGGGCTGCTTCGCAGCCCAGCGGGAGCAAGCTCCCTCGCCACAGAGGAGCATTCCAGGCCCATAAGGTGTTAGAACACCGAGGCGTAATCGCCCAACTCAACCTGTACCGATTTGATGCGCGTGAAGTTGTTCAGCGAGCTGATCCCGTTCTCACGGCCCACACCCGACTGCTTGTAGCCGCCAACCGGCATCTTCGCGTCGGACTCGCCCCAGGCGTTGATCCAGCAGATACCGGCTTCCAATTGGTGAATCACGCGGTGGGCGCGGTTCAGGTCCTTGGTCACCAGGCCAGCGGCCAGGCCGAAGTCGGTGTCGTTGGCGCGGCGGATCACTTCTTCTTCGGTTTCGTAGGTGAGGATGCTCATCACCGGGCCGAAGATTTCTTCACGCACGATCACCATGTCGTCGGTGCAGTCGGTGAACACGGTCGGGGCCACGAAGGCGCCTTTGGCGAAGTCGCCGTCGGTCAGGCGGTCGCCGCCGCACAGCAGGCGGGCGCCTTGCTCTTTGCCTTTGGCGATGTAGCCCAGCACGCTTTCCATGTGGGCGAAGCTGACCAGCGGGCCGAAGTTGGTGTTTTCGTCTTCCGGGTTGCCGATGCGAATACGCGCCACACGCTCGACGATCTTGGCTTCGAACGCGGCTTGCAGGTGCTTGGGCACGAACACGCGGGTGCCGTTGGTGCAGACCTGACCGGAGCTGTAGAAGTTGGCCATCATGGCGGTGTCGGCGGCGCGGTCGAGGTCGGCGTCGTCGAAAATGATCAGCGGGGACTTGCCGCCCAGCTCCATGGTCACGTCCTTGAGCGAGGAGCTCGACGCGCTGGCCATGACTTTCTTGCCGGTGTCGGTGCCGCCGGTGAAGGAGACTTTTTCGATGCGCGGGTGCTCGGTCAGCCAGGTGCCGACTTCACGGCCGCTGCCGGTCAGTACGTTGAACACGCCCGCTGGAACGCCAGCCTCGGTGTAGATCTCGGCCAGTTTCAGGGTGGTCAGCGAGGTGACTTCGCTTGGCTTGAAGATCATCGCGTTACCGGCAGCCAGGGCCGGTGCGGATTTCCACAGGGCGATCTGGATCGGGTAGTTCCACGCGCCGATACCGGCAACCACGCCCAGCGGCTCGCGGCGGGTGTAGACAAACGAGGTGTCGCGCAGTGGGATCTGCTCGCCTTCGATGGCAGGTACCAGGCCGGCGTAGTATTCCAGCACGTCAGCGCCGGTGACGATGTCGACGTACTTGGTTTCGGAGAAGGCTTTACCGGTGTCCAGGGTTTCCAGGGCGGCCAGTTCATCGTTGCGCTCGCGCAGGATGTCCACGGCACGGCGCAGGATGCGCGAACGCTCCATGGCGGTCATGGCGGCCCAGATTTTCTGGCCTTTTTCAGCGCTGACCACGGCACGTTCAACGTCGTCTTTGGTGGCGCGTTGCACTTGGGCGAGAACTTCACCGTTAGCCGGGTTGATGGCTTCGAAGGTGGCATCGCTGCCAGCGTCGCTGTAGCCGCCGTCAATGTAGAGTTTTTGCAGGTCGAAACGGGCCATAAAGTCCTCGCAAGTGCATAAGTGGTTGGCGTTACCCGCCGAACAGTGGGCCATGGGGGTGTGGCAACACTGAGCGGCGGACGTTCAGGGGTTGAGCATTTATAAGTGCTCTAACTCACCTGCTTGGCCAATTGGAAATCCATGTATTCGTAAGCGATCCGTTGCGCCTGCTCCGTGTCGAAAGCGTCTCCCGACAGGGCGCCGCGCAACCACAAACCGTCGATCAAAGCCGCCAGCCCGCGGGCTGCGCTGCGTGCCTCGGGTAACGGCATCGCACGGCGGAACTGGCAACACAGGTTGGAATACAGACGGTGATCGTTGATCCGCTGCAACCTGTGCAATGACGGGTGGTGCATGCTGGTGGCCCAGAAGGCCAGCCAGGTTTTCATTGCCGGGCCGTTGACCTGGCTGGCGTCGAAGTTGCCTTCGATGATCACCTGAAGGTGCGCCCGTGGGCTGTCATCCTTCAAGGCACGCCTGCGCTCTTGCACGTTCTCGATCAGCGCATTCATCAGGTAGCGCATCGTCGCTGCGATCAGGCCGTTCTTGTCCTGAAAGTAGTGGCTGATGATGCCGTTCGAGACGCCGGCCAGACGGGCGATCAGCGCAATGCTGGCATCTCCCATCCCGACCCGATCGATGGCCGTCAACGTGGCTTCGATCAACTGCTGGCGGCGTATGGGTTGCATACCGACCTTGGGCATGTAGCACCTCTCCTTAGGCCTGCCGATGGGCGATCCACGTCCGTCGGCTTGAGGGCCAGTCTATTTTGTTTTGATTGAACGTTCAATCAACAAAGAATAAGATCTGCGACAAATGGTCGCTGCCTACAGATGTTTCCTACCTGCGAGCTGCAACCTTCGACACCTGCAAAAACCCTTGAAACAGGCCACTTCAGAGCCTGATCACCGCTTAGGCGGGCTCAAGAATTTTGGGGTGTCTTTATAACACCCGTCCGTCGACTGCCGAAAAATCGATGTCCCGGGATAACCGTTGCCTTGTGTTTCTCTCTCGCACTGCCTGGAGCATCTGCGCCATGAGTTCTGCCTCTCTTATAAAGACCCCACCGGAAAAGGTCCGGGTCAACGGTTGGGTGTTCTACACCTCCACCGCGCTGATTTTATTGTTGACCGCCATTCTGATCGTCGCCCCGCAGGAGGCCGGGCGCATGCTCGGCGTAGCCCAGGCCTGGCTGTCGAAAAGCTTTGGCTGGTACTACATGGTGGTCATCGCTGCCTACCTGGTGTTTGTGGTCGGCCTGGCGTTTTCGTCCTATGGGAAACTTAAGCTGGGTGCGAAGGACGATACCCCAGACTTCAGCTACGGCGCCTGGGCCGGCATGTTGTTCTCGTCGGGTATCGGTATCTCGCTGTTGTATTTCGGTGCGTCCGAGCCGTTGGACCACTACTTCAGCCCGCCCGAAGGCGCTGCCGCCAGCAATGGCGCGGCACGCCAGGCGCTGCAGCTGACCTTCCTGCACTGGGGCCTGCACGGCTGGGCGATCTATGCGCTGGTCGGCCTGGCCGTGGCGTACTTTGCGTACCGTCACAACCAACCGCTGGCACTGCGTTCGGCGCTGTACCCGCTGGTGGGCGAGCGTTGGGTGAAGGGCGCGGCTGGCCATGCGGTAGACGGTTTCGGCATGTTCGTGACCCTGCTGGGCCTGGTGACCAACCTGGGGATCGGCTCGATGCAAGTGTCGTCGGGGCTGGAAAACCTGTTCGGCATGGAGCACAGCAATACCAATTTGCTGATCGTGATCATCGTGATGAGCACCGTGGCGACCATTGCCGCCGTGTCGGGTGTGGAAAACGGTATTCGCCGCCTGTCCAACCTCAACATCGTGCTGTTCAGCGGTTTGCTGATCTTCGTGCTGCTGTTCGGCCCCACCTTGCACCTGCTCAATGGCCTGGTGCAGAACACCGGTGATTACCTCAACGGTATCGTGCTGAAAACCTTCGACCTGTATGTGTACGAAGGCGACGGTGCCAAGACCGAACGCTGGATGGGCCTGTGGACCTTGTTCTACTGGGCCTGGTGGATTTCCTGGGCGCCATTTGTGGGCATGTTCATCGCGCGTATTTCCCGTGGTCGCACCGTGCGCGAACTGGTGGCTGGCGTATTGCTGATCCCGCTGGGCTTTACCCTGGCGTGGCTGTCGATCTTCGGCAACTCGGCCCTGGACCTGGTGTTGAACCATGGGGCGGTGGAGTTGGGCAAGACGGCGCTGGAGCAACCGTCCATGGCCATCTACCAGATGCTTGAGCATTACCCAGCGTCGAAAGTGGTGATCGGCGTGTCGATCTTCGTGGGCTTCGTGCTGTTCCTGACGCCTGCGGATTCCGGCGCGGTGATGATGGCCAACCTTTCCTGCAAAGGCGGCAATGTGGATGAAGATGCGCCGCACTGGTTGCGTATCTTCTGGTCGGCGGTGATCACCCTGGTGACCATCGGCCTGCTGTTTGCCGGCAACTTCGAAGCCATGCAAACCATGGTGGTGCTGGCGGGGCTGCCGTTCTCTGTGGTGCTGGTGTTCTTTATGTTCGGTTTGCACAAGGCCATGCGCCAGGACGTGGCCACCGAACAGGAGCAAGCGCAATTGGCTGAACGCGGGCGTCGTGGTTTCAGCGAGCGCTTGACGGCGCTGGACCTGCAACCGAGCCAGGCCACCGTGCAGCGCTTTATGGACAAGCACGTAACGCCGGCGTTGGAAGAAGCCGCGAGTGCGTTGCGTGATCAGGGCCTGGAAGTGCAGACCCTGCTGGGCAAGTCCAAGCGCTGCATCGGCGTGCGGATCGAGATGGACGAGGGCAACCCGTTTGTCTACGAAGTGAGCCTGGATGGCTACTCGGCGGCACCGGCTGACCTGCCTGAAGAAGAGCGCACCCGTTACTATCGTGCCGAGGTGTACCTGCACAACGGGCCGCAGGAGTATGACCTGATGGGCTTCACCCAGGAGCAGATCACCCGGGATGTGCTCGATCAGTTTGAAAGCCATCGGCAGCTCCTTGGCCGGGTCTATAGCTGATAGTTGAAGCCTGGTGGTGTCTTCCCTGACATGATCGTTCCCACGCTCTGCGTGGGAACACCGCCATGGACGCTCCGCGTCCCGCTCTTGAAGTCGTGACGCGGAGCGTCACAGGGTGCATTCCCACGCAGAGCGTGGGAACGATCCACAGGGTTCTAGCCCAGGTTCTTGCCCAGCAGGGCATGGTAGAGCTCACTGTCCCCCAGTATCCCCACCACCTTGTTGTTGTCATGCAGCACCAGCTTATTGCCTGTCTGGTAGCGAATCTGCAACGCATCGCGCATGCCGATGTTCGAGTCCACCAGCGTCGGTACGCGGCCCAATCCTTCCACGGCTTGCCCTGGCGCCCAGTTCTGCAGGTTCATCGTCACGCCATTCTGGCGTGCGCCCTGGATGGTGTTGCCTTCAGCCAGGTCCAGCCAAGAGTCGCCACCCGGATCAAGGCACACCGAACCATTCACACGCGTGCAGTTATCCAGGGTGCGCATCAGGCTGCGCCCGCACAGTACGTTCAACGGGTTGGTATGCGCGACAAAGGTGCGCACATAGTCGTCCGCCGGGTTCAGCACGATCTCTTCCGGCACGCTGTACTGGATGATCTTGCCGTCTTTCATGATCGCGATACGGCTGCCCAGTTTCAGCGCTTCATCCAGGTCGTGGCTGACGAACACGATGGTCTTGCTCAACTTGCGTTGCAGTTCCAGCAGTTCATCTTGCAAGCCTTGGCGGATCAGCGGGTCGAGGGCCGAGAAGGGTTCGTCCATCAGCAGGATATCGGCGTCCATCGCCAGGGCGCGGGCCAGGCCGACGCGCTGCTGCATACCGCCGGACAACTCGTCGGGCTTCTTGTTGCGCCATTGGCTCAGGCCCACCAGTTCGAGTTTCTCGTCCACCAGTGTGCGTCGTTCTTTCTCTGGGCGGCCCTGCATCTCCAGGCCGAAGCTGATGTTCTCGCGCACCGTCAGCCAAGGCATCAGGGCGAACTTCTGGAACACCATGGCGATGCGTTTGGTGCGCATCATTTTCAGCTCTGCGGGGGTGCAGGAGGCGATGTCGATCTGACGCCCTTCATGCTCCACAAACAGCTGGCCACGGCTGACGGTATTGAGGCCGTTGATGCAGCGCAGCAAGCTGGATTTGCCTGAGCCCGAGAGGCCCATCAGCACACAGATCTCGCCTTTCTCGATATCCAGGCTGGCGTTCTCGACGCCGACGATCTGCCCGGTCTTCTTCAGGATTTCGTTACGGCTCATGCCTTGGTCCAGCAGCTTGAGCGCTTCGCGTGGGTCTTTGGAAAAGATCACGTCGACTTTGTCGAATCGGATAATGCTCATGCATCACCCCCTACTTTAGCGTCGGGTTGTTTGCAGATACGGTCGAGCATGATGGCGAGCAACACAATGGCCAGGCCCGCTTCAAAGCCCAGGGCAATATCGGCGGTGTTGAGTGCGTTGACCACCGGCTTACCGAGGCCGTCGGCGCCTACCAGGGCCGCGATCACCACCATCGACAACGACAGCATGATGCATTGGGTAATGCCGGCGGCGATGCTCGGCATGGCGTGGGGCAGTTCAATGCGCGAGAGCAACTGGCGGCGCGAGCAGCCAAAGGCCTTGCCGGCGTCCATCAATTCTTGCGGGACGTCGCGGATACCCAGGTAGGTCAGGCGGATCGGCGCGGCAATCGCGAACACCACCGTGGAAATCAGCCCAGGCACCACACCCAGCCCGAAGAGGGTCAGGGTAGGGATGAGGTAGACGAAGGTCGGCACGGTCTGCATCAGATCGAGTACCGGCCGCATCATGGTGTAGAACATTGGTTTATGCGCGGCAACAATGCCCAGCGGCACACCGATGACCACGCAGACCAGGGTGGCGAACAGCACCTGCGCGAGGGTTTCCATGGTTTCCTGCCAGTACCCCAGGTTGAGGATCAGCAGGAAGGAGGCGATGACAAAAACAGTCAGTCCCCATTTACGTTGAATAAAGTGAGCCAGCAGCGCAATCAGACCGATCAATGCCAGTGGATTGAACCAGGTCAGCGCAAACGTCACGCCGTGGATCATCGTTTCCAGTGTCGATGCGATTGCGTCGAAGTAGTTGGCACCGTGTTGGGTCAACCAGTCGACGAAGGCAGCGATGTACTGGCCTAGTGGGATTTTCTGTTCAGTCAGCATGGTAGTGAATGTCCACATGCGAAGGGGAAAACATCCCAGGCCAGCGCACCGGCCTGGGGTCAGCGGGTGCTATTTGGCGAGGTAAGCTTTAACGGCATCGAGCCCTGGTTTGCCATCAACGGTGGTGACACCGGCGAGCCAGGTGTCGAGCACTTGCGGGTTCTTCTGCAGCCAGGCCTTGGCGGCAGCATCGGCCTTCATCTTGTCGTCCAGGACGTTACCCATCAGGGTGCTTTCCATGTCGAGTGTGAACACCAGGTTTTTCAGCAACTGACCAACGTTGCTGCATTCCTGGGTGTAGCCTTTGCGGGTGTTGGTGTAGATGGTGGCCTGGCCGTAGTTGGGGCCGAACGAGTCGTCACCACCGGTCAGGTACTTCATCTTGAAGCGAGTGTTCATCGGGTGCGGTTCCCAGCCGAGGAACACGATGGCCTGGTTGCGCTTGGAGGCGCGTTCGACCTGGGAGAGCATGCCGGCTTCGCTGGATTCGACCACCTTGAAACCGGCGGTTTTCAGGCCGAAGGCATCTTTGTCGATCAGCGTCTGGATGGTGCGGTTGCCATCGTTGCCCGGCTCGATGCCGTAGATCTTACCGCCCAGTTCATCCTTGAATTTGGCGATGTCGGCGAAGTCTTTCAGGCCCTTCTCATACAGCGCCTCTGGGACCGCCAGGGTGTACTTGGCGTTCTCCAGGTTGGCGCGCACGGTTTCCACGGTGCCGGCATCACGGTACTGCTTGATGTCGTTTTCCATGGTCGGCATCCAGTTGCCGAGGAAGATATCCATGTTCTTGCCGTCGGCCAGGGACTTGTAAGTCACAGGTACCGAAATCATCGTGGTGCGCGGCTTGTAGCCCAGGCCCTTGAGGATCTCGCTGGTGGTCGCGGTGGTGACGGTGATGTCGGTCCAGCCGACATCGGAGAAGTTGACGGTCTTGCACTGTTCCGGTTCTGCGGCGTGTGCCACGACTGGCAGACTCAGCATGGCGGCCAACAACAACGAGGGTGAACCTTTCATGTGGGTAGACTCCTGTGTCTTTTCTGGCGGCATTCGCCGCGCTTTATAAGTGTTGCGGTTGGAGCGTGCGACAACAGCTCTGGCGCGGTGCCTTGCAAACGAGTCGAGACTGATCATGTACCAGTGAAAATCTGACGCCTACAGGGGGCGTCGTATCCAGTACAGGGAGGGTCGCATCCAGTACCGATGACGTCGCTTACAGGTTTTTCCGAAGGTAAAACTGCTGTTTTTACCCTTCTGCACCGCAAAAAACGGCCAAAACTGGCGTTCGCACGCGAGCGCCGCTGGTGAGCATGAGTGCGTCGGTGTGAGACGCCGTGATGACGAATAAAAGCTTGATGATGCCGCCATCTGGGCGATCTGAGCGTAGCACCTCGTTCAAGCCCGGCCCGTGCTTATCGAGGAGTTCCACGTTAATGGCTATCAGCGTTTTCGACCTGTTCAAGATCGGCATCGGGCCTTCGAGTTCGCACACCGTGGGGCCCATGCGCGCCGCGGCGTTGTTCGTTCAAGGGTTGCGTGAGCGTGGGTGGCTGGAACAGGTGCAGCGTGTCGAAGTGCAACTGTACGGCTCGTTGTCGGCCACCGGCATCGGCCACGGCAGCGACACCGCCACCATCATGGGCCTGATGGGCGAGTGGCCAGACGCAATCGACCCCACGCAAATCGGCGCCCGTATCCACACCCTGCGCGAAACCGACACGCTGCTGCTGGACGGGCGTTTGCCGGTGCCCTTTGTGTGGGCGCGGGATATGCGCCTGCTCGATGAGAACCTGCCGTTCCATCCCAATGCCATGACCCTGGTGGTGTTTGGCGAAAACGGCGAGTTGCACCGCGACACCTATTACTCGGTGGGCGGCGGTTTTGTGGTGGATGAAGCCCAGGCCCAAAGCGGTGTGGCGGACATGGACCGCACCGAGCTGCCTTATGACTTTTCCAGTGCCGTGGAGCTGTTGCAGTTGTGCAAGACTCACAACCTGCGCGTTGCCGAACTGATGCTGGCGAATGAAAAAACCTGGCGCAGCGAAGAAAAAATCCGCAGCGGCCTGATGAAGCTCTGGCGCGCCATGCAAGATTGCGTGGAGCAGGGCCTCAAGCACGAAGGCATCCTGCCCGGCGGCTTGAACGTGCGCCGTCGCGCTGCCAAGTTGCACCGCAGCTTGCAGGAGCTGAACAAGCCCAATGTGATCGGCTCGACCTTGAGCGCCATGGAGTGGGTCAACCTGTTCGCCCTGGCGGTCAACGAAGAAAACGCCGCCGGTGGGCGCATGGTCACGGCGCCCACCAATGGCGCAGCGGGAATCATCCCGGCGGTGTTGCACTACTTTATGAAGTTCAGCGAAGAAGTCACCGAAGCCAACGTGGTCGACTACCTGCTGGGCGCGGCGGCGGTGGGCATCCTGTGTAAAAAGAACGCCTCGATCTCCGGTGCCGAAGTCGGTTGCCAGGGCGAGGTCGGTTCCGCGTGTGCCATGGCCGCAGCCGGGCTGGCGGAGATACTTGGTGCCACGCCGGAGCAACTGTGCAACGCTGCCGAAATCGGCCTGGAACATAACCTCGGCCTGACCTGCGACCCGGTGGGCGGCCTGGTGCAAGTGCCGTGTATCGAGCGCAATGCAATTGCGGCGGTGAAGGCGATCAACGCGGCGCAAATGGCGTTGCGGGGCGATGGCCAGCACTTCATCTCGTTGGACCGGGTGATCCGCACCATGCGTGATACCGGGGCCGATATGCATGACAAGTACAAAGAGACATCACGCGGTGGGTTGGCGGTGAGTGCGGTTGAATGTTGAGTCAGTGACATGATCGTTCCCGCGCTCCGCGTGGGAATGCCGCCCCGGACGCTCTGCCCATGGGTGACGCAGAGCGTCACAGGATGCATGCCCACGCAGAGCGTGGGAACGAGCTGAACAGAGGAGCATCATTGCTCACAAAGTGAACACCCCAGCCAAAATCGCCACCTTTTAGCGCGTCGCAAATAGATAAGTAGCTTCCGAACGAATTCCTACACGATCACACGCCTGATGTGCTTTGGGTGACAGACTCCTCCTACGCCCGCAAAGCGCCTTCCCACAAGTGCTACCGATCTGCTCACCCCCCTTGAACCCCGCCCGTTATGCGTCATATCCCGCACTTCACGCGTGGGCTCATATAGACGCATAAACAGGTCGTTTTCAGGAGTTCTTGAATAGCCATTCAATTTTAGGCATGGCATTTGCTCTATCAATTACAAAGCCTCTCCTTTTCAGGACGAGCGCAATAACAAGAGCCTCGCCTGAGGCCGCCACCCGCTTTGTGTGATGTGAGGAGATACCGCGATGACGTCGACCAACTCCGGGGCCCAACCCCAGAACCGTGCGCCTCAATCCATCGGCTTTTTGCTGCTGGACAATTTCACGCTGATTTCCCTGGCGTCAGCCGTGGAGCCACTGCGCATGGCCAACCAGCTGTCCGGCCGCGAGCTGTATCGCTGGACAACCCTGAGTGTCGACGGCAACCAGGTGTGGGCCAGCGATGGCCTGCAAATCACACCTGATGCCTCCATGCACAAAGCACCAGTGCTGGACACGGTCATCGTGTGCGGCGGCGTGGGTATTCAGCGCACCGTCACCCGTGAACATGTGTCGTGGCTGCAAAGCCAGGCACGCCAGTCTCGTCGCCTTGGCGCAGTGTGCACCGGCAGCTGGGCCCTGGCCTGCGCCGGCCTGCTCGACGGCTTTGATTGCAGCGTGCACTGGGAATGCCTGGCGTCGATGCAGGAAGCCTTCCCACGGGTGGCCATGAGCACGCGCCTGTTCACCCTCGATCGCAACCGCTTCACCAGCTCCGGTGGCACCGCGCCCCTGGACATGATGTTGCACCTGATCAGCCGCGATCACGGCCGTGAATTGTCGGCCGCCATCTCCGAGATGTTCGTGTACGAACGCATCCGCAACGAACAGGATCACCAGCGTGTGCCGCTCAAGCACATGCTTGGCACCAACCAGCCGAAGCTGCAGGAAATCGTCGCGCTGATGGAAGCCAACCTCGAAGAGCCAATCGACCTGGACGAACTGGCGGTGTATGTCGCCGTGTCGCGCCGGCAGTTGGAGCGGCTGTTCCAGAAATACCTGCACTGCTCGCCGTCGCGCTACTACCTCAAGCTGCGCCTGATCCGCGCACGGCAACTGCTCAAGCAGACGCCGATGTCGATTATCGAAGTCGCCTCGGTGTGCGGGTTTGTGTCTACGCCGCACTTTTCCAAGTGCTATCGCGAATATTTCGGCATTCCGCCACGGGATGAGCGCGTAGGCTCCAACACCACCCAGCAAGTAGCGATGATGCCGATTCCGCCGGCACTGGTGTTGTCACCGTTGTCGGGGCCGATGTCGGCGTTGAGCCAGGCGCGCAATGAGTCGACCTTTGCCAGTGTAAGGCTCTAGACCGAGCCGTCTGCATCGCAGGCAAGCCAGCTCCCACTTTGGAATGCGTTCCCCTGTGGGAGCTGGCTTGCCTGCGATGGCGGAGTTTCAGGCGCCAGAGTTCTGTTTGAACTGCATCAGCGCCGGCAGCAACTGCTTGTCGATCGCCTGCCTCACCGCCGGCAAAATCGTAGCGCTGCCGCTGTACATCTGTTCCACCATGCCCTTGAGCGCCTTGGCCCGCGCTTCGCTCAACCCGCGCACCGCACATTCGCAGGCCTGCTCGGCGGTAGCGCCGCTGGACACTTCAAAACCCAGGGAGCGCAGTTGGCTCAGCAGGTCATCCTGGTCAATCAAATCCGCGTGCATCATGACGGTCATCCTGGTGTAGGGAGCGGGAATGACTTGGATTCTGGTAGGCCCCAGGACTGGCGGCAAGGGCAGAATCCACCGATGGCTCGGATGGCTATGAACAGGTCGTTTTCGAGGTGCTTGACTCGGCCCGTAACGGGCACACTGAACCCAGGCACGCAGCTTGAAGGTTTGGTCACCCTCGAATGCACGGCTCACACAAAGCACTCTGCCCCGATCCCGTCACGGCTGGATCGGGGCTTTTTTTTGCGCGGGCAGCCCGATCACCCGGCCGAGCAGGGCTGGCCGGGGTAGATCGGTGTGTGCCTGGCTGAGAGCGATGAGTTTTTCCAGGGTCGCGCCGGCAAACGGCGCCGACTGCGGCCCGGCCAGATCGACATGCAGCAGCATCTGTTCGTTACCCGCCAACTCGCGCTCTTCGCCCACAAGGTGCAGGCTGTGATAAAGGTGCAGGCGCTTGGCGTCGTGGGCGATCAGTTGGGTATGCACCTCAACCTCGGCGCCGAGCTTTACCTCATGCAGATAGTTCAGGTGCAACTCCAGGGTGAACAGCGAGTGGCCGCTGGCTTCGCGGTTTTCGCTGTCCAGCCCCAGGGTGTCCATCAGCGCATCGGTGGCGTAGCTGAAGATCAGCAGATAGAACGCGTCACGCAGATGGCCGTTGTAGTCGACCCAGTCGGGCAGGATTTTAGTGGTGTAGGTGGTCAGTGCGGGCATGGCATGAATCCAATTCAGTGTGCGGTCAAATGTGCTGGCCGGCCTGCGATAGCAATGGTGAGGCCAACACCGCCATCGCAGGCAAGCCAGCTCCCACAGGGTTATTCGGCGAAGTTCATGCCGTGCTTGGCCTTGGTTGTTTTTACGGCTTCCAGCACCGCCAGCAGGCAGTCATCACGATAGCGCTCCAGCGCCGAGATGCTGTGGTTACCCAACTGCTCAGCGGTGCCATCGACCACATCATCAATCAGCTTTTCAGTCAAATCAGGCGCCGGTAGATAAGTCCACGGCAGCTGCAACGCCGGGCCGAACTGTGCCATGAAGTGGCGCATGCCGGCGTCGCCGCCCGCCAGTGTGTAAGTGAGGAAAGTGCCCATGAACGACCAGCGCAACCCGGCACCAAAACGAATGGCGTCGTCGATTTCGCCGGTGGTCGCCACCCCGTCATTGACTAGGTGCAGCGCCTCACGCCACAGCGCTTCCAGTAGGCGGTCGGCAATAAACCCCGGCACTTCCTTGCGCACATGCAAAGGGCGCATGCCGAGGGATTCATACACCTTGATCGCTGCCTGGATCGCCTCTGGCGCGGTGTTTTTGCCGCCCACCACTTCTACCAGTGGCAACAGGTAGACGGGGTTGAAGGGGTGGCCGACCACGCACCGTTCCGGGTGGGTAGAGCTTTCATAGAATTCGCTGGGCAACAGCCCTGAGGTGCTGGAGCCGATCAATGCGTTCGGCTTGGCCGCGGCGCTGATCTGGCTGTGCAATTGCAGCTTCAGTTCCAGGCGTTCCGGGGCGCTTTCCTGGATGAAGTCGGCGTCCTTTACGCAGTCTTCGATGGTAGTGACAAAGCGCAGGCGGTCCTGGGAGGCGCCTGGTGCCAAGCCCTGTTGTTCAAGGGCTGGCCAGGCGTTGGCGACGCGTTTGCGCAAGGCCGCCTCGGCACCGGGCGCGGGGTCCCAGGCCACCACATCCAGACCATGGGCAAGGGCACGGGACACCCAGCCGCTGCCGATGACACCGCTGCCCAACGCAGCAAAGGTTTTGATTTCGGTGATAAAGCGCATGGCATATTCCTAAAGTGTTCGATGAGCCTTTGTGGGAGCCGGGCTTGCCCGCGATGGCGGCATTGCAGGCTACAAAGATGTGGCAGATTCACTGGCCTCATCGCGGGCAAGCCCGGCTCCCCCAGGGTTGTGTGGTGTCTGTGTTAGCCGCGTTGGGTCAGGCCCATCTTGATGCGGCCTTCGGCTGGGGTCAGGACCCTTGCGCCTAACCGGCTGAGAATTTCACTGGCGCGTTCCACCAACTGCCCATTGGTGGCGAGCACGCCCTTGTCCAGCCACAGGTTGTCCTCCAGGCCCACCCGTACGTTGCCGCCCAGCAGCACCGCCTGCGCGGCCATTGGCATTTGCATGCGGCCAATGCCGAAGCCGGCCCACACCGCGTCGGCGGGCAGGTTATCGACCATGGCTTTCATGGTGGTGGTGTCGGCCGGTGCGCCCCAGGGAATGCCCAGGCACAGTTGGAACAGCGGGTTATCCAGCAGCCCTTCCTTGATCATCTGCTTGGCGAACCACAGGTGGCCGGTGTCGAAAATTTCCAGCTCGGCCTTTACGCCCAATTCCTGGATACGTTTGGCGCCGGCACGCAGTTGCGCCGGGGTGGACACGTAAATGGTGTCGCCATCGCCGAAGTTCAGCGTGCCGCAGTCCAGGGTGCAGATTTCCGGCAGCAGTTCTTCAACGTGGGCCAGGCGGGTCAGCGGGCCCACCAGGTCGGTATTGGGCCCGAACTCCATGGGATTCTCGCCGCCACCGATCTCCAGGTCGCCACCCATGCCGGCGGTGAGGTTGACGATGATGTCGATGTCGGCCTCGCGGATGCGCTCCATCACTTCGCGGTACAGCGCGACGTCGCGACTGAACTTGCCGGTCTCGGGGTCGCGTACGTGGCAATGCACGACCGTGGCGCCGGCCTTGGCGGCCTCCACGGCAGCGGCGGCGATTTGCTTGGGAGTGACCGGCACGTGGGGGCTTCTGGCGGTCGTGTCGCCAGCACCGGTGAGTGCGCAGGTGATGATGACGTCGTGGTTCATGGGGCGGTTCCTTACAGGCGGGTGATTTCAAGGCGCAGGGCGCCGTTCGCAACCTTCAGGGGTTGCGAAGCGGTGATCTGGATGGGTTATTTCGTGGTCAATTGCAGGTTGGCGGCAGCCGGTTTGCCGTCGAAGGTGGTCAAACCCTCCAGCCAGCGCGCCTGGTCTTGCGGGTGATCCTTGAGCCACTGCTTGGCGGATTCGATGGCATCCTTGTGGTCCAGCAGCGGTTGCATCATGCGGCTCTCGTCGGCGGCGGTGAACGTCAGGTTGGTCAGCAGCTTATGCACGTTGGGGCACTGCTCGGCGTAGGCCGGCGCGGTCACGGTCCACACGGTGGCCATGCCTTCGTTCGGGCCCAGGGCGCCTTCGCTGCCGGTGAGGTAAGTCATCGCCACATTGACGTTCATCGGGTGCGGTGCCCAACCAAAGAACACCACGGCTTCCTTGCGGCGCACGGCACGGTCTACGGCCGCCAACATGCCGGCTTCGCTGGACTCCACCAACTGGAACTTGCCCAGGCCGAACTGGTTTTTGGCGATCATCGCCTTGATCTGCGTATTGGCCCCCGAGCCCGGCTCGATGCCATAAATCTTGCCGCCCAGCTCTTTCTCGAACCTGGCGATGTCGGCAAAGGTTTTCAGGCCCTTGTCCGCCAGATAAGTCGGCACTGCGAGGGTGGCGCGGGCGTCTTCCAGGCTGGGTTTTTCGAGGACCTTGACTTGCTTGGCGTCGACGAACGGCGTGATGGTTTGGGTCATCAGCGGGTTCCAGTAACCCAGAAACAGGTCCAGGCGCTGGTCGCGGATGCCGGCAAAGATGATTTGCTGCGAGGCGCTGGTTTGTTTGGTCTTGTAGCCGAGGCCATCGAGCAGCACCTGGGCCATGGCGCTGGTGGCGATGACGTCGGTCCAGTTGACCACGCCCATGCGTACGTTCTGGCATGAAGCGGCATCCGCTGCCAGGGCGTTAGTGCTCAAAATGGCGCTGGCGCTGAGTGCAAGTACGCAGCGGCTGATCAGTCGGTTCATGGGTGGAGCCCTCGGCAGTCGTTATTGTGGGTGCCGGCGTCTTTGTGCGCCGTGGGATCACGTTACGCAGCTTGGCGCCCCGCAAAGCGCACGGCGGCGACCCACTCTTGCACTGCAGCGACCTGGGCTCTTGAATGGCCGGTTGAACTGGCGTATCACAGTGACCACGCTGCCCGTATGACGAGAGCGCCACCATGTCCCAGGATGTCTATTTCTTGCTGATGCCGGGTTTCTCGGCCCTCGGTTTTATCTCCGCGCTGGAACCGTTGCGCGTGGCCAATCGCTTTCGCGGCGAGCTGTACCGCTGGCACATCTTGAGTGCCGATGGCGGCGCGGTACTGGCGAGCAACGGCATGTCGGTCAACGTCGATGCCGCGCTGGAACCGTTGAAAAAAGGCGCGACCTTACTGGTGGTGGCCGGCTTCGAACCCCTGCAGTTCGCCACGCCCGCCCTGGAGCATTGGCTGCGCCGCCTCGACCATGAGGGTGTGACCCTCGGTGCCATCGACACCGGCGCCTGCGTGCTGGCCGAGGCGGGCCTGCTTGACGGCCACCGCCTGACCTTGCACTGGGAAGCCATCGACGCCTTCAAGGAGGCCTATCCGCACCTGAGCGTGACCCAGGAACTGTTCGAAATCGACCGGCGCCGCATCACCTGCGCCGGCGGCACCGCGTCCATCGATTTGATGCTCGATCTCATCGCTCAGGCTCACGGCCCGGAGCTGGCGATCCAGGTTTCCGAGCAATTCGTACTCGGCCGCATCCGCCCCCGCAAGGACCACCAGCGCATGCAGATCGCCACGCGCTACGGCATCAATAACAAGAAACTGGTGCACGTGATCGGCGAAATGGAACAGCACACCGAACCGCCCCTGAGCACCTTGGCCCTGGCCGAAACGATCAAGGTCACCCGACGCCAACTGGAGCGGCTGTTTCGCCTGCACCTGAACGATACGCCGAGCAATTTCTACCTGGGCCTGCGCCTGGAAAAAGCCCGCAAACTGCTGCGCCAGAGCGACATGAGCGTGCTGGAAGTGAGTATTGCGTGCGGGTTTGAGTCTCCGTCGTATTTCACCAGGAGCTATCGCGCAAGGTTTGCCAAATGCCCGCGGGAGGATCGGCGACGGGAGGTGGTTTGATCGTTTTTTAGTCAATTATAGTGGGGGCTATAATTTATAGTCGTTTCCATAATTGGGTATAAAACTCCTTTAATGGCGCCGCGATAACACCATCATCGCACCGCCCCTCCCACGTTGAGTTGTGGTGTAGCTTACTTTTTCAGCAGGGCCGAGCATGCCGCCTTGTAGGCTTCATGCTGGTACTTGTTCAGCGTCGCGGGCAGATCAAAGGTGTGCTTCTTGTTCTGTGCATTGATGGTCTGCGGCGACAGCAGCGTCACCTCCACCCCATCCAGCAACTGAAACACCCCTTCGATCTTGAACGTCGTCGGGCCACCGGCGAACTCGCCTTTTTTACTGCGTTTCTTGATCGCGATACGGGTAATGGTGTTCGCCTGTACGAACGCCTTCACCTGGGCGGCAAAGGCTTTGACGTTGGCTGCTTCGTCGTCGTCTTCAAGGGCGATTTTCTTGGTGGCCAGGGCGACGTGGGTCAGCGCCTGGTTGTTCAGGGAGGCGACGGCGATGATGGCTTCGCTGCCTTTGATTTCGATGCCGCAGATGGTCATGTAATGCTCCGCGTCCCAGAAAATGCTCGTGGGTAAGTTATTTATTGGGGCGCATGATACCGCCCAGCTCAAACAGCTTCTTTACGGTGTCGCTCATGGGCTGCATTTGAGATATCTCGATGTGCAATTTCAACAAGCTGGCTTTCTTGATTTCTTCGTCGAGTTCATTCTGGCGCTCGTTTGGCTCGTGGATTTTTTTGCGCCAGCCGCTCAGGCCAAATACGGTTAGAGATGATGCGACGAGGGCGTATATAACGAGTACGATCAATGACAACGTCTCTCGAGCATGTACGAAGTTGAAAGCCAGATCGAGCGTATCAGGATCAGCGGGTTTATAGCCGGCACTCATCTCTTTTTGGATATTCAATACGTTCTTTAAGAAGATCGGATCGTTATTTAGCTCCTTTGAAAGCTGCGGAATCCAGTCCTTCTCGTTGTCCTTTCCGTCCAGCGCGGTGATGCGTTTGCTGAACAATCTTTGATTATGTTGGCTTGAAAAGTTGTCGAGAGACGCATCGGTTTGTGCCTCGATTCGATAATCCAGGTAAGCCAATGCCAAGATGACAAACAGCGCACCGCCGAGCATCAGCAGGCCGCAAACAGCGGCAAATTTGTACAGGTTGTCGGTGGGAGGGGTAGGAAACCATTGCATTGTTCAGCACTCATCCTTGAGAGGGAAAGCATCATTAAATTTGAGGATCGCTGCTTGAGCAGTCGGTGACTTGCTTGGCCAATAGGGTGCGTAAATCACTCCTGCCCAATCGACTCCAAAAACTCCGACCGCTCATCACTCATGCGCGCCAGGCAGTCGTTGTGCGCAATCGCATAGGCCTTGGTGCCGGTCACTGCCGGGAAGGTGTCCACTGCACAATCGGCGTCGCGCAGTTTTTCCCACTTCTGCTGCGCATCCTTCAGACGGGCGGTAATGTCCGCCAGTTTGGTCTTGTCGCTGCCGTAGGTCGAACCCATGCGCTCCAGCAACCCCTGATAGTTATCTTTGAGCAATTGCTCGGCGGTGGTCTTGTTGTAGGTGGCGCATTCCAAGGTTTGCTGGTCGTTCTCGATACCGTCGCACGGCGTGCTGTCGGTGTCTTCGGCCGCGTGGGCGGTGGTTGCGATGAGTGCCAAAGCCAGGAAAATCGATTTCATTGCGCCGTCTCATATCACGTGATGCGCAATTCTGGCTCAAGCGTAAGACAAAGAACAGCCGACCGTGGGGCCTGTCTTCGCAGGCTTTGTCGCGGATTGACGCTTTCGGCAATTCCCCTGTCGTTTTTGCACCCGGCTCCGTCGGTCCCTGGGCATATGCTGGCCCCAAAGCGCCGGCAGACGATTCGGCGCATGAATCGCCAATAAGGGGACGCCTGATGAGCCCAGCCGAGTTGCACGCCGACAGCATCGTTATCGACGGTCTGATTATTGCCAAGTGGAACCGCGACCTGTTCGAAGACATGCGCAAAGGTGGCCTCACCGCCGCCAACTGCACGGTGTCGGTGTGGGAAGGCTTCCAGGCCACGATCAATAACATTGTCGCCAGCCAGACCCTGATCCGTGAGAACAGCGACCTGGTGATCCCGGTGAAAACCACCGCCGACATCCGTCGCGCCAAGGAGCAGGGCAAGACCGGCATCATCTTCGGCTTCCAGAATGCCCATGCCTTTGAGGACCAGCTCGGCTATGTCGAGATCTTCAAGCAGCTCGGCGTGGGGGTGGTGCAGATGTGCTACAACACCCAGAACCTGGTGGGCACCGGCTGCTACGAGCGTGATGGCGGCCTGTCGGGTTTCGGGCGTGAGATCGTCGCCGAGATGAACCGCGTCGGCATCATGTGCGACCTGTCCCACGTGGGCTCCAAGACCAGTGAAGAGGTCATCCTCGAATCGAAAAAGCCGGTGTGCTACTCCCACTGCCTGCCGTCCGGGCTTAAAGAGCACCCGCGCAACAAGTCCGATGAAGAGCTGAAGTTCATCGCCGACCATGGCGGTTTTGTCGGCGTGACCATGTTCGCGCCGTTCCTGGCCAAGGGCATCGACTCGACTATCGACGACTACGCCGAAGCCATCGAATACACCATGAACATCGTCGGCGAAGACGCCATCGGCATCGGCACCGACTTCACCCAGGGCCATGGCCAGGATTTCTTCGAAATGCTCACCCATGACAAGGGCTACGCCCGCCGCCTGACCAGCTTCGGCAAGATCATCAACCCGCTGGGCATCCGCACCGTGGGTGAGTTCCCCAACCTCACCGAGACCCTGCTCAAGCGCGGCCACAGCGAGCGCGTGGTGCGCAAGATCATGGGCGAGAACTGGGTCAACGTGCTCAAGGACGTCTGGGGCGAATAAGCCACTGCTCGCTTAATCCTTCACCCGCCGCCATCCGCGCGGCGGGCATCAAAACGAATTTTCTGGAGTTGAGTTTCCATGGCCAAGATCGCCCCGCAATTGCCAATTGAAGTCGACAGCGAAACCGGTGTCTGGACCTCCGACGCCCTGCCGATGCTGTACGTGCCACGCCATTTCTTCGTCAACAACCACATGGGTATCGAAGAAGTACTGGGGGCCGACGCCTACGCCGAGATCCTCTACAAGGCCGGCTACAAATCCGCCTGGCACTGGTGTGAAAAAGAAGCTGAATGCCACGGCCTGGAAGGCGTCGCGGTGTTCGAGCACTACATGAAGCGCCTGTCGCAACGCGGCTGGGGCCTGTTCAAGATCCAGGACATCGACCTCGATAAAGGCACCGCCAGCGTCAAGCTTGAGCATTCAGCTTTTGTGTATGTCTACGGCAAGGTCGGACGCAAAGTGGACTACATGTTCACCGGCTGGTTTGCCGGCGCCATGGACCAGATTCTTCAAGCGCGTGGCAGCAAGATCCGCACTGTCGCCGAACAAGTCTACGGAGGCTCCGAAGAGGGCCACGATGATGGTTTGTTCACCGTCAAACCGTTGTAAGCCGAGGACCGTGCCATGGCTTTCGAAGCAATGTTCCAGCCGATCCAGATCGGCAAACTGACCATCCGCAACCGGGTGCTCAGCACTGCGCATGCCGAGGTGTATGCCACCGACGGCGGCATGACCACCGACCGCTATGTGAAGTACTACGAAGAGAAAGCCAAGGGCGGTATTGGCCTGGCGATCTGCGGTGGTTCCTCCGTGGTGGCCATCGACAGCCCGCAGGAATGGTGGGCGTCGGTGAACCTGTCCACCGACCGCATCATCCCGCACTTCCAGAATCTGGCCGATGCCATGCACAAGCATGGCGCCAAGATCATGATCCAGATTACCCACATGGGCCGGCGCTCGCGTTGGGACGGCTTCAACTGGCCGACCCTGATGTCGCCGTCCGGCGTGCGTGAGCCGGTGCACCGTGCCACCTGCAAGACCATCGAGCCAGAAGAAATCTGGCGTGTGATCGGCAACTACGCCCAGGCTGCGCGTCGGGCCAAGGCCGGTGGCCTGGACGGGGTGGAATTGTCGGCCGTGCACCAGCACATGATCGACCAGTTCTGGAGCCCGCGGGTCAACAAGCGTACCGACGAGTGGGGCGGCAGCTTCGAGGGCCGCATGAAGTTCGGCCTGGAAGTGTTGAAGGCCGTGCGTGCCGAAGTGGGGGATGACTTCTGTGTGGGCATGCGCCTGTGCGGTGACGAATTCCACCCGGACGGCTTGTCCCACGAGGACATGAAGCAAATCGCCAAGTACTACGATGACACCGGCATGCTCGATTTCATCGGCGTGGTGGGCTCGGGTTGCGACACCCACAACACCCTGGCCAACGTCATCCCGAACATGAGCTACCCGCCGGAGCCGTTCCTGCACCTGGCGGCCGGCATCAAGGAAGTGGTCAAGGTTCCGGTGCTGCACGCGCAGAACATCAAGGACCCGAACCAGGCCACGCGCATTCTGGAAGGCGGCTATGTGGACATGGTCGGCATGACCCGTGCGCACATCGCCGACCCGCACCTGATCGCCAAGATCAAGATGGGCCAGATCGACCAGATCAAGCAGTGCGTGGGCGCCAACTACTGCATCGACCGCCAGTACCAGGGCCTGGATGTGCTGTGCATCCAGAACGCCGCGACCTCCCGTGAATACATGGGCGTGCCGCACATCATCGAGAAGTCCACCGGGCCCAAGCGCAAGGTGGTTGTGGTGGGGGCCGGCCCGGCCGGGATGGAAGCCGCGCGCGTGGCGGCTGAACGTGGCCACGACGTGACGCTGTTCGAGAAAAAGGAGTTTATCGGCGGGCAAATCACCACGGCATCGAAAGCGCCGCAACGTGACCAGATCGCCGGTATCACCCGTTGGTATCAACTGGAGCTGGCGCGTTTGAAAGTCGACCTGCGCCTGGGTGTTGCAGCCGATGCCGAGACCATCCTGGACGTGCGTCCGGACGTGGTGGTGCTGGCGGTGGGCGGGCACCCGTTCATCGAGCAGAACGAACACTGGGGCGCTGCCGAAGGCTTGGTAGTGAGCAGTTGGGACGTGCTCGACGGCAAGGTGCTGCCTGGCAAGAACGTGCTGGTGTACGACACCATCTGTGAATTCACCGGGATGTCGGTCGCCGACTTCCTGGCCGACAAAGGCAGCCAGGTGGAGATCGTCACCGACGACATCAAGCCAGGCGTGGCAATCGGCGGTACGTCGTTCCCCACGTACTACCGCAGCATGTACCCCAAGGAAGTGATCATGACCGGCGACATGATGCTGGAAAAGGTCTACCGCGAGGGCGACAAGCTGGTGGCCGTGCTGGAGAACGAATACACCGGCGCCAAAGAGGAGCGGGTGGTCGACCAGGTCGTGGTGGAGAACGGCGTGCGTCCGGACGAGGCCATTTACTACGGGCTCAAGGAAGGTTCGCGCAACAAGGGCCAGATCGACGTTGAAGCGCTGTTTGCGATCAAGCCGCAGCCATGCCTGAGCGAGGCGGGCGAGGGGTACTTGCTGTTCCGCATTGGTGACTGTGTGGCCCAGCGCAATACCCACGCCGCCATCTATGACGCCCTGCGCTTGTGCAAGGATTTCTGACGCACCTGATCGTTCCCACGCTCTGCGTGGGAATGCCGCCCTGGACGCTCCGCGTCTGCTTTTAAGGTCGTGACGCAGAGCGTCACAGGATGCATGCCCACGCAGAGCGTGGGAACGATCTTAGTGGGAGCTTCACCATGCTGAATACCCTTCTTCCCATCCTGCTTTTTGCCGCCCTGGGCCTCGCCGTCCTCGGCGCCTTGCGCCGGGTGAACATGTGGCGCCGTGGCCGCGCGTCCAAAGTCGACCTGCTGGGTGGCCTCTTGGCCATGCCCAAGCGTTACATGGTCGACCTGCACCACGTGGTCGCCCGTGACAAATACATCGCCAACACCCACGTAGCGACGGCGCTGGGTTTTGTGCTGTCGGCGCTGCTGGCGATTGTGGTGCACGGTTTCGGCCTGCAGAGCCGCATTCTTGGTTATGCCCTGCTGCTGGCGTCGACATTGATGTTTGTCGGCGCGATCTTCATGTACCTGCGCCGCCGCAATCCGCCTGCCCGCCTGTCCAAAGGCCCGTGGATGCGCCTGCCGAAAAGCCTGATGGCCTTCTCGGTGAGCTTCTTCCTGGTGACCTTGCCGGTGGCCGGGATTCTGCCCGTCGACTTCGGCGGCTGGCTGCTCGCGGCATTGCTGAGCGTGGGCGTGTTGTGGGGCGTGTCCGAAATGTTCTTCGGCATGACCTGGGGTGGGCCGATGAAACACGCGTTTGCCGGAGCCCTGCACCTGGCCTGGCACCGTCGCGCCGAACGCTTTGGCGGTGGCCGCTCCACCGGTTTGAAACCCTTGGACCTGAGCGATAAAACCGCGCCACTGGGCGTGGAAAAACCCAAGGACTTCACCTGGAACCAACTGCTCGGCTTCGACGCCTGCGTGCAGTGCGGCAAGTGCGAAGCGGCGTGCCCGGCGTTTGCCGCCGGCCAGCCACTGAACCCGAAAAAACTCATTCAGGACATGGTGGTCGGTTTGGCCGGTGGCACCGATGCCAAGTTCGCCGGCAGCCCGTACCCCGGCAAACCGGTGGGCGAACACGGCGGCAACCCGCACCAGCCGATCGTCAACGGCCTGGTGGACGCCGAGACCCTGTGGTCGTGCACCACCTGCCGCGCTTGCGTGGAAGAGTGCCCGATGATGATCGAGCATGTGGACGCTATCGTCGACATGCGCCGCCACCTCACCCTGGAAAAAGGCGCCACGCCGAACAAGGGCGCTGAAGTCCTGGAAAACCTGATCGCTACCGACAACCCCGGCGGGTTTGCCCCCGGTGGGCGCCTGAACTGGGCGGCAGACCTGAACCTGCCGTTGCTCAGCGACAAAGGCAGTTGCGATGTGCTGTTCTGGGTCGGCGATGGCGCCTTCGACATGCGTAACCAGCGTACCCTGCGCGCTTTCGTCAAAGTGCTCAAGGCCGCCAAGGTCGATTTCGCCGTGCTCGGCCTGGAAGAACGCGACAGCGGTGACGTGGCGCGGCGCCTCGGTGACGAAGCGACATTCCAGTTGCTGGCCACGCGCAATATCCAGACCCTGGCCAAGTACAGCTTCAAGCGCATCGTCACCTGCGATCCGCACAGCTTCCATGTGCTGAAAAACGAATACGGCGCCTTCAACGGCAACTACCGCGTGCAGCACCACAGCACCTTCATGGCCGAGCTGATCGGCGAGGGCGCGCTGAACCTGGGCCAGCACAAAGGCAACAGCGTGACCTACCACGACCCGTGCTACCTGGGCCGCTACAACGGCGAATACGAGGCGCCGCGCCAAGTGCTGCGGGCTTTGGGTATCGAGGTCAAGGAAATGCAACGCTCGGGCTTCCGTTCACGCTGCTGCGGTGGCGGTGGCGGTGCGCCGATCACTGACATCCCCGGCAAGCAACGTATCCCCGATATGCGCATGGACGACATACGCGAGACCGGTGCCGAACTGGTGGCCGTGGGTTGCCCGCAATGCACGGCGATGCTTGAAGGCGTGGTCGAACCGCGCCCGTTGATCAAGGACATCGCCGAACTGGTAGCCGACGCGTTGCTTGAAGACGCCGCGCCGGCCAAAGCCCCCGTCAAGCGTGAACCTGCGGAGGTGCACTAATGAGCGATATTATCCGCCGCGACCCCCGGGCCGAATGGATCGCCCGTAACCGCCTGCACCCGTTGCACGCGGCGATGCAGCCGGTGCAACACAGCTGGATGGGGCCCAACGGCATCATTCGCAAAAACGTGCATGGTGTCGGTTTTATCGGGCCCAACGGCATCAAGCGCATCGACCGCAGCGGTGCCCAGCAGGGCGGCGCGGCCAAGCGCACCGCGGCAGTGGAAGTGAAATTGCCGCTGCATCAAGTGCCGACCCCGGCGTTCTACATCAACGTGGTGCCGGACATGGTCGGTGGCCGCCTGAGCAGCCACGACCGCGACCTGCTTGGCTTGGCGCGCCAACTGGCCGGTAATGACGGCGCGGTGTTGGCAGTGGTGTTCGGTGAACATAAGGAAAGCGCCTTTGCCACGGCCGGCGTCGACCGGCTGCTGGTGCTGGAGGGGCATGAGTTCGAGGGTTATGCACCGGAGCAACGCGTGCAGGGCCTGCGCGCTGTGGATAACCAATTCAGCCCGCGCCACTGGTTGCTGCCAGACAGCCGCAGCGGTGGTGGTGAGCTGGGGCGGCGCTTTGCCGCCAGCCTCAAGGAGCGCCCGGCGACGCGGGTGTGGCAGATCAAGGGCGAGGAATGCATCGGCCGTGCCGGTGCCGGCCAGGAAGACCTGGCGCGGCCGTTGCCCCGTCTGATCCTCGCTGCCGCCGAATGTGCCGACCCGGTCAGCGAGACCCGCCACGAAGTCTTGCCCGTGGAGTTATCCACAAGCCTGGCGCGCAGTCTGCCGCGTATCGAAGACCTCGGCGCGGTGGCGGTCGATCCGGCAGCGATTCCGATGGCCGAGGCAGAGTTCATTTTCTCCGGTGGCAACGGCGTGAAGGATTGGGCGCTGTTCCACCAGACCGCCGCGGCCCTGGGCGCTACTGAAGGCGCCTCGCGGGTGGCAGTGGACGATGGCTTCATGGCGCGTGATCGCCAGGTCGGCGCCAGCGGCACCTGGGTGACTGCGCGGGTGTACGTGGCGGTGGGCATTTCCGGGGCGATCCAGCACCTGCAAGGCATCGGTGCCTGCGACAAGGTGGTGGCGATCAACCTCGACCCAGGGTGCGACATGATCAAGCGTGCCGACCTGTCGGTGATCGGCGAAAGCGCCGCGATACTGCACGCCTTGATCGCGGCGGTCGAGATCTACCGCAACGGCGCCAAGCGCGATGCAGCCTGAGGATATGACCATGACGAACACTGTATTCAGCCTGGTGTCCATCGGCGCTCACCCCACCTCCGGGCGTCCACGCCGTGCCGAGCAGGATGCGCGCGCGGTTGAGCTGGGGCTGCAACTGGCTGGGGATAAGTTGCAGGTGCTGCACGCCGGCAACATCGCCGAACCGACCCTGCGCAGCTACCTGGGCATGGGCCTGCCGCAACTGCAGGTACTGGAACAACCGGCCGGCTCGGATGCCTTGCCGGTGCTCTGTGAGTATCTGCGCGACGCCGGTGCTCAAGTGGTACTGACCGGGAGCCAGGCAGAAACCGGCGAAGGTTCGGGAATGCTGCCGTTCCTCTTGGCCGAGCAACTGGGCTGGCCGCTGATTGTGGGGCTGGCCCAGGTGGAGTCCATTGACGCCGGCGTAGCCCTGGTGCTGCAGGCGCTGCCTCGCGGCCAGCGGCGGCGCTTGAAGGTGCGCCTGCCGTTTCTCGCCACTGTGGATAACGCCGCGCCCAAGCCACGCCAGAGCGCCTACGGCCCGGCGCAACGGGGTGAACTGGCCGCCCATGACGTTGAGATTGAACACGACGAGTTATTCACAGGCGCACTGTTGCAACCGGCCAAGCCACGGCCAAAGCGCCTCAAGGTGATCAAGGCCAAGAGTGGTGCCGACCGTATGAAAGCCGCAACGGCCAAGGCCAGTGGCGGCGGTGGGCAGGTGCTCAAGGGCGTGAGCGCTGAAGAGGGCGCGCAAGCGATTCTCAAGCTTCTGGTAGAAGAGGGCGTCGTACGCTGAACCCTGACCACCACCAAACCTTGTGGGAGCTGGCTTGCCTGCGATAGCGGTGGGTCAGCAACCCATGCATCCGTTGACGTATTGCAATCGCGGGCAAGCCCGCTCCCGCACTTCCCTGCTTTATGTTGGGCTTACCCACAATGCCTGTTGATCCGCCTGTGGATAACCTGTTCGCGGGTGTCCACAAGCCCGGTGTATCAAGCTCTGCAGCCCTCTGTACGAAAAACAACCAACCTAACTTGCGGTTTTTACTCGGGTTTTTACCGGGTTGAGGCCTCGACTTGCCCCCAAAGTCTGTTGGCGCTTTTGTGGATAAGATGTTCGCTATCCGCTACAGGCCTTGTAAAGCGTGGTCTTCGAGGGATTGGTCAATAATTGATCAAATCTCGCTTAATCGCCGTTTAAACGGCTCGATATCCCCGATTCATGAGGGTTTCACGGGCTTTTCCACAACCCGGAAAAAGTTGCCCCCAAAGTCTGTTGGTGCATCTGTGGATAAGGTGTTCGCTTACCGCTGGAAGCCACGCTAATCAAGGCTATTGGAGGGTTGATCAATAAATGAGCAGCTCAAGATAAAACCTGCAAGTTTGAATAAGTCACGGATTTTCTTGATTTAATTTGCGAGCACGGCGCACTCGCCCACAATTGCTGTGGGTGGCTTTGTGGATAAGTTGTGGGGTAAAGGCTGGAGGGCAGGGCGCTAGGGGCTTGCGCGAGAACTGATGTAGGAGCGAGCTTGCTCGCGAAAAACGTCAACGATAACGCGTGTTCCCTGGATGAACGCGGTGCCTGTGAGTTTTTCGCGAGCAAGCTCGCTCCTACATTGTGATCTATGGGGGGCAGTTATTCGTGTGCGGCCACACCTTTTAGGTACGGCGCCGGAGCAGCACCCAGGTTGCTCAACATCCGCTCGCTGTACCAATCCACAAAATTCACCACGCCAAACTCATAGGTCTTGGAGTAAGGGCCTGGCTGGTAGGCGGTGGAGTTGATGCCGCGCTGGTTCTCTTCGGCCAGGCGGCGATCCTGGTCGTTGGTGGCATCCCACACCTGGCGCATGCGCTCCACGTCGTAGTCCACGCCTTCCACCGCGTCCTTGTGCACGATCCACTTGGTGGTGACCATGGTTTCCTGGGCGCTGATCGGCCACACGGTGAACACAATGATGTGGTCGCCCATGCAGTGGTTCCAGGAGTGCGGCAGGTGCAGGATGCGCATCGAGCCCAGGTCCGGGTTCTTGATGCGGCCCATGAGCTTGGCGCAGCCTTGTTTGCCATCTAGGGTCATCGACACAGTGCCCTTGAGCAGCGGCATGCGCACGATGCGGTTACGCAGGCCGAAGCTGGCGTGGGCGTAAGGGATTTTTTCGGCATCCCAAGCGGCAGCAGAAGCAGCCACGTGATCCTTGAACGCCTGGTCGGCGCGCGGGTCGGTAACGTCGTCCCATTCCAGCAGGGTTTTCAGCAGTTCCGGGTGCGAGGCGTTGCAGTGGTAGCACTCGCGGTTGTTTTCCAGCACCAGCTTCCAGTTGGCTTTTTCGAACAAGGTGGTCTGGATCGCCACCTTGGTGTTCTCCATGTCGTAGGGCTCCATGTAATGGCTGAGCGTCGACAGGAAGTCGTCAATGGCCGGTGGATTTTCGGCCAGGCTGATAAAGATGTAGCCGCCAGCAGTCTTCACGTTCACCGGCTTGAGGCCGTACTGCTTCATGTCGAAATCGGCGCCCATCTCGGTGCCGGCGAACAGCAGGCGGCCGTCCAGCTCGTAGGTCCACTGGTGGTAGTGGCACACCAATTTGGCGACCTTGCCCTTGTCGCTGGTGCACAAGCGCGAGCCACGGTGGCGGCAGACGTTGTGGAACGCATGCACCACGCCGTCGGCACCCCGGATCACGATGATTGGGTTCTTGCCCACTTGCAGGGTCAGGTAGTTGCCCTTGGTGGGGATTTCGCAGGTCATGCCGGCGATCAACCACTCTTTCTGGAAGATCTCCTGCATGTCGATATCAAACAACCGCTCATCAGAGTAGAACGGCTGCGGCAGCGAAAAAGTGCGCTCGCGCTCTTGCAGCATTTGCGCGGTGGCCTTGCGTGCGGGTTCCAGCGGATCGCCCAAGCTTAAGGTTGCGGTGACGTCCATCGTGTGTGTCCTCATGGCCATTCTGTGTGGCCGGCGAATAGTGGCTACGGTTGGTGCTGTGCAAGGCGTAAAGAACGCGTCTTTGTTGGGAGCGAGTGTGGGCCCGGCGTAACGTCGAACCTTATCCATGGGCGACATGGCCCAATCTGATCCCGACGCGCAAGCCCCTGTCTTTGGGGGCTGGTCGCCGTAAGTATGTGAATGTCGCAGATAGGTAAATGGGTGGTTCTCGCGTTACGCAGAATCGCCACCATAAGGCCGACGTCGGCGGTGGAGAACAACATGTCCAATAATTTCCTGAATCCGGTAACCACCCAGACCTGGGCCAATGGTCGGCACATCGTCCGCTGCGTCAAAGTCATCCAGGAAACCTGGGATGTGCGCACCTTCTGCTTCATGGCCGATCAGCCGATCCTGTTCTTTTTCAAGCCAGGGCAATTCGTCACTCTGGAGCTGGAAATCGAAGGCCAGCCGATCATGCGTTCGTACACGATTTCCAGCTCACCGTCGGTGCCTTACAGCTTTTCGGTGACCATCAAGCGTGTGCCGGGCGGCCGTGTCTCCAATTGGCTGCACGACACTTTGCACGAAGGCCAGGAGCTGGCGGTGCACGGCCCGGTCGGGCTGTTCAATGCCATCGACTTCCCGAGCCCGAAAGTGCTGTACCTCAGCGGCGGCGTTGGAATTACGCCGGTGATGTCCATGGCGCGCTGGTTCTATGACACCAACGCGAACGTCGACATGACCTTTATCCACAGCGCCCGCTCGCCCAAGGACATCATCTATCACCGCGAGCTGGAGCACATGGCGTCGCGGATCGACAACTTCAGCCTGCACCTGATTTGCGAAAAACACGGCCTGGGTGAGCCATGGGCCGGGTATCGCGGCTATCTGAACCACAAGATGCTGGAGCTGATGGTGCCGGACTTCCTGGAGCGCGAAGTGTTCTGCTGCGGCCCTACGCCGTACATGAATGCTGTGAAGCGCCTGCTGGAAGTCGCCGGTTTCGACATGACCCGTTATCACGAAGAGTCCTTTGGCGCGACACCGCCCGAAGCCCGTGCCGATGCGGTGGAGCAGGCCGAGCAAGCGGCGGATGCGCCGGAGATCGACCTGGCAGACCTGCATCAAGTGGAATTTATCGCGTCCGGCAAAAGCATTCGCGTGGCGCCGGGAGAAACGGTGCATGCCGCGGCGGCCAAGCTCGGCCTGCTGATCCCCAAGGCCTGCGGCATGGGCATCTGCGGTACGTGCAAGGTGATGAAACTGGGCGGCGAAGTGGAGATGGAGCACAACGGCGGGATTACCGAAGAGGACGAAGCCGAAGGCTATATCCTGTCGTGCTGCAGTGTGCCGAAGGGTGATGTACGCATCGAGTTCTGATCTGCTCGTTCCCACGCTCTGCGTGGTAACGCCTCCCAGGACGCTCCGCGTCCCGTCGCAACTGAAGGGTGACGCGGAGCGTCACGGGCTGCATTCCCACGCGGAGCGCGGGAACGATCTTTCCGGCAGCAGGCACATGCTCGTTCCCACGCTCTACGTGGTAACGCCTCCCAGGACGCTCCGCGTCCCGCCGCAGTTGAGGGGTGACGCGGAGCGTCACGGGCTGCATTCCCACGCGGAGCGCGGGAACGATCTTCCCGGCAGCAGGCACATGCTCGTTCCCACGCTCTGCGTGGTAACGCCTCCCAGGACGCTCCGCGTCCCGCCGCAGTTGAGGGGTGACGCGGAGCGTCACGGGCTGCATTCCCACGCGGAGCGCGGGAACGATCTTTCCGGCAGCAGGCACATGCTCGTTCCCACGCTCTGCGTGGTAACGCCTCCCAGGACGCTCCGCGTCCCGTCGCAGTTGAGGGGTGACGCGGAGCGTCACGGGCTGCATTCCCACGCGGAGCGCGGGAACGATCTTCCGGCAGCAGGCACATGCTCGTTCCCACGCTCTGCGTGGTAACGCCTCCCAGGACGCTCCGCGTCCCGCCGCAGTTGAGGGGTGACGCGGAGCGTCACGGGCTGCATTCCCACGCGGAGCGCGGGAA
>NZ_WJZD01000089.1:0-530 GCF_021609665.1 Pseudomonas sp. PA-1-3F | reverse complement strand
CTCTATCTGGAGGTCGTGGGGCAAGTCGTCAGGTGGCCGGCGCCGACGATAGACGAGGACCAGGGTGGCCATATCGAGCCGGATGTCGACGCGACCGTACGCTTCCCCCTTCAAGGGAGCTGGCCGAAGGACGGTTATATCGAAGTCATCTTCCGGGTCAGCAGCGCCGATAACACCATCGAACATCGCATCGGCCGCGAAGTCGACGATATTCCGCCTACGGCCGGTGGGGATTTGTTGTTTACGGTATACCCCGACGAACTGCGGCGTTTCGACGGCCACCTGACTGACGTGTTTTACGCCCACACCCGGCCCGGCGGCCGCCCGCAGGAGTCCCTGCGGTTGCAGATCGTGGTGGGTCAGATCAAGCGTACGATGCCCAAGCCGATTGTCGACAAGGCGATCAGCGGCCAGCTGAATCCGGATGATGTAGGCGCCTACGCCACCGTGTTTGCACCGTTTGGCGAAACACTGCGCGGCGACTGGATCCGCATGTACTGGCTTGGCCGGGGCGCCCGCACCGAAGTGCC
>NZ_WJZD01000088.1:0-546 GCF_021609665.1 Pseudomonas sp. PA-1-3F | reverse complement strand
CGCATTTGGCATAAAAATATACGCCTACTGTTTGATGACTAATCATGTCCATTTACTGGTTTCTCCGGGTAACTCGGTTGCAGGGCTAGGGCAGTTAATGAAGGCGCTCGCGGCTCGGGCCACTCGGTATCGAAACAGGTTAGAAGGGCGGACAGGTACATTATGGGAGGGACGGTATAAATCAAGCGTGGTGCAAACGGAGACTTACTTGCTAGCTTGCTGCCGGTACATTGAATTAAATCCGGTTCGTGCATGCATGGTAGCTGACGCGGCGGATTATCCATGGTCAAGTTACAGTGCCCGCACAGGGCTGGTGCCTGATAGTGACTGGCTTGATGTTGATGCTTGTTTTTCTATATTGGGAGATACAACGCTGAAGCGCCGCGAAAATTATAAGGTATTTGTGAAGCAGTCCGTTTCGAGTGATGAGACGAAAATTATTCGTGAGGCGTTGCAACGGGGGCAGCTTACCGGAACTGCTCGTTTCATTGAAGAAGTTGAGAGGATTGCAGGCGTTCGTATTGAGCGCCGAGGGCAAGGGCGGCC
>NZ_WJZD01000087.1:0-571 GCF_021609665.1 Pseudomonas sp. PA-1-3F | reverse complement strand
ATCAGCGCCGCGGGCAATAACCGGCTTACGCGCGTGGCTTACCAGGTGCGGGACGCGGGCGGCAATCTGCCGGAGGAGCGGGCGCGCTGGTCGGCGGTGTCGTTGATTGATGTGCACCTCAATGAGGAGCGCCCCGAAGCGCCGTGGCTGCAGTTTCCAGACACCGGTACGAAAATCGACCTCGCAGAACTGGGCAGTTGGGATGTGGAAGTGGCCCTTTGGGTCCTCTCCCAGGAGGCTAGCGCCTATTCCCACGTGACGCTGATCTGGGCCGGTTTGGACAGTGAAGGCAATTCGATCCCTCATACGCACACCGAAGAACTCAGTAGAGCAGGCCTTTATACCTTTGAGGTTCCCAACGCGCTGGTGAGCGCGATTGCCGAAGGCAGCGCGAGCGTGCATGCCCTGTATCAGAATGGCGCGGTGCAACAGCCTTCCGAAAAGCTCTATCTGGAGGTCGTGGGGCAAGTCGTCAGGTGGCCGGCGCCGACGATAGACGAGGACCAGGGTGGCCATATCGAGCCGGATGTCGACGCGACCGTACGCTTCCCCCTTCAAGGGAGCTGGCCGA
>NZ_WJZD01000086.1:0-571 GCF_021609665.1 Pseudomonas sp. PA-1-3F | reverse complement strand
TCGGCCAGCTCCCTTGAAGGGGGAAGCGTACGGTCGCGTCGACATCCGGCTCGATATGGCCACCCTGGTCCTCGTCTATCGTCGGCGCCGGCCACCTGACGACTTGCCCCACGACCTCCAGATAGAGTTTTTCGGAAGGCTGTTGCACCGCGCCATTCTGATACAGGGCATGCACACTCGCGCTGCCTTCGGCAATCGCGCTCACCAGCGCGTTGGGAACCTCAAAGGTATAAAGGCCTGCTCTACTGAGTTCTTCAGTGTGCGTATAAGGGATCGAATTGCCTTCACTGTCCAAACCGGCCCAGATCAGCGTCACGTGGGAATAGGCGCTAGCCTCCTGGGAGAGGACCCAAATGGCCACTTCCACATCCCAACTGCCCAGTTCCGCGAGGTCGATTTTCGTACCGGTGTCTGGAAACTGCAGCCACGGCGCTTCGGGGCGCACCTCATTGAGGTGCACATCAATCAACGACACCGCCGACCAGCGCGCCCGCTCCTCCGGCAGATTGCCGCCCGCGTCCCGCACCTGGTAAGCCACGCGCGTAAGCCGGTTATTGCCCGCGGCGCTGAT
>NZ_WJZD01000085.1:0-573 GCF_021609665.1 Pseudomonas sp. PA-1-3F | reverse complement strand
TCAGCGGCCAGCTGAATCCGGATGATGTAGGCGCCTACGCCACCGTGTTTGCACCGTTTGGCGAAACACTGCGCGGCGACTGGATCCGCATGTACTGGCTTGGCCGGGGCGCCCGCACCGAAGTGCCAGTGCAAGTGGCCGTGAATGGCGCCACCACCACCCACGACATCGAAAAGTACTACGTGGAGAACAACCTGGATGAGTCGGTGACGGTGTTCTACACGTTGACACGTAGTGATGAGGCGATGCCGCGGTATTCTGAGATCACCGAGGTGCTGATCAGCCGTGGCGTGGGCGAGTTGCCGTCGCCGACCTTGCGCGAAGCCCAGACGACCGGCCCCGACACCGCCGAACTGGAGCCGCTCAGGGTGCAACAGGGTACCCAACTGGTGGTGAGCTATGTGGGGATGCGCAACAGCGACTCGATCAAAGTCACCATGAACGGTGCCGGCAATGGCGGTTCGCCAGATATCCCGGCCAAACCTGGGAATGAAGCCTTGCAGGAGGTGGCGTTCGATATTTCCAGGGCGGCGATTGCGGCGAACATTCGTGACCACGCCACCACGGTGAAAT
>NZ_WJZD01000084.1:0-575 GCF_021609665.1 Pseudomonas sp. PA-1-3F | reverse complement strand
GATCCAGATATGGGGGCAACAGGGGGGGGGCTGCGTACATATCCGTTCCTGCGGTAACGGCCACTTATGGTTCCGCTCTTACAGCGGGTCACTTTTGGAAAGGCCCAAAAGTAACCAAAAGGCCTTCGCCCCACCACTCGGCACCTCGCCCAGGCTCGGTGTGCCCGAACGCAGGCTTTGCAGCGTGGGCCGCCGCAATGGGCCATCCCTGGCCCAGTGCGGCTAACCCGGCGTCCTGCCGGGTTACCCACGCTGCAAAGCCCGCGTTCGGCCAGCGTGGTTTAACGGGGCGATTTCAGATCAAAAGCAGAGCGCGGCGGCCTTATAGCCGACCGGTTTTTGAGGGTGAACTCAGTGAGACATTTGGGGGCAAGCCTGCCCCCGGTAACCACGATGCGAAGCGAGCGGCTTTTGATCTTGATCTGCTTTTGATCTTAGGCGCCCCGTTAAACCACGCTGGCCGGAATTCGACAGTGATTTGGGGGGTAAACCGGCAGGGATGCCGGTTTAGCCGCCCCGCGCCATGGATGGCGCGTGGCGGCGGCCCCCCAAATCACTGGCGGATTACGGGCACA
>NZ_WJZD01000083.1:0-638 GCF_021609665.1 Pseudomonas sp. PA-1-3F | reverse complement strand
TACCACGTCTTTCATCGCCTCTGACTGCCAAGGCATCCACCGTATGCGCTTCTTCACTTGACCATATAACCCCAAGCAATCTGGTTATACTGTGAAGACGACATTCGCCGAAAATTCGAATTTCTCAGTTAAGAGAACTCACAAATTTTACCTTAGCCTGATCCGTTACCAGTGAAAGTAACGTTCAGTCTATCTTTCTATCACATACCCAAATTTTTAAAGAACGAACTAGTCAAAGACTAGAAATCAACATTCACCATCACAACGATGGAATGCTCATTTCTAAGCTTTATACAAACAGAAGCAGTAGTGGTGGAGCCAAACGGGATCGAACCGTTGACCTCCTGCGTGCAAGGCAGGCGCTCTCCCAGCTGAGCTATGGCCCCGTATTTCTACAGGCGTTTCCCACACAAAATTGGTGGGTCTGGGCAGATTCGAACTGCCGACCTCACCCTTATCAGGGGTGCGCTCTAACCAACTGAGCTACAGACCCAATTTCGGGCTGCTTCTTTCGTCTTCTTCAATGAATCAAGCAATTCGTGTGGGAACTTATGGAGCAGCTGATGTCGTCGATTAAGGAGGTGATCCAGCCGCAGGTTCCCCTACGGCTACCTTGTTACGACTTCACCCCAGTCATG
>NZ_WJZD01000082.1:0-639 GCF_021609665.1 Pseudomonas sp. PA-1-3F | reverse complement strand
GCTACGACAACGCTCGGCTATTGCTCACCGAGATCGAAAACGAAGCCGGCGAAACCTACCAACTCGACTACCACCCCAACGGCCTGATCCGCCAGGAAACCGGCTTCGACGGCCAGCGCACCGCCTATGCCTACGACCTCAACGGCCACCTGCTGGAAAAGACCGAATACGGCGACGATGGCAGTCAGCTAATCACCCACTACCAGCGCGACCACGCCGGGCGCCTCGTACGAAAAACCCTGCCCGATGACAGCGTTGTCGACTATGCCTACGACCGCCAAGGCAACCTCCTCAGCGTCGAAGACGGTCACTGGGCGTTGGCCTACGAATACAACCGCCAAAACCGCCTCACCGCCGAACACCAAGGCTGGGGCACCCTGCGCTACGGCTACGACGCCTGCGGGCAACTGAAAAACCTGTGCCTGCCGGATAATAACCGCGTCACCTTCAACCACGACAAAGGCGGCCACCTCGCCACCGTCGAACTCAACGGTGAAGTGCTTACCTCGCACCTATTCAAGAGCGGCCGCGAGCATCAGCGCCAGCAAGGCCAACTGCTCAGCCACTACCACTACGACGACCAGAATCGTCTGCACGCCCACGCCGTTACGCAGCAGCAAAACTATTTCTACCAACGCC
>NZ_WJZD01000081.1:0-651 GCF_021609665.1 Pseudomonas sp. PA-1-3F | reverse complement strand
AGGTCAAGTACCGCTACGACAACGCTCGGCTATTGCTCACCGAGATCGAAAACGAAGCCGGCGAAACCTACCAACTCGACTACCACCCCAACGGCCTGATCCGCCAGGAAACCGGCTTCGACGGCCAACGCACCGCCTACGTCTACGACCTCAACGGCAACCTGCAGGAAAAAACTGAATACGGCGACGATAACAGTCAGCTAGTCACCCGCTACGAGCGCGACCACGCCGGTCGCCTCGTCCGAAAAATCCTGCCCGATGCCAGCGTTGTCGACTATGCCTACGACCGCCAGGGCAACCTCCTTAGCGTCGAGGACGGCTACTGGGCGTTGGCCTACGAATACGACCGCCAAAACCGCCTCACCGCCGAACACCAGGGCTGGGGCACCCTGCGCTACGGCTACGACGCCTGCGGCCAGCTGAAAAATCTGTGCCTGCCGGACAATAACCGCGTCACCTTCACCCACGAAAAAGGCGGCCACCTCGCTACCGTCGAACTCAACGGTGAAGTGCTTACCTCGCATCTATTCAAGAGCGGCCGCGAGCATCAGCGCCAGCAAGGCCAACTGCTCAGCCACTACCACTACGACGACCAGAATCGTCTGCACGCCCACGCCGTTACGCAGCAGCAAAACTATTTCTACCAACGCC
>NZ_WJZD01000080.1:0-652 GCF_021609665.1 Pseudomonas sp. PA-1-3F | reverse complement strand
TACCACGTCTTTCATCGCCTCTGACTGCCAAGGCATCCACCGTATGCGCTTCTTCACTTGACCATATAACCCCAAGCAATCTGGTTATACTGTGAAGACGACATTCGCCGAAAATTCGAATTTCTCAATTAAGAGAACTAACAAATTTTACCTTAGCCTGATCCGTTACCAGTGAAAGTAACGTTCAGTCTATCTTTCTATCACATACCCAAATTTTTAAAGAACGATCTAATCAAAGACTAGAAATCAATATTCACTTCAGAATATTCATTTCTAAACTCTAACAAGTAGAAGCAGTTAATGGTGGAGCCAAACGGGATCGAACCGTTGACCTCCTGCGTGCAAGGCAGGCGCTCTCCCAGCTGAGCTATGGCCCCATAACAAAATTGGTGGGTCTGGGCAGATTCGAACTGCCGACCTCACCCTTATCAGGGGTGCGCTCTAACCAACTGAGCTACAGACCCAATTTCGAGCGCGTAACTGATTAGCTAAGAGCTATCAGCTTGGAGCTTAAAGCTGCTTCTATCGTCTTCTTCAATGAATCAAGCAATTCGTGTGGGAACTTATGGAGCAGCTGATGTCGTCGATTAAGGAGGTGATCCAGCCGCAGGTTCCCCTACGGCTACCTTGTTACGACTTCACCCCAGTCATG
>NZ_WJZD01000008.1:0-182345 GCF_021609665.1 Pseudomonas sp. PA-1-3F | reverse complement strand
GCATTGACGACGGGGGCGGGCGCGTCGCTGAACAGGTCCCAGTCTTCGGGAATCACCGAGCCTTGCACCAATGGCTTTTCGGGCGCCGGTCCGGCCACTGGAGCCGGGGGGCGAAAATCGTGTTGCTCGGACGGCACATGATCCGCCACGGTAGGCGGCGGCACGGCGGTGGGGCTGAGGAAGTCGAACAGGTCTGGCAAGGTTTCCATGGCCGAGGCGCGCTGGAACTGCGGCGCGATCATCGGTGTGGGCGCAGGTTGGCTCGCCACGGCGCCCATCAGCGCTTCAAAGCTGTTGGGTGAGTCACCGGCAAATGGCTGGCTGTCGATGGCCTGCACGTTGAAGTCGATACGCGCCTGGATTTCGTAATCGCCGATGCGGATCAACTCACCATCTTGCAACGGCTCGCTGTTACCCCGACGCATACGAATACCCGCCTTGACCAACTCCACACCATTGGTGCTGTTATCGGTCAAGTAATAACGGCCATCTTTGTATTGAATAACGCAATGTTGCGAAGAGACGAGACGCTCAGGGTCGGGCAATACCCAGTCATTGTCAGAACTGCGGCCAATAGCCATCACGCCCTGATCCATGGACTTTTCGGGGCATTGCCCAGGGGTGATCTTGTGATAACTAGTGATAGTCAAACACAGCGACATCTTGCCTCCTTGCTGATACATCGCGCGCAGTCTACCCAGGAGGCAGCACCGCCCTGGAGAGTCCCGTCCTGTCGTACAAACGACCGCCAAAATCTGCTTTTACCAGCATGATCGCTGATCTTAACTGGCTTCCATGACAAAAATCCGCTCTGGGCGCGCCTTTCGACTCGCCAGTCGCGCAGGTTGTTAAACACCGCACATCTGTCACAGAGGGCGAATAGCTTACCTTGACAAGCCATAAGTACTACACCAAAAATGCACAACTTCTTGAACATCAGTGATGGCACAGTAGTGGCGCACTGAGTGTATGACCAAGAAAACATGCAAAGTTCATTACGCAACTAGTGCATGAATTGCCCGCCATCCAGCGGGCCGATAAGGAGATCGAATTCAGTGGATGTGCCGTTGCTGCTCACCGCCGTTTCCGCGACGTCGCCTTGTGGCGGGGACATGGAATATGACGCGCAATTTCTGCAATTGGAACGTGATGCCAAGGGCCAACCCGAACGCAGCATGGGCGACTCGATCCTGCCCGCTGAGCCGCCCGAGTGGCGCAGCATCCAGCAGCAAAGCCTCGACCTGTTGCAGCGCAGCAAAGACCTGCGCATCACCCACTTTCTGCTGCAAAGCACCCTCGCCCTCCAGGGTGTGGCCGGGCTGGCCGAAGTCCTCACGCTGATCAACGCCTTGCTGCGCCAATACTGGGCCGATCTGCACCCGCGCCTGGATGCCGACGATGACAACGACCCCACCGTGCGCATCAACGCCCTTACCGGCCTGACCTGCGAAACCAATATTCGGCTGCTGCGCGAAAGCATCCTGACACGCTCGCGCACCTTCGGGCCCGTGAGCCTGCGCGCCGCGCTCAACGCCAGCGGCCTGCAGAGTTTTGCCGATGAACAGTTGGGCAACCAGCAACTCAACGCCGCGTTCCTGGACAGCGACCCCGAACAACTGCAAGCCACCCGCGACGCCTTGAGCGCGGCGCGCACGGCGTGCGAGGCCATTGAGCAACAGGTCAATGACCAAGTCGGTTCCGCCCAGGGCGTGGACCTCAGCGCCTTGAAGCAGCCGCTCAAACAGGCCCTGCAACTTCTCAATCAAGCGGTGCCAGGCACCGACAGCAGCAGCGATCCCGAGGCCGTCAGTGAAGACAATGCCCCCTCGGTCGACGCCGCCGCGCCCGCAGCCCCTCGCCCGACGGGCGACATCGCCACCCGCGACGATGTGCTGCGCAGCCTCGACAAAATCCTTGCGTACTACACCCGCCACGAGCCTTCGAGCCCGCTGCCGGTGCTGTTGAACCGAGCCAAGAATCTGGTACATGCCGACTTTGCGGCCATCGTTCGCAATCTGATTCCCGATGGCATGTCCCAATTTGAAAACCTGCGCGGCCCCGACAGCGAGTAAGCCGCCGGACCGTGCAGTAACAACACCGTCGCTCAAGCGACCAGGAGCAGCAACGTGGCGAAGCAAAGTTCTCAGAAATTCATCGCGCGCAACCGTGCGCCTCGAGTGCAGATCGAGTACGACGTCGAGCTTTACGGCGCCGAGAAAAAGGTCCAGCTGCCCTTCGTGATGGGCGTGATGGCCGACCTCGCCGGCAAGCCTGCCGAGCCGCTGGCACCCGTGGCCGACCGCAAGTTCCTTGAGGTGGACGTCGACAACTTCGACTCACGCCTCAAGGCCATGCAGCCACGCGTCGCGTTCCACGTACCCAATGAGCTGACAGGCGAAGGCAACCTGAGCCTGGACATCACCTTCGAAAGCATGGACGACTTCAGCCCGGCCGCCGTGGCCCGCAAGGTCGACTCGCTGAACCAGCTGCTCGAAGCCCGCACCCAATTGGCCAACCTGCTGACCTACATGGACGGCAAGACTGGCGCTGAAGAAATCATCATGAAGGCGATCAAGGACCCGGCATTGCTTCAGGCACTTGCCAGCGCGCCCAAGCCTGCAGGGGAGCAGTAATCATGACGGACAATACCGCCCGCGAAGGCAGCCAGATCCTGGGTACCACCGAAGAAGCCAGCGAGTTCGCGAACCTGCTGCTGCAAGAATTCAAGCCCAAGACCGAGCGTGCCCGCGAAGCCGTTGAAACCGCGGTGCGCACCTTGGCTGAACAGGCCCTGGCGCAAACCGACCTGGTGTCCAACGACGCGATCAAGTCGATCGAATCGATCATCGCCGCCATCGACGCCAAGCTCACCGCCCAGGTCAACCAGATCATCCACCACCAGGATTTCCAACAACTGGAAAGCGCCTGGCGTGGCTTGCATTACCTGGTCAATAACACCGAGAGCGATGAGCAACTGAAGATTCGCGTGCTCAACATCTCCAAGCCAGACCTGCACAAGACCCTGAAGAAATTCAAGGGCACCGCGTGGGACCAGAGCCCGATCTTCAAGAAGATGTACGAAGAAGAATACGGCCAGTTCGGTGGCGAACCTTACGGCTGCCTGGTGGGTGACTACTACTTCGACCAGTCGCCGCCCGACGTGGAACTGCTGGGCGAGCTGTCGAAAGTCTGCGCCGCCATGCACTCGCCTTTCATCGCTGCGGCCTCGCCGACCGTGATGGGCATGGGCTCGTGGCAGGAACTGTCGAACCCACGCGACCTGACCAAAATCTTCACCACCCCGGAATACGCCGGCTGGCGCTCGCTGCGTGAATCGGAAGACTCGCGCTACATCGGCCTGACCATGCCGCGCTTCCTGGCACGCCTGCCGTACGGCGCCAAGACCGATCCGGTGGAAGCCTTCGCTTTCGAAGAAAACACCGACGGCGCCGACAGCTCCAAGTACACCTGGGCCAACGCCGCCTACGCCATGGCGGTGAACATCAACCGTTCGTTCAAGCACTACGGCTGGTGCTCGCGCATCCGCGGCATCGAGTCTGGCGGTGAAGTGGAAAACCTGCCGGCCCACACGTTCCCTACCGATGACGGTGGCGTGGACATGAAGTGCCCGACCGAAATCGCCATCAGTGACCGCCGTGAAGCGGAACTGGCGAAGAACGGTTTCATGCCGCTGCTGCACAAGAAAAACACTGACTTCGCCGCGTTCATTGGCGCCCAGTCGCTGCAGAAACCTGCCGAATACGACGACCCGGACGCCACCGCCAACGCCAACCTGGCCGCACGCCTGCCGTACCTGTTCGCCACCTGCCGTTTCGCCCACTACTTGAAGTGCATCGTGCGCGACAAGGTCGGCTCCTTCAAAGAGAAGGACGAAATGCAGCGCTGGTTGCAGGACTGGATCCTCAACTACGTCGACGGCGACCCGGCGCACTCCACCGAAACCACCAAGGCCCAGCACCCGTTGGCGGCGGCCGAAGTGATCGTGGAAGAAGTCGAAGGCAACCCGGGGTATTACAACTCCAAGTTCTACCTGCGCCCGCACTATCAGCTTGAAGGGCTGACGGTGTCGCTGCGCCTGGTATCGAAACTGCCTTCGGCAAAAAGCGCATAAGTAACGATTGAGCTAGCTCGTTCCCACGCTCCGCGTGGGAATGCCGCCCGGGACGCTCTGCGTCCCGGTGACGCGTAGCGTCACAGGACGCGTTACCACGCAGAGCGTGGGAACGATCACCCAATCAAGTGGCATGGGCCACACAGGGAGAAAACATGGCTGTTGATATTTTCATCAAGATCGGCGACATCAAGGGCGAGTCCATGGACAAGGCCCACAAGGACGAAATCGATGTGTTGAACTGGAGCTGGGGCATGTCCCAGTCCGGCAACATGCACGTCGGCGGTGGCGGTGGCGCGGGCAAGGTGAATATCCAGGACCTGTCGCTGACCAAGTACGTCGACAAGGCTTCGCCCAACCTGATGATGCACTGCGCCAGCGGCAAGCACATCGACAAGGTCAAGCTGACCGTGCGCAAGGCCGGTGGCGAGAGCCAGGTCGAGTACATGGTGATCAACCTGGAAGAAGTGCTGGTCACCTCCTTGAGCACCGGCGGTTCGGGCAGCGATGATCGCCTGACCGAAAACGTCACCCTGAACTTTGCCCAAGTGATGGTCGACTACCAGCCGCAGAAAGCCGACGGCACCAAAGACGGCGGCGCCATCAAGTTTGGCTGGAACATCCGTTCCAACACCAAACGCTGATAGCCCTTGTGGCCGTGGCCCGGTGCCACGGCCATTGTGTCCCTCTCGCAACCCGTCCGTGGAGCTGCTTTGGTGGTAACTGAAATCGCTTCCCGCGACCGTCTGCAACCGTCCCTGCTGGACCGGTTGACCGACGAAGACCCGACCAACCCCAAGGAAAGCGCCGACAAACGCGTGCTGTCCCTGACCCAATTGAAGGCCTCGGTGCTGCGTGACCTGGCGTGGTTGCTTAACACCACCTCGTTACTCGATACCGATGCCACGCTGCACACCCCGGCCGGCACTTCGGTGGTCAATTACGGCCTGCCGGCTCTGGCGGGCAACAGCGCTTCGAGCGTCGATATCAAAGCCCTGGAAGCCTTGATTTACCAGGCCATCGCCACCTTCGAGCCGCGTATTTTGCGCCACACATTGCGGGTCAAGGCGCGCATGGGCCATGGCGAGATGAATCACAACGCCCTGAGTTTCGAGATTGAAGGCGACCTGTGGGCACAGCCGGTGCCGTTGCGTTTGCTGTTGCAGACCGACGTGGACCTGGAGTCCGGCCATGTGCGCGTGCTGAATGCCGACCAGCGGAGACGCCCATGAACCCGCGCCTGCTGGAGCTGTACAACCAGGAACTGCACCACGTGCGCGAAAGCGCTGCCGAGTTCGCCAAGGAATACCCGAAGATCGCCAGTCGGCTGACCCTGTCCGGTATGGACTGCGCCGACCCGTACGTCGAACGTTTGCTTGAAGGCTTCGCCTATCTCACGGCCCGCGTGCAGCTCAAGCTCGACGCCGAGTACCCGACCTTCACCCACAACTTGCTGGAAATCGCCTACCCGCACTACCTGGCACCGACGCCGTCGATGACCGTAGTGCAACTGCAGACCGACCCCGATGAAGGCTCCCTGGCCGGCGGTTTCCCGCTACCCCGTGATACGGTGCTGCGTGCCGCCCTGGGTCGTGAAACCCAGACCTGCTGCGAGTACCGCACCGCGCACCCGGTGACGCTGTGGCCTTTGCAGGTCAACAACGCCGAATATTTCGGCAACCCCGCCGCCGTGCTCGGGCGCCTGGCCGCCAGCGAACCGAAAGCCAAGGCCGGCCTGCGCCTGACCCTGCGCACCGGTGCCGAGCTGCCGTTCAACAGCCTCGACCTGGATACCTTGCCGCTGTACCTGAGCGGCGCTGATGAACAACCGTTTCGTCTTTACGAACAACTACTGGGCAACGCCTGCGCGGTGTTTGCGCGCCAGCCCGGTGGCGATTGGGTCGAGCGCCTGCCCCAGGGCGCGTTGCGCTCGCGGGGGTTCGATGATGCCGATGCGGCCATGCCGGTGGTAGCGCGGGCGTTCCAGGGCTATCGCCTGTTGCAGGAGTACTTCGCCCTGCCCCATCGCTTCCTGTTCGTTGAGTTCGCCGAGTTGAGCCGTGCGGTCAAACGGTGTGACGGCCAGGAGCTGGAACTGATCGTGCTGTTCGACCGCCACGAACCGAGCCTGGAAGGCAGTGTCGGCGCGGCGCAGTTCTTGCCGTTCTGCACGCCCGCCATCAACCTGTTCCCCAAGCGCGTGGACCGCATCCATTTGTCCGACCGGGTCAATGAACACCACGTGATCGCCGACCGTACGCGGCCGATGGATTTCGAGATTCACTCCTTGAGCGGCATTACTGGCCATGGCACCGGACCGGAGCAGCCGTTCTTGCCGTTCTATGCGGTGCGCGATCCGTCGCGCTATGGCCGCGACCAAGCGTATTACAGCGTGCGCCGCGAGCCGCGTGTGCTGTCCAGCGATCAGCGCCGCAATGGCCCGCGCTCCACTTATGTGGGCAGTGAAACCTTCGTCAGCCTGGTGGACAGCCGCCAGGCGCCGTATCGCCATGACCTGCGCCAGTTGGGCGTGACGGCACTGTGCACCAACCGGGACCTGCCGCTGTTCATGAGCGTGGGCAACGGCAAGACCGACTTCACCCTGGCCGACAGTGCGCCGGTACTGGCCGTGCGGTGCGTCGCCGGGCCAAGCCGCCCGCGTGCCAGCCATGCGCATGACGCCAAGGCCTGGCGCCTGATCAGCCAGTTGTCGCTCAACTACCTGTCCTTGAGCGAAGAGGGCCAGGGCGCCGGCGCCTTGCGCGAACTGCTGCGCCTGTACGGCGACAGCAATGACGCCGCCCTGCAATTGCAGATCGAAGGCCTGCGCGAAGTCAGCAGCAAGGCGGTGACTCGACGCCTGCCGATGCCTGGCCCGATTGTGTTTGGCCGCGGCCTGGAAATCACCTTGGAGTTCGATGAAAACGCGTTTCGCGGCACCGGCGTGTTCCTGCTCGGTGCAGTGCTGGAGCGCTTCCTGGCACGCTACGTGTCGATCAACAGCTTTACCGAGACGGTAATCCGTACCACCGAACGCGGCGAGATCATGCGATGGAAAGCCAAGCCCGGACGGCGTCCGACCCTGTGAGAACCCTGGACGCGATGCACCAGGAGCCCTGGGAATATGACTTCTTCCAGGCATTGCGGCGTATCGAGTGCGAAACGCCCGAGCTGCCACGCCTGGGCCATTCCCTACGCCTGGCCGATGACCCGCTGCGCCTGGGGCAGCAGGCCGATTGCACCTTCGCACCCGCCACCCTCGCCTCGGTCGACCCCGGTGGCGACGGCAAGCCGGCGCGGTTGGAGCAGTTCTTTTTCGGCCTCGGCGGCCCCAACGGGCCGCTGCCGCTGCACATCACCGAGTACGTGCGCGAGCGCCAACGCAACAACGCCGACAGCACCAGCAAGCAGTTCCTGGATGTATTCCACCATCGCCTGCTGACCCTGTTCTATCGGGCCTGGGCCGAGGCGCGGCCAACGGTCAGCCATGACCGCCCGGACGATGACTACTGGTCCGCCCGCCTCGCCGCCCTGAGTGGCCGCGGGATGCCGAGCCTGCTCAATCAAGGGCTGATCCCCGATACCGCGAAGCTGCATTACAGCGGCCATCTGTCGGCGCAAACCCGCTACCCGGATGGCTTGAAAGCGATCCTCAGCGAGTACTTCGGCCTGCCGGTAGAGATCGAGGAATACGTCGGCCAATGGCTGGAACTGCCCGAACGCAGCCGCGTGGGGGTCAGCGCCAACCAGTTGGGCGTGGACTTCTGCCTGGGCAGCCACGTGTGGGACCGCCAGCACAAATTCCGCATCCGCCTGGGCCCGCTCACGCTGGATGACTACATGGGCATGCTGCCCGGCCAACAGCCGTTCAACGAGCTGGTGGCCTGGGTGGCCGAGTACCTGGGCCATGAATTGGACTGGGACTTGAACCTGGTTTTGCAACAACCCGAAGTTCCGGCGCTGCAACTCAACGGCCAGTTCCGCCTGGGCTTCAACACCTGGCTCGGCCAACCTGCGCATGACGCCAACGATCTAATCCTGGCCCGGCATTACGCCGACCACGCCACCACCTCAAGGAATCCAGAGCATGGGTGAAATCAGTCGCGCCGCACTGTTCGGCAAACTCAACAGCGTGGCCTACAAAGCCATCGAAGCCGCCACCGTGTTCTGCAAGTTGCGGGGCAATCCGTATGTGGAACTGGCCCACTGGTTTCACCAGTTGCTGCAACTGCAGGACTCGGACCTGCACCGCATCATCCGCCAGTTCAACGTGGAGCCGGCGCGCCTGGCCCGTGACCTCACCGAAGCCCTGGATCGCCTGCCGCGTGGCTCGACGTCGATCACCGACCTGTCGTCCCACGTGGAAGAAGCCGTGGAACGCGGCTGGGTGTATGGCAGCCTGATGTTCGGTGAAAGCCAGGTTCGCACCGGTTATCTGGTGCTGGGCATCTTGAAGACACCGAGCCTGCGCCATGCGCTGCTGGGTTTGTCCGGCGAGTTCGACAAGATCAAGGCCGAGGCCCTGAGCGAGCGCTTTGATGAATACGTCGGTGACTCGCCAGAAAATGCCTTGAGCGCCAGCGATGGCTTCAATGCCGGCGTCCCTGGCGAGGCCAGCGGTGCCATGGCGCCCAGCGCGATGGGCAAGCAGGAAGCGCTCAAGCGCTTCACTGTGGACCTGACCGAACAGGCCCGCAGCGGCAAGCTCGACCCAATCGTGGGCCGTGACGAGGAGATTCGCCAACTGGTGGATATCCTCATGCGTCGGCGCCAGAACAACCCGATCCTCACTGGTGAGGCCGGGGTGGGCAAGACCGCCGTGGTCGAAGGTTTCGCCCTGCGTATCGTCGCCGGTGACGTACCGCCTGCGCTCAAGGACGTGGAACTGCGCAGCCTCGACGTGGGCCTGTTGCAAGCCGGCGCCAGCATGAAAGGCGAGTTCGAACAGCGCCTGCGCCAGGTCATCGAAGACGTGCAGGCTTCACCCAAGCCGATCATCCTGTTTATCGACGAAGCCCATACCCTGGTAGGTGCCGGTGGCGCCGCCGGCACCGGTGACGCGGCCAACCTGCTCAAGCCTGCCCTGGCCCGTGGCACCTTGCGTACCGTGGCTGCCACCACGTGGGCCGAGTACAAAAAGCACATAGAGAAAGACCCGGCCCTGACCCGCCGTTTCCAGGTGGTACAGGTTGCCGAGCCGTCGGAAGACAAGGCCCTGCTGATGATGCGCGGCGTGGCTTCCACAATGGAAAAACACCACCAGGTGCAGATCCTCGACGAAGCTCTGGAAGCCTCGGTGAAGCTCTCCCACCGCTACATTCCGGCGCGCCAGTTGCCGGACAAGTCCGTGAGCCTGCTGGACACCGCCTGCGCCCGCGTCGCCATCAGCCTGCACGCGGTCCCCGCGGAAGTGGACGACAGCCGTCGCCGTATCGAAGCCCTGGAAACCGAGCTGCAAATCATCGCCCGTGAGCATGCGATCGGCATTGCCATTGGAGCGCGTCAAACCCATAGCGAAGCGCTGCTGACCGCCGAACGTGAGCGTCTGACCACGCTGGAAAGCCGTTGGGCCGAAGAGAAAACCCTGGTGGATGAGCTGCTCGCCACCCGCGCAACCCTGCGCGAGAAGGCCGGGGTTGTGGACAGCGGCAACGATGAACTGCGTGCAAAACTGGTCGATCTGCAACAGCGCCTCACCGCCCTGCAAGGCGAGACCCCGTTGATCCTGCCGACCGTGGATTACCAGGCCGTGGCCTCGGTGGTCGCCGACTGGACCGGCATCCCGGTGGGCCGCATGGCCCGCAACGAACTGGAAACCGTGCTCAACCTCGACCAGCACCTGAAGAAACGCATCATCGGCCAGGACCATGCCCTGCAAATGATCGCCAAGCGCATCCAGACCTCCCGCGCCGGTCTCGACAACCCGAGCAAGCCGATTGGCGTGTTCATGCTGGCCGGTACCTCGGGTGTGGGCAAGACCGAAACTGCCCTGGCCCTGGCCGAAGCCATGTACGGCGGCGAGCAGAACGTCATCACCATCAACATGAGCGAGTTCCAGGAAGCCCACACCGTGTCCACACTCAAGGGCGCGCCACCGGGCTATATCGGCTACGGCGAAGGCGGTGTGCTGACCGAAGCGGTACGGCGCAAACCCTACAGCGTGGTGCTGCTCGATGAGGTGGAGAAAGCTCACCCGGACGTGCACGAGATTTTCTTCCAGGTGTTCGACAAGGGCGTGATGGAAGACGGCGAAGGCCGGGTGATCGACTTCAAGAACACCCTGATCCTGCTGACCACCAATGCCGGTACCGAACTGATTTCCCACGTCTGCAAGGACCCGGCGAACACCCCCGAGCCCGAGGAAATCGCCAAGGCCCTGCGCCAGCCGTTGCTGGAGATTTTCCCACCGGCCTTGCTCGGTCGCCTGGTGACCATCCCGTACTACCCGCTGAGCGACGAGATGCTCAAGGCGATCACACGCCTGCAACTGAACCGCATCAAGAAGCGTGTGGAGAACACCCATAAAGTCGCGTTCGAGTATGACGACGCAGTGGTCGACCTGATCGTCTCGCGCTGCACCGAAACCGAAAGTGGCGGGCGCATGATCGATACCATCCTCACCAACAGCCTGCTGCCGGACATGAGCCGCGAATTCCTCACGCGCATGTTGGAAGGCAAGGCACTGGCGGGGGTGCGGATCAGCAGTCGGGATAATGAATTGCACTACGACTTCAGCGACACCGAATAACTATTGTTGGAATACGGTCAGTGTGGGAGCTGGCTTGCCTGCGATAGCGGTCTGACATTCAGCATTGATGTTGACTGATCCACCGCTATCGCAGGCAAGCCAGCTCCCACAGTTGATCCGGTTCCGTCAGTGATGACGGTATTTACGGGACTACCGATGCTATTCAACCAAGCCTCACGCCTGGCCAAGATCAACAGCCCCCTCGGGCCGGATGTGCTGCTGCTCAACGAAATGGGCGGCGGTGAAGAGTTGGGCCGGCTGTTCAACTATGAGCTGCAACTGACGTCCCTGGACGCCAACATCGACCTGAACCAATTGCTGGGTAAACCGATGAGCGTCGGCCTGCAACTGGCGGACGGCGGCGAGCGGCATTTCCACGGGATCGTTGCGCGGTGCAGCCAGAACATCGACAAAGGCCAGTTCGCCAGTTACCAAGTCACCCTGCGCCCTTGGCTGTGGTTGCTCAGCCGGACCTCCGACTGCCGTATCTTCCAGAACCTGAGCATCCCGCAGATCATCAAGCAGGTGTTCCGTGACCTGGGTTTTTCCGACTTCGAAGACGCGCTCAGCCGGCCGTATCGCGAGTGGGAGTACTGCGTGCAGTACCGCGAGACCAGCTTCGATTTCGTCAGCCGGCTGATGGAACAGGAAGGCATCTACTACTTCTTCCGCCATGAACAGGACCGCCATGTTCTGGTGCTGGCCGACGCCTATGGCGCCCACACCAGCGTGCCCGGCTACGCGTCGATCCCCTACTACCCCAAGGACGAGCAGCAGCGCGAACGCGACCATATGCACAATTGGCACCTGGCGCAGGAGGTGCAGCCGGGCTCGCTGGAGCTTAACGACTACGACTTCCAGCGCCCCAGCGCGAGCATCGACGTGCGCTCGGCCATGCCGCGCCCGCACACCGCCGGCGACTACCCACTGTACGACTACCCCGGCACCTACGTGCAAAGCGCCGACGGCGAACACTATGCGCGCACCCGCATTGAGGCCCTGCAAACCCTGCATGAACAGATCGAGTTCAGCGGCAATGCGCGCGGCCTGGGCTCGGGCCATCTGTTCAGCCTCACTGGCTTCAGCCGCCAGGACCAGAACCGCGAATACCTGATCGTCGGTTGCCGTTACTTCATCGTGCAGGAAAGCCTGGAAAGCGGTGGCGGTTCAGGCTCGGCGCAGTTCGAAAGCAGCCTGACCTGCATCGACGCCCAACAGAGTTTCCGCCCGCTGGCCAACACTCATCGCCCCATCGTCAAAGGCCCGCAGACCGCGCTGGTGGTAGGCCCCAAGGGCGAGGAAATCTGGACCGACCAGTACGGCCGCGTGAAGGTGCATTTCTACTGGGACCGCCACGACCAATCCAACGAGAACAGCTCGTGCTGGATTCGTGTGTCGCAATCCTGGGCCGGCAAGAACTGGGGCTCGATGCAGATTCCACGCATCGGCCAAGAGGTGATCGTCAGCTTCCTCGAAGGCGACCCCGACCGACCGATCATCACCGGGCGGGTGTACAACGCTGAGCAGACGGTGCCCTACGACTTGCCGGAGAACGCCACCCAAAGCGGCATGAAAAGCCGCTCCAGCAAAGGCGGCACGCCGGCCAACTTCAATGAAATCCGCATGGAGGACAAGAAGGGGTTGGAGCAGTTGTATATCCATGCCGAGCGTAACCAGGACATCGTGGTGGAGGTGGATGAAAGCCACTCGGTGGGGCATGACCGGAATAAGAGCATTGGGCATAACGAGACGGTGACCATCGGCAGCAATCGCCTGCGGGTTGTGCGCAACAACGACACGGTGATCGTGGGCGGTGCCAAGTCCGACAGCGCCGCCACGCACTACACCATCGAGGCCGGCGAGAGTCTTCGCCTGGTGTGCGGCGACAGCGTGATCGAGCTCAAGGCAGGCGGGGACATCAACCTGACCTGCGGCTCGTTCAACCTGTTTTCCAGCGGCAGCAGCAAGATCCAGACAAAGGGCAAATTGGACATCAACCTGGGCAGTGACAAGGGCACATCGCCCGGTGCCCAAGGCGTGCAAAGCACGATCAAGTCCGCCGTCGAGTCAAAATTCCCCGGTAAGCCCGGTGCTGGTCAATAACGAGATTTCGCCACCATGAACTACCTGATCAACGAAGCCCAATTCACCCTGCCCGATGCCGAGGTACAGGACACCTCGATCAATATCCTCAAGTTCGCCAAGCTGAGCACTACCCTGGTGGTGAGCCGCAGCCCCTTGGCCGATGGCGAGAGCCTGCAAAGCAATTTCGAAGGCCAGTTGAAAAAACTCGAACAGCAGGTCCAGGACCTTCGCTATTCCCCGGCGCAAGCGGTCAAGGTCGGTCCAGCGCAGGACATCGACGCGTTTGAAGTGCAGAACCACTTCAGCAAAGGCAGCGACAACATTTACCAATATCAGCTGGCCATGCAGATACCGGGCACACGTCGCTTGATCGCCCTCAGTTACGTCAAGGCCCAGCCCCTGGGCCCGGCCGAGGCGGCGCACTGGGCAACGCTGAAAAGCACACTCAACTTCCTTGCCACGCCTTGAGTCGAGCCTGAGCAATGAGTGAGGACCTTTGGGCCGCCCGCGAAGGCGACGCACTGCTGCACACCTCGGTGATGGCCGACATTCTCGGCGGTGTGCTGGAAGTGGCCGCCTATGCGGCGATCACTACCGTGGGCTGCCTGGCCGTTGCCGGGGCAGTGTTCCTCGCGACCGGTGCGACCATCGCCACCGGCGGTGTGGCCCTGGTGTTGGTGGTGGGCGCGGTCGTCGGCATCACCGCTGGGCTCACGGGGGCTGACTTGAAAATATCCAGTTGGTGCGAGTCCGCCGCCAACTGGGTGTTCCCGCCAGTAATCGATGCGTTCATCACCAGCGGCTCGCACAACGTGTTTATCAATGGCAAAAAAGCTGCCCGTGCAGCCGGCAAGATGACCGCCGTGCCGGTCGCGCCCAGCGAGCCGCCGGCACCCAGCTTCCTGGACATGGCCGGGGAGTTTTTCTCGCAGATGTGGCGCCCGACCGTCGCCTCGCCCGCCCCCGGCACCGAGCCGTGCCCGCTGGATACCGTGGCATGCAACAAGCATCCGCCTATGCCGCTGCAGTTCATTGCCGAGGGTTCCAGTTCGGTGTTCATCAACGGGCAGCCTGCGGCACGCAGCGGGGATCGCAGTACCTGTGACGCCAAGATTGGAACGGCTGAGGGCCTGATTTCGCCGGATGTGCGCATTGGTGGCGAGACCATTGTGGTGCAGGAAATTCGTAGCGGGAAAACGCCGGGGGTGGGGCTGGCGATTGCCGTGGTGATGGCGTTGCGCGGCAACCTGAAATGTTTCTGGACCAAGCTGCCGTGCATGATCGGAGGTGCGTTGGTGGGTGGCGCGATCTCTTACGGGACCGCCAAGGTAACCTCGGCACTCAAGAGCGCCATGAATGGCTCGCCCAATCCGGTGCACAGCGCGACGGGGGCCAAGGTACTGGGCGAAGAGGAGGAGTTGGACTTTGTTCTGCCCGGTCTGCTCCCTATCGATTGGCAACGTTTCTACAACAGTCTCGATACACGTCGCGATGGCCTCTTCGGCGCAGGCTGGAGCGTCGACTATGAGGTGTCCGTCGAAATAGATGCCGATGAAAACCTTTTCTATATCGATGAGCAGGGACGGCGCCTGGAGATCGGTTATATCCCGTTGTCCGGTGGCGCGTTCGATCCCGGCGAAGGCCTCGCGGTGAGACGCAGCGGTGATGGCGCAGTATTGATCGAGAGCATCGACGGTCTGTATCGGCTGTTCGAAATCGACCCGCAGAACAACTCACGGATGCGCTTGCACCTGCTGGGTGATCGCAATGAAGGGCGGATCTTTCTCGATTACGATGCCCAGGGAAGGCTTCACCGCTTGCGTGACACCCATGATTTCATGCACGTCGAGTTGAGTTATACAACTCAGCATCCGCGTCGTGTGAGCCACATCGAGCGGCGATACCTGCGCCAGGACCATTTCAATGCACGCAGCGACGTACTTGTCAGTTATCACTATGACAGCAACGGCGATCTTGCCGAAGTATTGGATGCCCAGGGCACGACCCTACGACGCTTTGCCTACGACAGCAGCAGACGCATGGTCGAGCACCAATTGGCGAGTGGTCTGCGTTGCTTCTACCAATGGGCTCAAGTACCTGGACCAGACGGCCAGGAATGGCGCGTCAGTCGGCACTGGACAGATGCGGGCGATGAATACACCTTCGACTACGACTTGGATGCGGGCATTACACGCGTCACCGATGGGTTGATGCGCGTCAGCACTCGGCATTGGAACCCGCAATATCAGATCACCCGATACGTTGATAACGCGGGCGATATCTGGGAATTCAAATGGAACGAAGATCGCCAGTTTGCAGGCGCGATTGACCCAAAGAACGGCAGATGGCGCTTCTGTTACGACGACTCCGGCAACCTGAATACAGTGACCGACCCGCTGGGCAGGACCCGTGGCACACAATGGCTTGCGCATTGGGCATTGCCTCAGATTGAAACCGACCCTGCGGGCAATAGTTGGCATTACCGCTACGACCAACGTGGCAACTGCATTGAGGAAGTCGATCCACTGGGCAACCGCACGCGCTATGTCTATGACGGCTTCGGACAGCCGGTGCGCATCATCGATGCGACGGAAAAAACCAGAACATTGCATTGGAACGAGTGGAGCCAACTGGTCGAAGAAGTCGATTGCTCCGGTTATTCGACGCGTTATCAATATGACGCGTTTGGCAATCTGGTCGTGCAGACCAATGCCGAAGGTGAATCGGTGCGTTACCGATACGGCCCTCAGGCGCTGCTTCTGGAATGTAAGCTTCCGGACGGCCGCGTCGAACAATTCCAACGCAACGCAAATGGTTATCTGACTGCCCACGTAGACCCTGCCGGTAGCACCACACGCTATGCCTATGACATTCGCGGTCTGGTCAAACAGCGCTGGGACGCGCATAACCGTTCGGTCATGTTCGATCATGATGCCTACGGACGTCTGAGCAAGCTGACCAACGAGAACGGTGAGAGTTATCGCTTTGAGTGGGACGCAGCCGACCGCATGGTGCAGCAGCAAGACTTGGATAAAAGCCGGCGCTGCTACACCTATGATCCGCTGGATGATGTCGTCGCCGTTGACTACCTGCCGGGGACGGAAGGTGAGCCGGTAGCGCCGCTGTCACATCAGTTTCAGCGAGATCCCGTGGGACGCCTGGTCAGCAAAATAACTGCGGACGGTACCACCAGCTACGAGCACGACCTCAACGACCAACTGGTCGGTGTTACTTTCACGGCGCCTGATGGTAGTGAGCAATCACTTGGCTTCAGCTATAACGCCATGGGGCAGCTCCTTGAGGAGAAAAGCTCGGCAGGATCTGTGCAGCATCGTTACGACGAACTGGGGAATCTGATTCAAACCGGCTTGCCTGATGGTCGATGGCTGAACCGCCTGTATTACGGCAGTGGCCACCTGCATCAGTTGAATCTCGATGGAAAGGTTATCAGCGACTTCGAGCGTGATCGCTTGCATCGCGAAGTGCAGCGTACCCAGGGTCAACTCAAGACGAGTACCGCCTATGATCGAAGTGGAAGGGTCCGCTCGCGCCAGCGTCGCAGCATCGATCAGCCGTGGCAGCTGCCACCACTGGTAGAGACCGACTATAGCTACGATCCTAGCGACAACCTGATCGGACGCCGCCGTGTTGACCGCCAGCATGATCGTCAAGAGTATCTGGGCTACGACAGTTCCGGACGCATCCTCGTCAGCCAATGGGGTGGACGGAGCGAGACCTATGCCTATGATGCTGCGGCCAACCTGCTGGACGGACCACAACAAAGCGGTCTGGTACGACATAACCGCCTGCTGACATTTCAGGACAAACGTTATACGTACGACGCTCTTGGACGAATGATTGAAAAGCGTAGCGCTGCGCGCGGCTTACAGCGTTTTGCCTACGACGCTGAAAGCCGACTGGTCGAAGTGCACAATGCAAACGGCAGTGTAGTCAGAATGACGTACGACCCGTTGGGCCGTCGCGTCGAAAAAACCGAGCATGACAACGATGGCTATCGATTGGGCGTGACGCGATTTACCTGGGATGGATTGAGGCTGTTGCAGGAGCACAAACATAGCCAGACCAGCCTTTATGTCTATGAGGAAGAAGGAAGCGAGCCTTTAGCCCGCGTGGACGGTGTCAGCCCGTCGCAAAAAATTCGCTATTACCACAACGACCTCAACGGTTTACCCGAACGTCTGACAGAAGCAGACGGACGTGACACTTGGCGTGCGACGTATACGGTATGGGGCAACACGGTGGAGGAGGTGCGCGAGCCTTACTATATTGAAGAGCAAAACCTGCGGCTCCAAGGACAGTATCTGGACCGGGAGACAGGGCTGCATTTCAATACGTTCAGGTTTTATGATCCCGATATAGGACGATTTACGACTCCCGACCCGATTGGTCTGTTGGGTGGGCAGAATCTATACGTCTATGCGCCCAACCCTATTGCTTGGATAGACCCTGAGGGTCTTAAATGTCACCTGCGACCTTATTTCAAAGCATACGCCCGAATGAAGAAATTCAGAGGGCGTCTGAAAATGGAAGTGCATCATCGAATTCCTCAGATGTATATCGGCGTTAAAAAGTTGTTCCCTGAATCCATGCGAACTTCGTTGTCAAACCTGCAAGGGTTGCCAAGAAACGTTCACAGAAAAATAGTAAGTCCAATGTGGGCAAGCTTCCGGAAAACTAACCCTAAGCCAACCCGTGCCCAAATCGTGAAAAAAGCGATGGAAATCGACAAAGTCATCGCCGAACATATTAACAAGGTTAATTAACCATGAAAGACATAGTCTCAAGCATTGAAAACCTCTCAACCGACCCTGAAAAGATTAAGCTATTTAGATCATATGGCACTATGGTTGTTCTGAAAAACATGGGAAAAGTCACCGGGGGGCTTGACAAGGAGTACATGGCGTTCCTGATGGAGACCAACGGGGCATCTATTCTTGATTACTGTTTTTTAGGTTTCAAAAACCGCGAGCTGGGCTTGAACCTTTATGAAAATGTTATGGATTTCTGGCAAGCAGACAATTCATTAGCCATGAAATTTTGGGCATTCGCGGGCACCAGTGCCGGAGATGCGTTCGGCTATCTGGATTTGAAAAATAAAAAAGGCTCCCACTTCATCGCTTACTACACCCCCGACCAACCCGAGCAAGTCACCGTCATCTCTTCGTGCTTTGAGCTTTTTATGAGGAAGTTCATAACTGAAATTCAGATACTCATTCAAGCCAATGATGATTCGTTTTGGATAGAAGACAACACATGGATGACATCTCAGGAAGGCTCATCAGTTGACGATGTTGAGCTGCAAGACTTTCTTGCAACGAACGGAAGCGCCTACTACAAACTTATCGGGTAATTGCGGCAAACAAGAAGACGGCTTTATTTAATAAACACCTGTCAAGTGAATGCTAAAGATCAAATAAATCCGTCCCCTTTAACCATTCCAACTGGGTCGCAACAGAAAAATCTAAACCATCACGTTTCGGAAAATGTGGCTAAGGAGTCAAAAATGGGCGCCTGGAATTACAACCCTTGGGAAAACGATGAAGCCGCGGACTGGTTTCAGGAGTTCTGGAAGCAACAAAATTTTGCGGTCTTGATCAACGAAATCAGCCAGTTTGATCCCGCTGAAGAACGTTATGACGCCTTTAGGGCTGCCTGTTATCTATTACAAACCCTAGGCAACCCCTATATATGGCCAGCTGAATATCTGGCACAACTCAAACCCCTGATCGAGCAGGCTATTTCAATACTGACCCAACTGATTGATCCGCCCAATGACGAATGGGGGTTTCTTGATATGTGGGGCGACAGTGCCGATGTTATCAACGCAGTGGAGGAACAAATCGACGCTCTGAAAATGCGATTAGGCGAGCTGGCTTAATCTGGCATACGCATCAGCACCCAACAAAAAATGGGCACCCGACCCAGTCGGCGTGCCCATCTTCTTTACCGCCCCGCCTCCCTTCGAGACGGTACCGCTTAACTTACGGGTTGACGCTGTCTTTGAGCGACTTGCCCGGCTTGAACGCTACGGTGTTGCTCGCCTTGATTTTCACTGGCTCACCGGTTTGCGGGTTTTTGCCGGTGCGGGCGCCGCGGTGGCGTTGCAGGAAAGTGCCGAAGCCGACCAGGGTGACGCTGTCCTTGCGGTGCAGGGCGCCGGTGATTTCTTCGAGGACGGCGTTGAGGACGCGGTTGGCCTGTTCTTTGGTGAGATCGGCTTTTTCAGCGATAGCGGCTGCGAGATCTGGTTTACGCATATGTGAAGCCTCTTTGACGGTTTTTTGTTGTTATGTCCGTGCTGCTCTCTGGTGGAGCAGCGCCAAGGCGCCGCAGGCTCTACTCTGCGGCAGACGGGAGTGAGGATGGCATGCCCTCGGGCGCCGCGCCAGTCTCGCGGGGGCCTTTCTCGGGGTATGAACGTGATGTTTGCGACAGAACGGGTGGTATTTACGCCAGTAACGGCGGAAGTTCTTTGTTCAGCGCCAGTTTTTCCATGACAGCGCTGCCAGTCAGTGCGTAACCCAGCAGGCGGCCGCTGGCATCGCGGCACAGGGCCTTGATGTCGGCACCCTGCCCTTCGACACTCCAGACGCCTTCAGTGCCTCGTGGCGCAGGTGATACCACCAGCGGGCACACCGGGGTTTTCACGGTGATGGGCATCGGTCCATAGCTCACCGCCGTGGCATTGCCGGCCAGGGTTTGCGCCAGGGCACGGGCGCAGCTCATCAGCGGCATCACGTACAACAGGTTCAGGCCATCCACCTCGGCGCAGTCGCCCAGGGCATAGATATTGGCGTGGGAGGTCTTGAGGTGGCGGTCCACCATGATCCCGCGGTTGATTTGCAGGCCGGCCGCTGCGGCCAGGTCTACACGCGGGCGCAGGCCAATGGCAGACACCACCAGGTCACAGTGGATCACTTCACCGTCCGACAGGTGCGCTTCAAGGCCATCAGCCGTGCGTTGCAGGCGATTGAGCACCGGGCCCAGGTGGAAACGCGCGCCGATGCCTTCCAGCCCGGCTTGCACCGCTGCGGCTGCCGCCGGGTGCAGCAGGGTCGGCATGACTTGCTCACACGGCGCGACCAGGTCGATTTCATAGCCGCCCAGGATCAGATCATTGGCAAACTCACAGCCGATCAGGCCAGCGCCAAGCAGCAGCACGCGCCGTTTGCCGGCAGCAGCGGCACGAAAGCGTGCGTAGTCTTCCAGGTCGTTGATCGGGAAAATCAGCTCAGCCGCATCGCCTTCGACCGGTACGCGCACGGTTTCTGCGCCCCAGGCCAGGACCAGGTCGCGGTAGGTCACCGCTTCCTCGCCGATCCACAGGCGCTTGTGGCCTGGGTCGATGCCGCTGATGCGCGTATGGGTGCGCACCTGGGCCTTGAGTTGCTCGGCCATGGCGCCAGGTTCGGCCATGCTCAGGCCATCGGCTTCCTTGTTCTTGCCAAAGCCGGTGGAGAGCATGGGCTTGGAGTAGGAGCGTCCGTCATCGGCAGTGATCAGCAGCAACGGGGTCTCGCTGTCGAGCTTGCGAAACTCCCGGGCGACGTTGTAACCGGCCAATCCTGTGCCGATGATCACGACAGGTGCGTTCATTCCTTTCTCCTTGTAGTACGTTTCTTAAATTCGGGATTACGCGATTTCGATCATTTCGAAGTCCGACTTACCCACGCCGCAGTCCGGGCACAGCCAGTCTTCCGGGACGTCCTGCCACAAAGTGCCTGGTGCAATACCGTCATCCGGCCAGCCGTCCGCTTCGTTATAGATAAGGCCACAGACGATACATTGCCACTTCTTCATTACATGCTTCCTCAGGTTCAGGCGTGTTGGCCGGCGGTCGATGGATCCAGCGTTGCCGCGCGGCTCAGGGCGTTTTGTACTGATCGGGGCCGGCAGATGCAAGCACGTTCGACGCAAACGACGGGTTTGGCACGGCAAAAGCCCAGGGTGCCATGGTAAGCTCGCCGCCTCTTTTGCTGCCAATACTGACTCACCGTGCCGCACTCAATCGCCCTTCCCGATGCTTGCCAATGGCTGACCCAGAGCCTTCTGAGCCCCTTGCCCACGCCCTTGACCCTCAACTGGCTGTTTGACGAAGGCTCGCTGACGCGACGGCTGACGTGGCTGTCCAACGAGGGCTTCAGCGTGACGCCGCTGTTCGAAGGCTGGCAACCGTTGCGCGACGACGAATGCGCCGCCCTGGACCTGCCGCCGGCCAGTATCGGTTGGGTACGCGAGGTGTATTTGCGCGGGCACGGCCAGCCTTGGGTGTTCGCCCGCAGCGTGGCGGCCCGCAGTGCCTTGCAGGGCGACGGGCTGCACATGGACGAACTGGGCAGCCGCTCGCTGGGCGAGTTGCTGTTCTGCGACCGCGCCTTTACCCGCCAGGCCATTGAAGTGTGTCACTACCCTCGTGCCTGGCTGCCGACAGCGGACCAGGCCGATAATCTGTGGGCGCGCCGCTCGCGCTTCGACCGCGGGGCGCTGAGCGTGCTGGTGGCGGAAGTCTTCCTGCCCAGTTTCTGGCACGCGCTGCAAGATCATCCGGAGAACTGCTGATGTACCAACGTCTGCTCAAGTCCTTGAACCGCCTGAACCCCAGGGCCTGGGATTTCATTCAGTTGACGCGCATGGACAAGCCCATCGGCATCTACCTGCTGCTGTGGCCGACGCTGTGGGCCCTGTGGATCGCCGGCAAGGGTTCGCCGTCACTGATCAATATCGTGATTTTCGTGCTGGGCGTGGTACTCACCCGGGCCGGCGGCTGCGTGATCAATGACTGGGCCGACCGCAAGGTCGATGGCCATGTGAAACGCACCGAGCAACGCCCGCTGGTTAGCGGCAAGATCAGTTCGAAGGAAGCGCTGGTGTTTTTTGCCGTGCTGATGGGCATCAGTTTCCTGCTGGTGCTGCTGACCAATGCCAGCACCATCCTGCTGTCCCTGGGCGGCCTCGCACTGGCGGCAAGCTACCCGTTCATGAAGCGCTACACCTATTACCCCCAAGTGGTGCTGGGCGCAGCGTTTTCCTGGGGCATGCCGATGGCGTTTACCGCCGAGACCGGCCATTTGCCTGCCACCGCGTGGCTGCTGTACATCGCCAACCTGTTGTGGACGGTGGGCTACGACACCTATTACGCCATGACCGACCGCGATGACGATTTGAAGATCGGGGTGAAATCCACCGCCATTCTGTTCGGTGACGCTGACCGCGTGATCATCCTCACCCTGCAAGGCCTGGCGCTGGCGTGCCTGTTGCTGGCCGGCGCACGGTTCGAGCTGGGCGGGTGGTTCCACCTCGGGTTGCTGGCGGCAGCGGGCTGTTTTGTCTGGGAGTTCTGGTACACACGGGACAGGGACCGCATGAAGTGCTTCAAGGCGTTCTTGCATAATCACTGGGCGGGGTTGGCGATTTTTGTCGGGATCGTGGTGGATTACGCGGTTCGCTGAGGATTCTGTGGTGACTGTTGGGACGCCATCGCGGGCAAGCCCGCTCCCACATTTGACTGTATTCGCAAATCAAAAGTGGGAGCGGGCTTGCTCGCGAAGGCCTCCAAGCCGCCGCTTAGTCAGGGCTTGATGATGTGCCAGACGCTACCTTTGCCATCACCGGTCTTGTCACCGGCTTTCTTGTCGTCCTTGTAGGTGTAGACAGGCTTGCCTTTGTAGGCCCACTGGCTGGTCTGGTCGTCGCGGGTGATCACCGTCCAATCGCCGGTCTTGGTGTCGGTGGACTCTGCCTTCAGCGGTGGCCAGTTGGTCGCGCACTGGTCCTTGCACACTGATTTGCCATCAGCGTCCTTGTCGAAGGTGTAGAGCGTCATGCCCTTGTGGTCCACCAACGTCCCGTCTTGGGTCATCGCCGGCTCTGCCGCAAACGCCAACCCTGGCAGCGTCAACACCGCAGATACCAGCAGGGTTTTCCAGGAAACAGTGCTGTAAGTCATCGGAACCTTCCTTTTGTGGTTGTCAGGATTCGGACCCAAAGGGTAGTTCAGAGTGCCGTTAATTGCCCAAGCGACTAAATTACTGTCACACGACTGCAATAATTCCGTTATCTAATGCGGCGCAAGACAGTTAAATGACAAGAGGATTGAGCATGGTTGGCAGGAGCATTCTGATCGTTGACGACGAAGCGCCCATTCGCGAAATGATCGCCGTCGCGTTGGAAATGGCCGGCTATGACTGCCTGGAGGCGGAGAACTCCCAGCAGGCCCACGCCATTATCGTCGACCGCAAGCCGGACCTGATCCTGCTCGACTGGATGCTGCCCGGCACCTCGGGCATCGAATTGGCCCGCCGTCTCAAGCGTGACGAGCTGACCGGGGATATCCCGATCATCATGCTCACCGCCAAGGGCGAAGAGGACAACAAGATCCAGGGCCTGGAAGTGGGTGCCGATGACTACATCACCAAGCCGTTTTCCCCACGGGAACTGGTGGCGCGCCTCAAAGCCGTGCTGCGCCGCGCCGGCCCGACCGATGGCGAAGCGCCTATCGAAGTCGACGGCTTGATCCTGGACCCGATCAGCCACCGAGTGACCATCGACGGCAAGCCTGCGGAGATGGGGCCGACCGAATACCGCCTGTTGCAATTCTTCATGACTCACCAGGAGCGCGCCTACACCCGTGGCCAACTGCTCGACCAGGTATGGGGGGGCAACGTCTATGTGGAAGAGCGCACTGTGGACGTGCATATCCGCCGCCTGCGCAAAGCCTTGGGCGACGCGTACGAGAATCTGGTACAAACCGTGCGCGGTACCGGCTATCGGTTTTCAACCAAAGGTTGAGCAATCAGCCACAAGCCGCAAGTTAAAAGCGGGACTGCTTAAGCTTGGAGCTTGCAGCTTGAAACTTGAAACTGCTCCGAAGGACGCACCTTGAACCAAAACTGGCATGGCACCCTGATCCGCCACATGCTCTTGCTGGTCACCGGCTGCCTGTTGGTGGGGCTGGTCAGCGGCTACTACGGCTGGAGCCTGGCTGCGGGCATCGCGTTGTACCTGGGCTGGACCCTCAAACAATTGCTGCGCCTGCATGAATGGCTGCGCCAGCACAAACCCGATGAGGCCCCCCCCGATGGCTATGGCCTGTGGGGCGAGGTGTTCGACAGCATCTACCACCTGCAGCGCCGCGACCAACGGGTACGCGGGCGCCTGCAAGCGGTGATCGACCGGGTGCAGGAGTCCACTGCCGCGCTCAAGGACGCGGTGATCATGCTCGACAGCGACGGCAACCTGGAGTGGTGGAACCGTGCCGCCGAGACTCTGCTGGGCCTCAAGACGCCCCAGGACAGCGGCCAGCCGGTGACCAACCTGGTGCGTCACCCGCGCTTCAAGGAATACTTCGAGCAGGACAACTACGAAGAAGCCCTGGAAATCCCCTCGCCCACCAACGACCGCGTGCGCATCCAGCTGTACCTGACTCGCTACGGCAACAACGAGCACTTGATGCTGGTACGTGATGTGACCCGTATCCACCAGTTGGAACAGATGCGCAAAGACTTCGTCGCCAACGTTTCCCATGAGCTGCGCACGCCCTTGACGGTGATTTGCGGCTACCTGGAGACGTTGCTGGACAATGTCGATGAGATCAACCCGCGCTGGAGCCGCGCCCTGCAGCAGATGCAAGTGCAAGGCTCGCGCATGCAAACCCTGCTTAACGACCTGCTGTTGCTGGCCAAGCTTGAAGCCACGGACTACCCCTCGGACAACCACCCCGTGGCGGTGCAGAGCCTGTTGCAGACGATCAAGAACGATGCCCAGGCCCTCTCGGGCGAACGCGGGCAGCAAATTACGCTGGAGGCCGACCCAACTGTATTGCTCAAGGGCAGTGAAGGCGAATTGCGCAGTGCATTCTCCAACCTGGTGTTCAACGCGGTGAAGTACACCCAGGACAAGGGCAATATCCGCATTCGCTGGTGGGCCGACGAGCACGGCGCGCACCTGAGTGTGCAGGACTCGGGTATCGGTATCGACGCCAAGCACCTGCCGCGCCTGACCGAGCGCTTCTACCGTGTCGACTCCAGCCGCAACTCCAACACCGGCGGCACCGGGCTGGGCCTGGCCATCGTCAAGCATGTGCTGCTGCGCCATCGGGCCCGCCTGGAAATCAGCAGCGTGCTGGGGCATGGCAGTACCTTTACCTGTCATTTTGCGCCGGCGCAGGTAAACCGTTCGCGAGCGGTCGAGGCCGATGATTAAGCGGAAGTGAGCACGGCCCACTGTGGGAGCTGGCTTGCCTGCGATGACGGCGGGTCAGCCAAATTATCGGTAGCAGGCAGACCGCCATCGCAGGCAAGCCAGCTCCCACACGGGTTCTGCGACACGACTTTGCAGCCCCGCCCGGCAGCGGGCACTAGGCAAGCGCCCCGTCAGCCGCTACATTGGCCGACTTGCGTCTGCCTTTCAGGCCTACCTGTCACCCCTTATTGAACACACGGAACCTGCAAAACCCCATCATGGACCCTTCCCCTGGCATTACCCTCGCTACACTCTTCGCCGATTTCGGCATGATTCTTTTTGCACTGATCCTGGTACTGCTCAACGGTTTCTTCGTTGCGGCGGAATTTGCCATGGTCAAACTGCGCGCCACCCGCGTCGAGGCCATCGCCCATAAGAACGGCTGGCGCGGGCAGATCCTGCGTACCGTGCACAGCCAGCTCGACGCCTACCTGTCGGCTTGCCAGCTGGGTATCACCCTGGCGTCCCTGGGCCTGGGCTGGGTCGGTGAGCCGGCCTTTGCGCACATCCTCGAGCCGATGCTGGGCGCGGTCGGCGTGCAGTCGCCGGAAGTGATCAAGGGCGTGTCGTTCTTTGCCGCCTTCTTCGTGATTTCCTACCTGCACATCGTGGTCGGCGAACTGGCCCCCAAATCCTGGGCGATTCGCAAACCCGAGTTGCTGTCGCTGTGGACGGCCGTGCCGCTGTACCTGTTCTACTGGGCGATGTACCCGGCCATCTACCTGCTCAACGCCAGTGCCAACGCCATCCTGCGTATCGCTGGCCAAGGCGAGCCTGGCCCGCACCATGAGCACCATTACAGCCGCGAAGAACTCAAGCTGATCCTGCACTCCAGCCGTGGCCAGGACCCCAGCGACCAAGGCATGCGCGTACTGGCCTCCGCCGTGGAAATGGGCGAGCTGGAAGTGGTGGACTGGGCCAACTCCCGGGAAGACCTGGTGACCCTGGACTTCAACGCCCCGCTCAAGGAAATCCTCGCGCTGTTCCGTCGCCATAAATTCAGCCGCTACCCAGTGTATGACGCGGTGCGCAACGAGTTTGTCGGCTTGCTGCACATCAAGGATTTGCTCCTGGAACTGGCTGCCCTGGACCATATCCCCGAATCGTTCAACCTGGCCGAATTGACCCGCCCGCTGGAACGCGTATCGCGGCATATGCCGTTGTCGCAACTGCTGGAGCAGTTCCGCAAAGGCGGCGCGCACTTCGCCCTGGTAGAGGAAGCTGACGGCAAGATCATCGGCTACTTGACCATGGAAGACGTGCTGGAAGTGTTGGTGGGCGATATCCAGGACGAACATCGCAAGGCCGAGCGCGGCATCCTCGCCTACCAGCCCGGCAAACTGCTGGTGCGTGGCGACACGCCGTTGTTCAAGGTGGAACGCCTGTTGGGCGTCGACCTGGACCACATCGAAGCCGAAACCCTGGCCGGCCTGATCTACGACACGCTCAAGCGCGTGCCGGAAGAAGAAGAAGTGCTGGAAGTTGAAGGCTTGCGGATCATCATCAAGAAGATGAAAGGGCCGAAGATCGTGTTGGCCAAGGTGCTGTTGCTGGACTGACTGTAGACCAGCCGCCCCCTGTAGGAGCGAGCTTGCTCGCGAAAAACTCACAGGCGCCGCGTTTATTCAGGAAGCACGCGTTATCGTTGGCGTTTTTCGCGAGCAAGCTCGCTCCTACAGGGGATAGGCGTCGCGGTGCTTCACGCACCCGGCACGAAATGCTTCTGCGCCGTGCCACGGGCGATCAGGCGGGAAATGTAGTCCAGCTTCTGCGCATCCTGGTCGATAAAGCGGAAGGTCAGCTGCAACCAGTCGCTGTCGGGCTTGGGCTCGTAGGCGACGATGGCGTGCAGGTAGCCGTTGAGCCGTGCGACTTCGGCGTTGTCGCCCTGTTCAAGGTCGAGCACGGCGCTTTCCAGCACCTGAGGCAGGACCTCGCCACGCTTTACCACCAGCAACGCTTCCTTGATGCTCAGGGCCTTGATCACGCATTGCTGGGTGCCGCTTGCGAGGCGCAACTGGCCCTGACCGCGACTGCCAGCCGGCGCCGCTGCGGCGGGGGCCTTGACTGGCGGTGTATTGAGCAAACCTTTGCTGGGCGCCGCCACCGCGGCCGGCTTGACCGCTTCGGGTTTGCCGCCGGTCAGGGCGCTCAGGGAGTCGTTGCCGAAGGCTGAGTTCATCTTGGTCGGCGCGCTGGCTATCAGCGCATCGAGGCGACCGATCTTGTGCAGGGCTTGCTTGACCTTGTTCAGCAACTGCTCGTTGGTGAACGGCTTGCTGACGTAGCCGGAAACGCCCGCCTGGATGGCCTGCACCACGTTTTCCTTGTCGCCACGGCTGGTCACCATCACGAACGGCATGGCCTTCAGGTGCGCTTGCTCGCGGCACCAGGTCAACAGCTCAATACCGGACATTTCCGGCATTTCCCAGTCACACAGCACCAGGTCGAAGGTTTCGCGCATCAGGATGGATTGCGCCTTTTTGCCGTTCACCGCATCTTCGATCTTGATTCCGGGGAAGTAATTGCGCAGGCACTTCTTCACCAGGTCGCGAATAAACGAGGCGTCATCCACCACCAACACACTGACTTTACTCATCGACCCTTCATCCTATAAAAACGTCTGCAAAACGCCTGACTGATGGCATTTTGCCAAAACTCGCGGGTCACAGAAGGACTTTATGGCGCCTGCTGTGCAAAAAATTCAGATGCCACAAACGAAAACGCCCGGCCAGAGGCCGGGCGTTAATTTCTCGGGCAACCTTACTTATCGTCAGATTCGCCCGAAACATTAGGGATTAGATCAGCAGTCCCTTCAACTTCGGCCTTCATGCGCTTTAGGCCCATGTGCCGGACGTCGGTGCCGCGCACCAGATAAATCACCAATTCCGAGATATTGCGCGCGTGGTCGCCGATACGCTCCAGGGAGCGCAGCACCCAGATAATGTTCAAGACCCGCGAGATCGAACGCGGATCTTCCATCATGTAGGTGGCCAACTCGCGCAGCGCAGTCTTGTATTCGCGGTCGATGATCTTGTCGTACTGTGCCACCGACAACGCCAGTTCGGCGTCAAAGCGGGCGAAGGCGTCGAGGGCATCGCGCACCATGTTGCGCACCTGATCGCCGATATGGCGCACCTCCACGTAGCCACGGGGGGCTTCACCCTCTTCGCACAGCTGGATGGCGCGGCGGGCAATCTTGGTGGCTTCATCGCCGATGCGCTCCAGGTCGATCACCGACTTGGAAATGCTGATGATCAAACGCAGGTCCGAGGCCGCTGGCTGGCGGCGGGCAAGAATGCGCAGGCACTCTTCGTCGATATTGCGTTCCATCTGGTTGATCTGCTCGTCAATCTCACGCACCTGCTGAGCCAGGCCCGAGTCGGCCTCGATCAGCGCGGTGACCGCATCATTGACTTGCTTCTCCACCAGACCGCCCATCGCCAGGAGGTGGCTGCGCACTTCCTCAAGCTCGGCATTGAACTGCGCGGAGATGTGGTGGGTAAGGCCTTCTTTGCTAATCATGTTGGCGTCCTTGGAGCGTCCGGTAAGGTGCGGAGAACCGCAGCGTCAGTGCAATCAGAACCACAGCTTCCTAGCCGTAGCGACCGGTGATGTAGTCTTCGGTCTGCTTCTTCGCCGGATTGGTGAACAGGGTGTCGGTGTCGCCGAACTCCACCAGCTTGCCCATGTACATGAACGCGGTGTAGTCGGAAACCCGCGCCGCCTGTTGCATGTTGTGGGTCACGATGACGATGGTGAACTTGGACTTGAGCTCGTAGATCAGCTCTTCGACTTTCAAGGTGGAGATAGGGTCGAGCGCCGAGCACGGTTCGTCGAGCAGCAACACTTCCGGCTCTACGGCGATGGTACGGGCGATCACCAGGCGCTGCTGCTGGCCGCCGGACAAGCCGAGTGCCGATTCGTGCAGGCGGTCCTTGACCTCGTCCCACAATGCCGCGCCCTTGAGCGCCCACTCAACGGCTTCGTCGAGGATGCGTTTCTTGTTGATACCCTGGATACGCAGGCCGTAGACCACGTTTTCGTAGATGGTCTTGGGGAACGGGTTGGGCTTCTGGAACACCATGCCCACGCGGCGACGCAGCTCGGCCACGTCTTCGCCCTTGCGGTAGATATTGGTGCCGTAGAGGTTGATCGCGCCTTCCACACGGCAACCGTCCACCAGGTCATTCATGCGGTTGAAGGTACGCAACAACGTCGACTTGCCGCAGCCCGACGGGCCGATGAAGGCGGTCACGCGTTGCTTGGGGATGTTCATGCTGACATCGAACAGCGCCTGCTTGTCGCCGTAGTACAGGCTCAGGCCGGGGACTTCGATGGCCACGGTTTCCTGGGCCAGGCTCAGGCTCTGCTTGTCGCGACCCAGGGCAGACATGTTGATGCCGTGGGATTGGGTTTCGTGTTGCATGGGATGCTCCCTGTGCTACCAATTCATTCGTTGAACCGCCGGGGCGGCTTACTCAAATTCTGTGCCTGACACCGAGCCCTGTGGGAGCTGGCTTGCCTGCGATGCGGGCGGCGCGGTATTGCAGTAAAACCGCGTTGATGCCATCGCAGGCAAGCCAGCGCCCACAGTGGATCGCATCAGCTGTCCAGCGCTTTGTATTTTTCGCGCAGGTGGTTACGAATCCACACTGCCGACAGGTTGAGCGTGGCGATCACCAGCACCAGCAGCAACGCGGTGGCGTACACCAGAGGCCGTGCCGCTTCGACGTTGGGGCTCTGGAAGCCGACGTCATAAATATGGAAGCCCAGGTGCATGATCTTCTGGTCCAGGTGCAGGTACGGATAGTTGCCGTCCAGCGGCAGCGACGGCGCCAGTTTCACCACACCCACCAGCATCAGCGGTGCCACCTCACCGGCGGCACGGGCCACGGCGAGAATCATGCCGGTCATCATCGCCGGGCTGGCCATTGGCAGCACGATCTTCCACAACGTTTCCGCCTTGGTCGCGCCGAGCGCCAGGGAGCCTTCACGCACGGTGCGAGGAATCCGCGCCAGGCCTTCTTCGGTGGCCACGATCACCACAGGCACCGCCAGCAGCGCCAGGGTCAGCGAAGCCCAGAGCAACCCCGGCGTACCAAAGGTCGGCGCAGGCAGCGCTTCAGCGAAGAACAGACGGTCGACCGAGCCCCCCAGTACATACACGAAGAAGCCCAGGCCGAACACGCCGTAGACGATGGCCGGTACGCCGGCCAGGTTGTTCACGGCGATGCGGATGATGCGCGTCAAGGTGTTCTGCTTGGCGTATTCACGCAGGTACACCGCGGCCAGTACGCCAAACGGGGTCACGATCATTGCCATGATCAGGGTCATCATCACGGTGCCGAAGATGGCCGGGAAGATCCCGCCTTCGGTGTTGGCTTCCCGTGGGTCATCGCTGAGGAATTCCCAGACCTTGCTGAAGTAGAAGCCGATTTTGGTCATCGTGCCCATGGCGTTCGGCTGGTAGGCGTGCACCACTTTGCCGATGCCGATTTCCACTTCCTTGCCGTTGCCGTCACGCGCCGTCAGGGCGTCGCGGTTGAACTGGGCATGCAGGTCGGCCAGGCGCGCTTCGATGTCCTGGTAGCGGGCGTTCAGCTCGGCGCGGTCGGCGTCCATGTCGGCCTGGGCGGCAGCGTCGAGCTTGCCTTCCAGTTCCAGTTTGCGACCGTGCAGGCGGATGCGCTCCAGCCCGGCGTTGATCGCGCCAATGTCGGTTTTTTCCAGGCTCTTGAGCTGAGCGGCCAGCTTGTTCACGCGGTCCACGCGGGCTTGCAGCTCCGGCCACGCGGCCTCGCCTTCGGCAATCACCTTGCCGTCCTGCTTGACGTTGACCAGGGTGCCGTAGAAGTTGCCCCACTCACGACGCTCGATGGCCATCAGGTTCGCAGGCTTGGTCTGGTCCTTCAGCCACTCACCGACAATCCAGGTGAAGTCGTTACCGTTCAGGTCGCGGTTGCCGACCTTGATCAGCTCACGGGTCATGAATTCCGGGCCTTGGTCCGGCACCGGCAGGCCCGCGCTTTTCAGGCGCTCGCGCGGCACTTCTTCTTTCTGGACCACTTCGCCGATGACGATGTGGTTGGCCTGGCCTGGCACGTTGTAGTTCGCCTGGATCAGGTCGGCCGGCCAGAAATGGCCCAGGCCCCGCACCGCAATCACAGCCAGCAAACCAATGGTCATGATGACCGCGATGGACACCGCGCCACCGCTGATCCAGACGCCGGGGGCGCCGCTCTTGAACCATCCATTCAGGGAGTTCTGTTTCACAGACTTCTACCTTTCTTAAAGCGACGAGTATTTCTTGCGCAGACGCTGACGAATCAGCTCGGCGAGGGTGTTCATGATGAAGGTGAACAACAGCAGCACCAGCGCCGAGAGGAACAGCACGCGGTAATGACTGCCGCCCACTTCCGACTCGGGCATCTCCACCGCAACGTTGGCCGCCAGGGTGCGCAGGCCCTCGAACAGGTTCATCTCCATCACCGGGGTGTTACCGGTGGCCATCAGTACGATCATGGTCTCGCCCACGGCGCGGCCCATGCCGATCATCAGCGCCGAGAAGATGCCCGGGCTGGCGGTGAGGATGACCACGCGGGTCATGGTCTGCCACGGCGTGGCGCCCAGTGCCAGGGACCCCAGGGTCAGGCCGCGTGGCACGCTGAACACGGCGTCTTCGGCGATGGAGTAGATGTTCGGGATCACGGCAAAACCCATGGCCAGGCCGACCACCAACGCGTTGCGCTGGTCGTAGGTAATGCCCAGATCGTGGGAGATCCACATGCGCATGTCACCGCCGAAAAACCAGGTTTCCAGGTACGGGCTCATGTACAGCGAGAGCCAACCCACGAACAGGATCACCGGAATCAGGATCGCGCTTTCCCAGCCATCGGGAACGCGCAGGCGGATCGACTCAGGCAAGCGGCTGAAGACAAAGCCGGCGACCAGGATGCCAATCGGCAACAGCATCAACAGGCTGAAAATGCCCGGCAGGTGCCCTTCCACATACGGCGCCAGGAACAGGCCGGCGAAGAATCCGAGGATCACCGTCGGCATGGCTTCCATCAGCTCGATCACCGGCTTGACCTTGCGGCGCAGGCTCGGCGCCATGAAGTAAGCGGTGTAGATCGCTGCAGCAACCGCCAGTGGCGCCGCCAGCAACATGGCGTAGAACGCGGCCTTCAAGGTGCCGAAGGTCAGCGGGGCCAGGCTCATCTTGGGTTCAAAATCGGTGTTGGCGGCCGTGGATTGCCAGACGTATTTAGGCTCGTCGTAGTTCTCGTACCAGACCTTGCTCCACAACGCGCTCCACGACACTTCCGGGTGCGGGTTGTCGAGCAACAACGGTTGCAGCTTGCCACCCGCCTCGACGATCACACGGTTGGCCCGTGGCGACATGCCGAACAGACCCTGACCGTCGACCACCGGGTCCACCAGCAAGGTGCGGTGAGCGGTGCTGTGGAACACGCCGAACTGGCCAGCAGCATCCAGGGCGGTGAAGCCTTTGCGGCGCTCTTCAGCGCTGATTTCGACGATGGGTGCAGTGCCCATCTGGAAGGTGCGGATCTGCTTCAGGCGTTGCTCGCCATCCGGGTCACGGGCCATGAACCACTGGGCCAGGCCGCCTTTGGAGTTACCCAGGATCAGCGAGATGCCGCCGACCAACTGGGTGCTGGCGGTGATTTCCGTGTCGGCGTCTTCCAGCAGCTTGTAGCGCCCGTTGAGGCTCTTGTCGCGCAGGCTGAACACGTCGGCCAGGGCACGGCCGTTGATCACGTACAGCCACTGCTGGCGTGGGTCGATGAAGATCGCCTTCACCGGCTCTGTCATCTGCGGCAGCTCGACACGCTTCTGCTCGCTGGTGACCTCACCAGTCATCATGTTTTCTTCACGGCTCAGGGTCAGCACGTTCAAGTGCGAACCGGCGGAACCTGCCACCACCAGGGAGGTATCGGTGGCGTTGAGCGCAACGTGTTCCAGGGGACGACCGGTGTCATCCAGCACGATCGGCGTTTCGCCGTAGGGGTACTCGATCGCTGGGGTGATGGTTTTCTTGCCGTCCGGGTACGACACCTTGTAGGTGTGGCGGAACACCAAAGACTGGCCATTGGACAAGCCGAGAATCACCAGCGGGCTGCCCGGCTGATCTTCACCAATGGAAGCAACACTGGTACCGGCCGGAATCGGCAGGTCGACACGCTTGAGCTCGGCACCGGTGTCCACGGCAAAGAACAGCGCCTGGCCCTTGTCGGAAACCCGCATGGCGACCTGGTTCTGTTCTTCGAGGGAGATCATCAACGGCTTGCCGGCGTCCTGCATCCAAGCGGGCGTCAACGCGTCTTCCTTGGTCAACGAGGCGCCCTGGAACAATGGCGCAACCACATAGGCGAGGAAGAAGAAGATCAGGGTAATGGCGGCCAGCACGGCGAGGCCGCCGACCAGCACATACCAACGGGTGAAGCGATCCTTGAGCGCGCGGATGCGGCGCTTGCGTTGCAGCTCAGGCGTATTGAAATCAATGCGCTTGGGAGGGGAAGTCGTCGTCATGGTGGAATTGGCCAGATCATTCATGCGCACACCCTAGCGATCCTGTATGACAGAAAGATGACAGTGCAGTGACGCAACAAATCCGCCGCGAAGCAGGGCTGGCAGCGGATAAAAAATTAGGGATGCAGACTGCTTATGTGGGAGCGGGCTTGCCCGCGATGGCATCAACACGATTTCAACGCTAAACCGCGTCGCCAGCATCGCGGGCAAGCCCGCTCCCACAGAAAAGCATGCGTCTACATCAGGTATCGCAGGCTTAGTTGCCTTCTTTCAGACCCAGGTCAGCCAGGGCCTTGGCGGCGACTTTGGCTGGCAGTGGGATGTAGCCGTCTTTGACCACTACTTCCTGGCCCTGCTTGGACAGCACTAGTTTCACGAACTCAGCTTCCAGCGGCGCCAGTGGCTTGTTCGGGGCTTTGTTGACATACACGTAGAGGAAACGCGACAGCGGATACTTGCCGTTCAGGGCGTTTTCTTCGGAGTCTTCGATGTAGTCAGTGCTGCCTTTCTTGGCCAATGGCACGGTCTTCACGCTGGCGGTCTTGTAGCCGATGCCCGAGTAACCGATGCCGTTCAGCGAGGAGCTGATCGACTGCACGACCGAAGCCGAGCCCGGTTGTTCGTTCACGTTTGGCTTGTAGTCGCCTTTGCACAGGGCTTCTTCCTTGAAGTAGCCGTAGGTGCCGGATACCGAGTTCCGCCCGAACAGTTGCACTGGCTTGTTGGCCAGGTCGCCGGTCACGCCCAGGTCACCCCAGGTTTTCACATCGGCTTTGGCGCCGCACAGACGCGTCGACGAGAAGATCGCATCGACCTGTTCCATGGTCAGGTGCTGGATCGGGTTGTCCTTGTGCACAAATACCGCCAGGGCATCCACGGCAACCGGGATTGCCGTTGGCTTGTAGCCGTACTTCTGCTCGAAGGCCGCCAGTTCGGTGTCCTTCATCTTGCGGCTCATCGGGCCCAGGTTGGAGGTGCCTTCAGTCAACGCAGGTGGCGCAGTGGCAGAGCCGGCAGCTTGAATCTGGATGTTGACGTTCGGGTATTCCTTTTTGTAACCCTCGGCCCACAGGGTCATCAGGTTAGCCAGGGTATCGGAACCGACGCTGGACAGGTTGCCCGACACACCAGTGGTCTTGACGTAAGCCGGGATTGCCGGATCAACACCAGCGGCCACCGCGTTGGCGGTCGCAACGCCAGCAGCGACAAAAGTCATTGCCGCCATCAAACGTTTCAGTTTCATGCCTTGCTCCTAGCAGATAGGGATAATTGGATCGGGGCCAAGTATCGGCAGGCCGTGTGAACACTCTATGTCTGAAATATGACAATTAGATGAAAGGCCACTATCTGAATGTGCAGGCTTCAGCGACCGCGTTTCCACAGATACCCGCCCACCAGCATCCCCATCACACACAGGACGGCCACATAGTAAGCCGGGCCCATCGGGCTCTCCTTCATCAGCAGCGACACCGCCAATGGCGTCAACCCGCCGAACACGGCATAAGCAACGTTGTAGGAGAACGACAGACCGCTGAAGCGCACCACCGGCGGGAAAGCTTTGACCATCACGTAGGGCACCACGCCGATGGTGCCGACAAACAAGCCGGTCAGGGCATACAACGGGAACAGCCAGTCCGGGTGGGCCATCAGGCTGTGATACAGCGTCCAGGAGGTCGCCAGCAGCAGTGCGCAACCGGTGACCAGCACGCGACCGGCACCAAAACGGTCGGCCAGCGCACCTGCGGCGATGCAACCCAGGCTCAGGGTCACGATCGCCAGACTATTGGCTTGCAGCGCAACCGTAGGGCTGAAGTGATAGATGGTTTGCAGCACGGTCGGGGTCATAAGGATGACTACCACCACGCCGGCCGACAATAGCCAGGTCAGCAGCATCGACAGCACAATGGCGCCACGGTGATCGCGCAACACGGCGCGCAAGGGCAGTTCAGCGGCCAGGCTCTTGCGTTGCTGCATCTCGGCGAAGATCGGGGTTTCATGCAGCCAACGACGCAGATACACCGACAGCAGGCCGAATACGCCGCCGAGCAGGAAAGGAATCCGCCAGGCGTAATCAGAGACCTGTTCCGGTGTATAGGCGCTATTGATGGCGGTAGCCACCAACGAGCCCAGCAGAATACCGGCGGTGAGGCCGCTGGTCAGGGTGCCGCAGGCATAGCCGATGTGGCGCGGCGGCACGTGCTCGGAGACGAACACCCAGGCGCCCGGTACTTCGCCGCCAATCGCCGCGCCCTGGATGATGCGCATCAGCAGCAACAGGACCGGCGCCCACAGGCCGATCTGCGCGTAGGTCGGAAGCAAGCCCATGATCAGGGTGGGCACGGCCATCATGAAGATGCTCAGCGTGAACATTTTCTTGCGCCCCAGCAGGTCACCAAAGTGCGCCATGATGATGCCGCCCAAGGGGCGCGCCAGGTAGCCGGCGGCGAAGATGCCGAAGGTCTGCATCATGCGCAGCCATTCGGGCATGTCGACAGGGAAGAACAGTTTCCCGACCACGGTGGCGAAAAACACAAAGATGATGAAGTCGTAGAACTCCAGCGCTCCACCCAAGGCAGACAGCGACAGGGTTTTGTAGTCGTTGCGGGTCAGCGGGCGCGAGGGTTGCGCACTGCTTGCGGGCACGGAGGACATGGCAAGGCTTCTCTTATAGTAATCATCGTAAAGGACTGCACGCCCGTGACTTGCGGCGGGTTTGGCAAGATAGCAAATCGCCTGAAAAAGCACAGCGCCAGGAGCACAGTTGCGCGCAAAAGCCCCGATACAGCGTCTATTTACCGACCAAATGAGCGTCGGAAGGTCGTCGTGGCGCCAGGGTCTCGATATACTCGCCGGTGCAAGCGCCAGACCCGCTGTCTTGAGGGGCTGCTGTGCCAAAACGCTGTTGGGTACCATCCAGCCGATTTGGCAGAGTTTCCCTTTAGTTCGCCTTACGAGAAACGCATCGAGCGGTGTATGTTGGTGCTGAAACGTTTTTCTGAGAAGACGGCTATCCACTTGAAATACCCATGAAGCGTCACGGGTCAGAGGCACCCTCGGCATGATCGAACTCGAACAAGAAGATCCTATCCCGCAAGGCGATCTCGCCCTGCAAATCACCGCGCTTCCGCGTGAAACCAACGGTTTTGGCGATATCTTCGGCGGCTGGCTGGTCGCGCAGATGGACCTGGCCGGCACGGCAATGGCCAGCAAGGTCGCCGGTGGGCGCGTGGCCACCGTGGCCATTGATCGCATGGCGTTCCTGGTGCCGGTGGCCGTGGGTGCGCAGCTTTCCTTCTATACCCAGGCCCTGGAAATCGGCCGCAGCTCGATCCAGATGATGGTCGAAGTGTGGAGCGACGATCCGTTGTCCAGCGAATGGCGCAAGGTGACCGAAGCCGTATTCGTGTTCGTCGCCATCGATGGCAGCGGCCGCACGCGCTCGGTACCGTCACGGGCGCGTTAAACCTCACCGGGTTTTAACGGTCAATTGCCCCATTGCCTGCCACTAAGAGAGCTTTGTCATGCCTACGCCCCACGTTGAGACGGTAAAAATCGACGAGCTGGACTGCTGGCGCATCCGCCACAACGGTGCCGAGTTGATGGTGGCCCAACAGGGTGCGCATATCTTCAGTTACCAGCGCGAGGGCGAACAGCCGCTGATCTGGCCGAACCCTGAGGCCGTGTTCAAGCAGGGCAAAGGCATTCGTACTGGCGTACCGGTGTGCTGGCCGTGGTTCGGGGTGTTCGACCGCAACCCGCAAAGCGTCAAAGCCATGCGCCAGAGCGATCAGCCTGCCGGCGCCCACGGTTTTGTGCGCACCACCCGCTGGGAACTGGCCACCACCGAACTCGACGGCCAGACGCTGCGAGTGGACCTGGTATTGCCGGTGCCGGCGGGCGGCTTTCCGGGCTGGCCCCATCAGGTAGACCTGACGCTGAGCCTGCTGTTGGATGACCAACTGCACATCCGCCTGACCAGCCACAACCGCGGCGCCGACACCGTGACCCTCAGCCAGGCATTGCACACCTATTTCGCCGTGAGCGATGTGCGCAAGGTGCAGGTCGAGGGCCTGGATGGCGTGGCCTACATCGATACCGCCGACGGGTGGGCCGAGAAACAGCAAGCCGGGCTGCTGCACTTCAGCGCCGAAACAGACCGCATTTACCTGAATACGCCGGCCCAGTTGAACATCGTCGATAGCGATTGGCAGCGCCGTATCCAGCTCACCAGCGAAGGCTCGAAATCCACCGTGGTCTGGAACCCCTGGACTGAACGCGCCAAGGCTTTCGACGATATGGCCGATGACGGCTGGCAGGGTATGTTGTGCATCGAGACGGCCAACGTGCTGGACGATGTGGTGAACCTGGCGCCCGGCGAAAGCCACACTCTAGGCGTGAGCATCACAGCACTGGCCTTGTAAACCCAATCAAATGTGGGAGCTGGCTTGCCTGCGATGCAGGCAACTGGGTGTATCAGGAACACCGAGGCGCTGCTATCGCAGGCAAGCCAGCTCCCACAGGGGTTATGCTCTGAGCTTTAGAGATCAGACTCCTTCACCACCCGCACCTTCCCGGCCTCCAGCGCATACGCGGCGTCTGCCAAGTCGTTATTGACCTTCTCCACCTTCAACGTGCCCGTGACCCACAGCGGCGTGTAGATATCATCCAGCTTCAACCCCTTGGGATAGCGCACCAGCACCAGTTGATTAGGCGGCGGTGGTGGCACGTGTATGCAGGCGCCCGGGTAAGGCACCAGGAAGAACAATGTGCTGCGGCCCTTGGCGTCCGTTTCAAGCGGCACCGGATAGCCGCCAATGCGGATATTCTTGCCGTTCATGGCTGCGACGGTCTTGGTGGAATACATCACCGCAGGCAGGCCCTTGCTCTGCTTCAAGCCACCCTTTTCGGTGAACGTGCCTTGAGCTTCGGGAGAGTTATGGTCGATCTCGGGCATGGCTTCGAGAGCTTTCTGATCCGACAGCGGCATCAGGTCGAGCCAGTCGGTTTCCGGCAGTTCGCCAGCGTGCGCCAGGCCAGAGCCCAGCAGAAGAAGCGTTAACAGAAGACGGCGCATGGAGAGGCTCGGCAAATACAAGTGCCGAGCATTCTAGCCCTCTGCGCCTGCGCAGCGCAGAGGACTTTGTCGGCTGATTACTTCTTTTTGATCAGGCCGTAGATCACCAGCAACACGATGGCACCCACAAGCGCGCCGATGAAACCTGCGCCCTGGCCTGCCTGGTAGATCCCCAGGGCCTGACCGCCGTAGGTCGCGGCCAGGGAACCGGCGATACCCAGCAGGATGGTCATGATCCAGCCCATGCTGTCGTCGCCAGGCTTGAGGAAGCGCGCCAGGAGGCCGACGATCAAGCCGATAAAGATGGTTCCGATGATACCCATGGCATTTCCCTCTGATTGGTATGAGTCATGCCAAAGCCTAGTCAGGCTTTGGCATCCTGCAATCAGAGAGACGCAGAACCCCAATGGTTCCCGCCGTGGCCAGGCTTATTGTTCGGCGATCAGCGCTTCAACCTTGAGGATCTGCGCCTGCAGCGTCGCACGATCCTTGCAACGCAGGTTGACGTGGCCGACCTTGCGCCCGGCCTTGAAGGCCTTGCCGTAGTGATGCACGTGACAATCGTCGATCGCCATCACACGCTCCACCGGCGGTACAGAGCCGATGAAGTTGAGCATGGCGCTCTCGCCGACCTTGGCCGTGGAGCCCAACGGCAAGCCCGCCACCGCCCGCAGGTGGTTTTCGAACTGGCTGCACTCGGCGCCTTCGGTGGTCCAGTGCCCGGAGTTGTGCACGCGTGGGGCGATTTCGTTGGCCTTGAGGCCACCGTCGACTTCAAAGAACTCGAACGCCATCACGCCGACATAATCCAGCTGCTTGAGCACATGGCTGGAATAGTCTTCGGCCAGGGCCTGCAGCGGGTGGTCAGTGCTGGCTACCGACACTTTCAGGATGCCGTTGACGTGAGTGTTGTGCACCAACGGGTAAAAGCGGGTTTCGCCATCACGGGCGCGTACGGCAATCAGCGAGACTTCGCCAGTGAACGGCACGAAGCCTTCCAGCAGGCAGGCAACGCTGCCCAGCTCGGCAAAAGTGCCGACCACATCGGCCGCGGTGCGCAGGACTTTCTGGCCCTTGCCGTCGTAGCCCAGGGTGCGGGTTTTCAACACCGCCGGCAGGCCGATGCTGGCGACCGCCGCGTCCAGGTCCGCCTGGGACTGGATGTCGGCGAAGGCCGGCGTCGGAATGCCCAGGTCCTTGAACATGCTCTTTTCGAACCAGCGGTCGCGAGCGATACGCAAGGCTTCGGCGCTCGGGTACACCGGCACGAACTGCGACAGGAAGGCCACGGTTTCGGCCGGGACGCTTTCGAATTCGAAGGTCACCAGGTCGACTTCATCGGCCAGTTGGCGCAGGTGGTCCGGGTCGCTGTAGTCAGCGCGCAGGTGTTCACCCAGGGCCGCAGCGCAGGCGTCCGGCGCCGGGTCCAGGAAAGCGAAGTTCATCCCCAGCGGCGTACCCGCCAAAGCCAGCATGCGGCCCAGTTGGCCGCCACCGATTACACCGATTTTCATCGTCAACAACCTCAGGCGATGCGTGGGTCTGGATTGTCCAGCACGCTGTCTGTCTGCTCAGCACGGAATTTTTTCAGCACCGCATGAAACTGCGGGTGCTTGGCGCCCAGGATGCTGGCGGACAGCAAGGCTGCGTTGATCGCGCCGGCCTTGCCGATTGCCAGGGTTGCCACCGGAATGCCAGCCGGCATCTGCACGATGGACAACAGCGAATCCACGCCCGAGAGCATCGACGACTGCACCGGCACGCCAAGCACGGGCAGGTGAGTCTTGGCCGCGCACATGCCAGGCAAGTGCGCGGCGCCGCCGGCACCGGCGATGATCACCTCGATGCCACGGGATTCTGCTTCATCGGCATACTGGAACAGCAAATCCGGGGTGCGGTGGGCGGAGACCACCTTCACTTCGTACGGAATGCCGAGTTTTTCCAGCATATCGGCGGTGTGGCTAAGGGTGGACCAATCGGACTTGGAGCCCATGATCACGCCAACCAATGCACTCATCGTCGTGCCTCTTCTCTCTGGGCGCCCGCAGGCGCGTCAAAAAACAACAAGCCACGCGGGAAATCCAGCGTGGCTTGGTGTACGAATTAAGGCCGGTTTGGACCGGCCGAAGGCCGCGCAGTATACCGTAATAATCCAGATAAACAGCCCCTGGGATGACCATCTGTCTAGCGGCGCAAAGTGGCGGTTTTATTGACTTAAGAGTCAGCGAATACACCACGAAATCCTGTGGGAGCTGGCTTGCCTGCGATAGCAGTGGATCAGAGCCAAATAGGTTGGCTGACACACCGCTATCGCAGGCAAGCCAGCTCCCACATGTGTTCTGCGCTGGGCTCAAGCGCTTTGCGCTGCCCCACCTTCCAGCTTCCTCCACAACAACCGCACATTCGCCTTGCGCACCAACGCGCAGCGATACAAGCGAATCTCCAGCGGCACATGCCATTGCGGCCCGCCGCACACCACCAGTTCGCCGCGCGCCAACTCTGCACGTACGCTCAACTGCGGTACCCAGGCGATCCCCAAGCCTTCGAGCGCCATGCTCTTGAGGCTGTCGGCCATGGCGGTTTCATAGATGGTAGTAAAGCGCAGAGCCCTCTGGCGCAGCAGCAAATTCACCGAGCGGCCAAGGAACGCGCCGGCGCTGTAGGCCAGCAGCGGCACGCTGCCCTCGCCCTCCAGGTCGAACAGCGGCTTGCCCTCGGCATCGGCGGCGCACACCGGGAGCATTTCGGTGTTGCCCAGATGCAGCGACGGGAAAATCTCGGCGTCCATTTGCATCGCCGCGTCCGGGTCGTAGAACGCCAGCATCAGGTCGCAACCGCCTTCGCGCAGGGCGTGCACGGCGTCGCCGACGTTGGTGGCCACCAGCCGCGTGGCGATATTCAAGCCCTCGTTGCGCAACTGCGCGATCCAGCGCGGGAAGAACCCCAAGGCCAGGGAGTGGGCGGCCGCCACTTGCATGACTTCGCCCTGCCCGCCTTCCAGGTGATGCAAATGGCGCAGGACTTCACCGAGCTGTTCGACCACTGTGCGCGCCGTAACCAGGAACAACTGCCCCGCCGCCGTCAACTCCACCGGTGTACGCGAACGGTTGACCAGCGTCAGGCCCAACGCGGCTTCCAGGCTGCGGATACGCCGACTGAACGCCGGCTGGGTGACAAAGCGCCGCTCAGCCGCCTGGGAAAAACTACGCGTCGCCGCCAGGGCGCTGAAGTCTTCCAACCACTTGCTCTCAAGGTTCATCACTGCCTCCCACGGAATGCACCATTTTGGCACACACGCCCGCCAAGATAACCGGGTCACATCCACATTATGCCGTTTGTGCATAGGCCAGTGTTTAACAGCATTGGCCCAAAAAGTTCTACAAGCCTAGCATTCGCAGCGTTCCGGCCAGTTCCGGGTCCATATTGAGATGATTTCCGTCATGTCCTCTGCTGCATCATTCCGTACCGAAAAAGACCTGCTTGGCGTACTCGAAGTACCGGCTCAAGCGTATTACGGCATCCAGACCCTGCGAGCGGTGAATAACTTCCGCCTCTCGGGCGTTCCGATTTCGCATTACCCGAAATTGGTGGTCGGTCTGGCAATGGTCAAGCAAGCGGCCGCTGACGCCAACCGCGAGTTGGGCCAGCTCAGCGAAGCCAAGCACGCTGCCATCAGCGAAGCCTGTGCTCGTCTGATCCGCGGCGATTTCCACGAAGAGTTCGTGGTGGACATGATTCAAGGCGGCGCCGGCACTTCAACCAACATGAATGCCAACGAAGTCATCGCCAACATCGCGCTGGAGGCCATGGGTCACCAGAAGGGCGAATACCAGTACCTGCACCCCAACAACGACGTGAACATGGCGCAGTCGACCAACGACGCCTACCCGACCGCGATCCGCCTGGGTCTGCTGTTGGGCCATGACGCGCTGCTGGCCAGCCTCGACAGCCTGATCCAGGCGTTCGCCGCCAAAGGCGCCGAGTTCAGCCATGTGCTGAAAATGGGCCGCACCCAGTTACAAGACGCCGTGCCGATGACCCTCGGCCAGGAATTCCGCGCTTTCGCCACTACCCTGGGCGAAGACCTGGCGCGCCTGAAGACCCTGGCACCGGAGCTGCTCACCGAAGTGAACCTGGGCGGCACCGCCATCGGCACCGGCATCAACGCCGACCCACGTTACCAGGCCCTGGCCGTACAACGCCTGGCCACCATCAGCGGCCAGCCGCTGGTACCGGCGGCCGACTTGATCGAAGCCACCTCCGACATGGGCGCCTTTGTACTGTTCTCCGGCATGCTCAAGCGTACCGCCGTGAAGCTGTCCAAGATCTGCAACGACTTGCGCCTGCTGTCCAGCGGCCCACGCACCGGCATCAACGAGATCAACCTGCCGGCACGCCAGCCAGGCAGCTCGATCATGCCCGGCAAGGTCAACCCGGTGATTCCGGAAGCGGTTAACCAGGTGGCATTCCAGGTGATCGGTAACGACCTGGCCCTGACCATGGCAGCCGAAGGCGGACAATTGCAGTTGAACGTGATGGAGCCGCTGATCGCCTTCAAGATCTTCGACTCGATCCGCCTGCTGCAACGCGCCATGGACATGCTGCGCGAGCACTGCATCGTCGGCATCACCGCCAACGAAGCACGCTGCCGCGAACTGGTGGAGCATTCCATCGGCCTGGTCACCGCGCTGAACCCGTACATCGGCTATGAAAACGCCACCCGCATTGCGCGTATCGCTCTTGAAAGCGGGCGCGGCGTGCTGGAACTGGTGCGTGAAGAAGGCTTGCTCGACGACGCCATGCTCGACGACATCCTGCGCCCGGAAAACATGATCGCTCCACGCTTGGTCCCGCTGAAGGCCTAAGCGTTTGTTGCACCGCTCACCAGGTTGAGGGACTAGACACCTCTCACCTTTTGAGGGCCTGAAGGCTCGTTCTTCAGGCCCTTTTTTTTGCCTTGAGGTTGCTCCATGACGCCCATAAAAAATCTAATATCGCACCGCAAACCTTCCTCCCCTTCCGCGACCGCGCTGAAACCTTTAATCGCCCCGTGCAGACGGATCACGCTCGCCTAGGTATAGTGCCGCCCCTCTTCGCGTCTGCGGCTGTCGGTAACGAGGCCCGGGAACCACGCGAAAGCGCATGAATAACAACACCCGCAAAAGGATGGGGATCGAGCGTCGTGCACTGCCTGGTGCCGAGCGATGCGTCGGACCGTCCTGCGTTTGCCATTAGAAAAATCAGCGAGGAACACTCCATGCTCGAAGTCATCAACGACTTCCTCTCAGGGAAAGTACTGATCGTGCTCATAGTCGGGCTCGGCGGTTATTTCACGATCCGCTCGCGTTTCGTGCAGTTGCGTCACTTTTTCCACATGTTCTCGGTGTTTAAAGACAGCCTCAAGAGCAGCGCCGGCCAACTCAGCTCGTTCCAGGCGCTGATGCTCAGCCTGGCCGGCCGCGTGGGTGCCGGTAACATCGCCGGTGTCGGCATTGCCGTGACGTTGGGTGGCCCGGGTGCCGTGTTCTGGATGTGGGTCACCGCGCTGGTGGGCATGTCTTCGAGCTTTATCGAGTGCTCCCTCGGCCAGTTGTACAAGCGCACCGACGCTGAAGGCACCTACCGTGGCGGCCCGGCGTATTACATCCAGCACGGCCTGCACAAGCGCTGGCTGGGGATGGTCATGGCGTTCCTGCTGCTGGTGACCTTCGGCTTTGCCTTCAACGGCCTGCAAGCACACGCTGTCACCCACTCGCTGAACAACGCCTTCGGGCTCGACACCACCTACACCGGCCTCGCGCTGGCGGTGTTGCTGGGCCTGGTGTTCATCGGCGGGATCAAGCGTATCGCCTCGATCGCCGACCTGCTGGTGCCGGTCAAGACCCTGGTCTACATCGCCGTGACCCTGTACGTGATCGTGCTGCAATTCGACCACGTACCGGCCATGCTCGCGACCATCGTCAAGAGCGCGTTCGGCCTCGACCAAGCCTTCGGTGGCCTGGTGGGCAGCGCGATCATCATGGGTGTAAAGCGCGGCGTGTTCGCCAACGAAGCAGGCTTGGGCAGTGCGCCTAACGTGGCGGCAGTGGCGTCGGTAGAACACCCTATCGCCCAAGGCGTGGTGCAAGCGTTCAGCGTGTTCCTCGACACCTTCGTGATCTGCACCTGTACTGCGTTGCTGATCCTGCTGTCGGGTTTCTACACCCCAGGCTTTGAAGGCGACGGCATTGCCCTGACCCAGAACTCCCTGGCGGCAGTAGTGGGTGACTGGGGCCGCATGTTCATCTCGGTGGCCCTGGCGTTGTTCGTGTTCACGTCGATCATGTACAACTACTACTTGGGCGAGAGCAACCTGCGCTTCCTGGTCGGCAACAACCGCAAGGTGCTGATGGGTTATCGCGCTTTGGTGCTGGTGCTGATTTTCTGGGGCTCCATCGAGAACTTGAGCACGGTGTTTGCCTTCGCCGACATCACCATGACCATGCTCGCGTTCGTCAACCTGTTCGCCCTGGCGTTCCTGTTCAAGATTGCCATGCGCATCCTCAACGACTACGACAACCAGCGCGCGGCGGGTATCAAGACCCCGGTGTTCGATTCCAGCCAGTTCCCCGACCTGGACCTGGACCGCAAGGCCTGGCCGGCCAACCCGGTGAAAACCGAAGCGGCCCCGGCAGTTGAACTGAGCGCTCAAGCGCAACGTTAATCACGGCTAGATGACACGCCGCCCGGCCTTGGGCATGCTCTGGGCCCGGCGGCGTTTTTCGTTCAGGAGATTTTCGATGCAATCAGCTAATAACGTGATGGTGCTCTATACCGGCGGCACCATTGGCATGCAGGCCAGCGCCAATGGCCTGGCACCCGCGTCTGGTTTTGAAGTACGCATGCGTGAACAGTTCGCCGACGCAGACCTGCCCGCGTGGCGCTTCCGGGAAATGTCACCACTGATCGACAGCGCCAACATGAACCCCGCTTACTGGCAGCGCCTGCGCAGCGCCGTGGTCGAGGCGGTAGACGCCGGCTGCGATGCCGTGCTGATCCTGCACGGCACCGACACCCTGGCCTACAGCGCGGCGGCCATGAGCTTCCAACTGCTGGGCCTGCCGGCACCGGTGGTGTTCACCGGTTCGATGCTGCCCGCCGGTGTGCCCGACAGCGATGCCTGGGAAAACGTCAGCGGTGCGTTGACAGCCTTGGCCGAAGGGTTGGAGCCGGGTGTGCACCTGTACTTCCACGGCGCGCTGATGGCACCGACCCGCTGCGCGAAGATTCGCAGTTTTGGGCGCAATCCGTTTGCGGCCTTGCAACGCAAGGATGACTTCGCCCGTGCCGAAACCCTGCCGGCAGCGCTGGATTACCGTCAGCCCAAAGCCTTGGCGAACGTCGGCGTACTGCCGCTGATACCCGGTTTCGACGCTGCACAGCTAGACGCAATCATCAGCAGCGGCATTCAGGGCTTGGTGCTGGAGTGCTTCGGCAGCGGCACCGGGCCGAGCGATAATCCGCAGTTCCTCGCCAGCTTGCAGCGTGCGCAGGATCAAGGTGTGGTGGTGGTCGCCATCACTCAATGCCATGAAGGCGGTGTAGAGCTGGATGTCTACGAAGCCGGCAGCCGCTTGCGAGGCGCCGGCGTGTTGTCCGGCGCAGGCATGACCCGCGAAGCCGCGTTCGGCAAGTTGCACGCCCTGCTCGGTGCCGGCCTTGCCGTCGAGGAAGTGCGGCGCCTGGTAGAGTTGGACCTGCATACCAACCCAACTTGAACGCCCAAGACAGCCCTACATAAGCACTGCTATTCCCTGCTTGCTGATACCTAACATGGAAAACCCGAGCCTGCTCTCGGCTTTTTCCATTGATCGGCAAGACAGGGATGCCCGCATGACAACCTCCAACTCCACACCCTCGCAGCAAACGCCTCCAGACACTGAAACACACAAACTGGCCACTCAACTGTCCGTCGGACCTTCGTTTCGTGAAGCAGCTCGCGAACTGCTGCGCCAGTCTTTACTGGAGAAATACCCAGACCTGGACATCGACCCGGCCATGACACTGATGGGCACTCCCACCTGGGAGCTCATCGATGACCAGATCGTGCCAGGGCCAACACGCTATGAAACCTTGAGCAGCATCCTGGCCCGGCAGGCCATCCTCAAGGTGCCGACGCTGTGCGTCGAGGGCAATCACTTCCTGACCCTGAAGCCGTTGACCACCCCCCCGCTTCATTTACCCGTGCGTATTGTCGAAATCGCCAATCTTATCAATACCCTGGCGCCGGTGGTCTACCGGGCCTTTCAGGAACAGTTGGTAACGTTCTGGAACCAGAGCAACGGCAACGGTCCTCGCTGGCAAACACTCACCCAGAGCCTGCGCGGGGCCTGGAATGTGCAACACGTCGATGCCTGGACCGACGAAGACTGCACGATGGCCCGAACGCTGTTTCATGCACCCACCCGCTCCGCTCGCCAAGGCAATAACCCTTATGGCAGCCGCGCTTATCTGATTGATGCCGACCTGGTAAAAGGTTCCAAGACGCAGCACACCGACCAAGTATTCATGACCGTGCTCGAGGGCAAACTCGAAGACAAAACCCTGATCCTCTGTTACTCACCCTTCAAGGGATACGAGAAATACGACACCTACCAACAGCTAGGCGATTCGTTGAAGGATCACCTGGAGCAACCGGAGGCTTTTGATCGCCTGGAGTGGCGCCTTTATGAACCTGACGGCGATTTTTTCGAGCACGCTGCCTGCAAGCTGATCGCCCTGCAACTTGAGACTGTGGAAAACCTCAAAACCGGGGATTACAAACAGCCCAGCGCGAAACACCCGCCCCTGCAAACACTCCCGATGCCTGCAGAAAAAGCCATCGCCAAAGGGCCGGGCCCAGGCTGGTATCAAACCCAACTGCCGGACTGGCTGACCGATGCCTCTGCCAGCGATCAGTCGCTTTATTCACGCCACCTCAAGGACTTGGCCTCGCTCAATAGCCTGAATGCCGGCAAGACCTACGATGACGGTATTCCCAGCATTCATCAGTTCGCCTTGGACCAGTTGAAAATCGAGCTGCTCAAGGACCACCCGACGCTGCATTACCTGAAGCTCGACAAGCTGAAAATCCAGGTCAAGAGCCTGGTGGTATGGGGCCTTTTCACCGTGCCCGGGCAGTTCGAAACCACCACGTTCAGCCTTGCCGAACTGGCCCTGCAAAACCTGATTGCACTGCCCACCGGTAATAAAACGTTGCTGAGCGACATCCGCCAATCCATACCGGATCGGATAACCGTGGCTTACCTCGAAACACTGATCAGCCGCTGTAATATCGGTGTCACGTACCCTGCATTGATCCGCAGCAAACTGCTGGATGACCCGGCCGAGGCGTCACGTCGCAAAAAACTGTACCGCGATCACCTGCGAGTCCAATTGCCGATGCTGGCCTTACAGCACAAGATTCGCCGCATGGGCGGGATTGACGAGCGCGGCTACCGCTACGTTGTGGCTGTGATGCAGCCTGAAAGCGGCGACCATTACGTCGACGGCAAAGCCATCATGGTGCGACGCCTGAGCTTCAACCCCAAGCGCCGGCTCATCAACGGCAACGATGACATCACCAATATGTACATCATCGGCCCAGAAAATGCTCAAGACGGCCCTTGCCTGCTATACCGCCCGTTGTTTGAACCCGCGTTGCTGCAATACCCATCACCGGCAAACTTGCTGTATGCCATCAGCCAGTCGCGCACGTTGCGCGATTCGGTCATTAGCTGGCTACCGGACGCGGTGCGTAACCACTACGCCAATTATGTCTTTACCAGTCATTGGCCGTCGCCGTGGGTCATCGCCGACTTTCTGGTAAACCCCATCGAGCTATGGACCTATAGCGGTCCCGTGAGTCTTGGTGAGGAGAGCCTCAACGGGGATATGTTCAAGACGCTGTTCGAAAGCAACGCCAAAGCGCTGATTGAACTGGCGGACCGCCAATCGGTATCGAATGCCGAAAGCCGCTGGGACACGCTAAAGCAGGCCGGTTGGGTGCTCTTCAATGCCGCACTGCCCTTTATGGGGCGCGTCGCAAGCACTAGCGCGTGGATCTGGCAAATCGTCGAACAGCTGGAAACTTTTGCCCAGGCCCATGAGGAGGGCGACAAGCCTGCACAATGGTCTGCGCTGACCGATGTGCTGCTTAACCTGGGTATGGCGATCACTTTACACAGCGCACAGCGCAGCAGACCTAAGTTCGAACCGGCCAGGATCGAGCCCACCAAAGTCAAGACGACCGAGCTTGCGCCTGAAACGCCGGGCCCCTCCAGCACGATAAGCTTCACCGTCGAGCAACTGCCTGAGCGAACCTCGCTGGCCCCGCCTCCCGATCACGAGATCGCGCTGAACACGAGCGGCGCAATCAACCGCACGCCAGCGCTGGAAACCTCGATGCTTGAAAGCTTTAAAACAGAAAAGCCCGCTGACCTCGGCGCCGTCATAGACCAGCCGGCTGCTGACCGATACCTGTATCAGTCAGGAGAGCAACACTATGCTCCCGTCGGCGAAGATTGGTTCATGGTAAAAGTGGACGACGATAAAAACATTGTTGTCATTGACCCCAACCAGGCCAACCGCATCGGCCCCATACTGATTCACAACGCTCAGGGCGAATGGTCCGTCGACCACCGGGTGCGCCTGCGCAAACCCAGTACCGATCGGTTGAAAAATACCGCCAAGGACCTTGCGATCACCGAAGCCGACGCATCGCGCAGAAAATTGAAAGCGTTTGAAAGCGCGAAGAAAACCCAGCAGCACCTACTGCAAGAAACCCGCAGAGCAATGGACGAGGCCCCCAGTACCAGTGCCCAAGCCAAACGCCAGGCCTACCTGGACACGCTCGATGGCCAATCGGAAGACTACGAACAAGCACGGCAACACCTGATGACCATCGCCGTCTTCACCTCGGAGCCTGAATTCCAAGTAAAAGCCATTGGCTATCTACAGGCCCAACTGGCGCTCAATGAAGCCGGGGTAAACGAAGTACTTGTCCCCTTTACTTCAAAACTTTCGCCCGTTCTGGACCAGCTCCCAATCCATGCACCGCCCCCTCATACCAGCGATATCGCGGACTACCAACAGATCGTCGAGATGAGCGACAGCATGATCAAGCGCCTGGATTACGCTCAGTCACGCTTCACCGAACTACGCAAATTCGGCCCGGCCGGATTCGACGTGATCAGGGAGAGCAAACGCAAACTGCCCCGCTATATGAGCGACGATCTGAGGGCCCTGCAGGTGACGTTGGCGCGTCACTTGTGCCTGACCCCTGAATCCCTCGCAACCGAACCCCATGCCTGGGAGATGCTCAACGACACGCTCGACAGTGCCGACGTCGCGGTACAGACCCTGCGTGACACCCTGGATGAGCGAAGCGAATACCGCCTGGACGAGCGTATCGATGCCTTGAGCAATCTAGTGGAGCAGTTCAAGTTCATCGATGAGCGCTTGAAGGACTTTTCTCAAGAGTTCTCCGAACAGATCCAGGCCCAACCCCTGGAACGCCTGAGTCGATCGCTGCAAGGGTTCGCCAACCGCGCCAAGGCGGCACTCGTCCCTCTGCACGAAGAACAGAAACTGACGCGAATCAGGCCCACCCCTCCCCCTGCGCTACCCAGGCCGCTGAAAAAATTTATCCAGACACGCTACAACGGCGTGTTGATTGGCGAACCGCGCTTGGACCCCATAGGGACCGTATCAAGGTTCGTTGATATCAAGACCCCGATAACCGGCCAGGTCCTGGCCACCTTTCATGAGAAGACTCCGGGTATGTGGGTCGAACACATCGAAACGCCCCCGGCACAGGCCACATCCGCAACGCTCACGCTCCACGACGCCACCACCGCGGGCGAGAAACTACTTGCCCAATTGCCGAAGTTTCAAGAACGCGCCAGCCAACAAGCCAACGATACCTCGCGCACGGCCATCGGCATCGAGTACATGTTTCACCAGCACGCCTGGTTGCTCGAGCGCAGCGAGCAAGATATTGACGAGGCATTGATCAAAGCCAAAGTCACGGCACAAACCAAGCAATCCAGCGCAGACCTGCGCAAACGACTCAAGGCTGCCACAAAAGCACTTTACGCACGAGCCACTGAAACCGTGGCAAAGCTGATCAAGCAACAGCCACCCACCATTGCCCATGTCGACTGGCTCATTAACCACCGCGAAATTGCGATCAAAAAGGTCACGACCCGCCAGCCCCTCAAGGGCGCCACTTGGAGCTATCAAGATGAGTATGCCGTCATTGATCTGTCTACCAGCAAACCCCTCTGGTATGCACATTTCCAATACTCGAGCGCCCACGCTTCACTTAACAGATTTCTCCATGCACGGTTGAAAACACCAGCAGAACAACAGCTCAAAGAGGTGGCTGACACGATCACCGACTTAAACGCAGAGGAACAACTCAACTACTACCGCAGCTCCATCAACCTGACGCAAGCCCAGCGCTTGTTTTTCCCGCCAGAGGTCTATTGACCTCCCCCTCGCGCAACGGCACATAACTTGCTCCAGCCTGGCAAACCCAGGCTGGAATCGATCATGCTGCATTCACACCTGACCACCCTCAATGCGGTCTCGCTGATACTGGAGACGTTCAAGCCTGACGGCATACCCAGCCAAACCCTGCTGGCCGGCAGTGGCATCAGCAGCGCCGACCTGGGCCGCGCCGATACGCGTATTACCACTCATCAGGAAATGCGCGTATGCGCCAACGCCGTGGCGTTGCGCCGGGGTATCGGCTTGGAACTGGGCCGGCGCATGCATGTGTCATCCTACGGCATGCTCGGTTATGCACTGCTCACCAGTGCCACCTTCGGTGACGCTTTGCGCCTGGCCCTGCGCTACCCGGCGCTGTTGGGAACACTTTTTGAACTGAGCCTGGAGGAGGACGGCCAGCGTGTCTGGTTCAGCGCCAGTGACTATCGCGAAGACCCAGCCCTGCACGCCTTCAATGTCGAGTTCTGCCTGCTCTCGCTGAAAGTCATCGGCGACGATCTGCTCGGCCAACCACTGCCATTACTCGGCGCGCGCTTTGAATACCCAGCGCCCGACTATCGAGCACGCTACGCCGAACGCTTCGACTGCCCGCTGCAATTTGGCGCCGCCAGCAATGCCTTTGCGTTCGACCGTGACTGGCTCGATCAACCCCTGCCGCTGGCCGACGCCGTCACCCACTGCGCCATGGTGGAACGCTGCCGGCGGCAGAATGCCGAGTTCACCGGTCGCCAGGCCTGGCTGGGGCGTGTGCGCCTGTTACTGGCCGCGCAACTGAATGCCGCTCCGGGCCTGGAGGGACTGGCAGGGCAGATGAACTGTTCAGCACGTACCCTGCGCCGGCATTTGCATGATTTGGGCTGCAGCTATCAGGAGTTGCTCGACGAACTACGCTTCGAACGCGCCAAACAGTTGCTGGGGGAGGATGAACTGCCGATCTACCGGATCGCCGAGCAACTGGGCTTCAGCGAGACCGCGAGCTTCCGGCATGCGTTCGTGCGCTGGAGCGGTGTGGCACCGAGTCAGTTCAGGCCTTAGCAAGGGGCGAATAGCGGACAGACACATTGGCCATATCGATCCCCTTTTGGCCGCTCCTGCCGTTCTCCAAAACCCGGCGTCTGGCAACACTGCAAGGCATACCCCAGAGCCTTCGGAGAACAACAACATGCTGACGATCTACTCGGACGATCATCATTTGCACCATGGCCGCTGTGAACTGATGGACGGGCAACTGATGCCCTGCTTCGAAATGCCCTCGCGCGCCGACCATGTGCTGCAACGGGTCAAGGCGCGGGAGCTGGGGCCCGTGCAAGCGCCGCTGGATTTCGGCCTGGCGCCGTTGCAACGTATCCACAGCCGCGACTACCTCGACTTCTTCAAAGGCGCCTGGCAGCGCTGGACCGAATACGGCCAGGACGGCGATCTGTTGCCCTACACCTGGCCTGCGCGCACGTTGCGCCGCGTGATGCCCACCAGCCTGCACGGCCAGTTGGGCTATTACAGCTTCGACGGTGGTGCGCCGATTACAGCCGGCACCTGGCAAGCGGCCTACAGCGCAGCACAAGTTGCCCTCACCGCCCAGGCCGCTATCGCCCGAGGCGCCCACAGTGCCTTCGCGCTGTGCCGCCCGCCGGGGCATCACGCCGCCAGCGATTTGATGGGCGGTTATTGCTACCTCAACAACGCGGCCATCGCAGCCCAGGCATTCCTTGATCAAGGCTGCAAAAAGGTTGCGATCCTCGACGTGGACTACCACCACGGTAACGGCACGCAGTCGATTTTTTATGCGCGCAGCGACGTGCTGTTCACCTCGATTCACGGCCATCCGGAGGCAGAGTTTCCGTTCTTCCTCGGTTATGCCGATGAGCACGGCGAAGGCGAAGGCGCGGGTTTCAATTTCAACTATCCGTTGCCGGCCGGGTCCGGCTGGCAGGCCTGGAGCGCCGCGCTGGAACAGGCCTGCGCCGAAATCGAGCGCTACGCCGCCGACATCATCGTGGTGTCCCTGGGCGTGGACACGTTCAAGGACGACCCTATCTCGCAGTTCAAGCTCGACAGCCCGGACTACCTGACCATGGGCGCACGCATTGCCCGCCTGGGCAAACCCACGCTGTTCGTGATGGAGGGCGGCTACGCGGTGGAAGAAATCGGTATCAACGCCGTCAACGTGCTGGAAGGTTTCGAGGAAGCAGCCCAATGAACATACTCAAGTCGCTCGCCCTGTGCGCCGTGGTTGTCAGCGGCGCAGCCCAGGCCGAAGAAAAAACCCTGAAGGTCTACAACTGGTTCGACTACATCACGCCCAAGGCGCTGGAAGACTTCAAGGCCCAGCACCCGTCGATCAAGCTGGTGTACGACATCTTCGACACCAACGAAGCCCTGGAAGCCAAACTGCTCACCGGCAACTCCGGCTATGACGTGGTGGTGCCGTCCAACGTGTTCCTGGCCAAGCAGATCGAAGCCGGTGTGTTCCAGCCCCTGGACCGCAGCCAGTTGCCGAACTGGAACCATCTTGACCCCAAACTGATGAAGCTGATCGAAGCCAACGACCCCGGCAATCAATACGCCGTGCCCTACATGTACGGCACCATCCTGATCGGCTTCAACCCAGCCAAGGTCAAGGCGGCCCTGGGCGACAACGCCCCCGTGGACAGCTGGGACCTGATCTTCAAGGAAGAGAACATCAGCAAGCTCAAGCAATGCGGCGTCGCACTGCTGGACTCGCCCTCGGAGATCCTGCCCCTGGCGTTGCAGCACTTGGGCCTGGACCCCAACAGCAGCAACCCCCAGGACTACGACAAGGCCGAAGCGCTGTTGATGAAGATCCGCCCGTACATCACCTACTTTCACTCTTCCAAATACATGGCGGACATCGCCAATGGCGATATCTGCGTGGCGGTGGGCTACTCCGGCAGTTTTTCCCAAGCCGCCAACCGCGCCAAGGAAGCCAAGAATGGCGTGACCGTGGACATGCGCTTGCCCAAGGAAGGCGCGCCGATCTGGTTCGACATGCTCGCCATTCCCAAAGGCGCTAAAAACCCGGGGGACGCCTACACCTTCATCAACTACCTTCTGCAACCCAACGTCATCGCGCCGGTCAGCGATTTCGTCGGCTACCCCAACCCTAACAAGGACGCGACTCAACTGGTCGACCCGGCCATCCGCAACAACCCCAACCTGTACCCGACCACAGCCGCCATGGCCACGCTCTACACCCTCAAACCGCTGGGCAGCAAAGCAGAACGTGCCAGGACGAGGGCCTGGACCAAGATCAAATCCGGGAAGTAACCCACGGTGGATTTGACGGTAGTCCTACGTAAGCACCGCCTCGCCGGGCTACCTCTATCTACCGACTAAACAGGGAGGCACGCGCTACGGCAGCCATGCCTGGCGCAACCGCCCCAACGCCTGCGCAATCTGCATTTCAGGCACAGCGGCAAACCCCATCACCAGGCCGGCACGCTGGTCATGTGGTGGGCTGGTGCCTGCCAACCAATAGCCGCTCAAGCCATTGATTTCGACCCCTGCGGCGTGAGCTTGGGTGAGCAACACCTGCTCACGTGCCAGGCTGTCCACGCGTACCGTCATGTGCAGCCCGGCCGCAACGCTGGGCAAGGATCCGACGCCGGGCAACCCGTCGGGCCAACCGGCCAGCAAGGCATTGCGACGGCTCAACGCAGCACGGCGCATCCGACGAATGTGGCGCTGGAAGTGCCCCGCCGCCATGAACTCGGCCATCACCGCCTGGGTGCTGATTTCGGAGTGACGCACGTCCACCGCGCGGCGCCGGGTGAAGGCTTGCACCAGGCCCGGTGGCAACACCAGGTAACCCAGGCGCAACGCCGGGAACGCCACCTTGCCGAAGGTGCCCACGTACAGCACGCGGCCACTGCGATCCAGCGCGGCCAATGGTGACAGCGGCGCGCCGCTGTAGCGGTACTCGCCGTCGTAATCGTCCTCCACGATCCAGCCGCCTGAACGCTCGGCCCAGGCCAGCAATTCCAGGCGGCGTGCCAGGCTCATCACCACGCCCAGCGGATACTGATGGGAAGGCGTGACATACGCCACGCGGCAATCATTGAGGGTACTGAGCACCTGGCAATCCATACCCTCACCGTCCACCGGCACGCCGTGCAATCGCCCGCCGGCCAAAGCGAATGCATGGCCGGCCGCGCGATAGCCAGGGTTTTCCACCGCCACGCCATCCCCAGGCTCCACCAGCAACTGTGCACAAAGGCTGATGGCCTGCTGTGCGCCGCTGGTGATCACAATTTGTTCAGCCGTGCATTGCATGCCACGCGAGCTGCGCAGGTACGCGGCGATCAAACCGCGCAGGCGGCCATCACCTGCCGGGTCGCCATAGCACAGCTGTTCCAGGTCGGGTTTGCGCCAGAACGCCCCATTCAGCTTGGCCCATACCTCAAACGGGAACAGATCGAAGGCGGGTACGCCCACGCGAAATGCCCGAGGCGGCCCCGAAGGCGGCTGAGGCAGGTGGTGGTCTTTTACCCGAGCCAACCCGGCACTGTGGATAACTTCGTCATCCAAATCCTCAGGTAAATTTGCCCATTTTGTGGATAACCCTGGGGATAAGCCTGTTGACAACCCTGTGGATACTTTTGTGGATAGTTTTTGGGGCATCGGCAATTGGGCAACATAGGTGCCATCACCCACCCGGCTCTCGATAAACCCTTCGGCATACAACTGGTCGTAGGCGCGCACCACGCTGTTGCGGGAAATCGACAAGGCTGTCGCCAAATCTCGGGTTGCGGGCAACCGCGTGCCGCTGACCAATCGCCCATCCAATACCCGCTGGCGCAGGGCCTCATAAAGCTGGCGCGTGAGGCCCTGGCGGCGGTCCAGCTCGATACCGGCGGGGTTGAAGGACAGCGGTGGCGAAACAGGCGGCATATTGGACCTATGAAAATAGCGCGAGATGGCTCTTACAACGAACCAATAGCCTGCCTAGGATGCAGGCATTCGCCAAGGAATATCTCCATGTACACACCCCGAGCCTTTGCTCTCGATGACTTGCCCGAAATCCAGCAACTGATCCAGCACACCCGTCTGGCGCAGTTGGTAACCGTGGGTGAAAACGGCCTGCAAGCCAGCCACTTGCCTTTGCTGCTCAACCCCGATGAAGGGCCCAATGGCACGCTGTACGGTCACCTGGCCAAGGCCAACCCGCAATGGCGCGAGCTGCAAAATGGCGGTGAAGCGCTGGTGATCTTCGCCGGTGCCGACGCCTATATCAGCCCGGCGTTTTACCCCGCCAAGGCCGAGCACGGCAAAGTGGTCCCGACCTGGAACTACATCGCCGTGCACGCCTATGGCACGCCTGCGGTATTCAGCGACGCCGAGCGCTTGCTCAAGGTGGTCACCGCCCTCACCGACCGCCATGAGAGCGGTCGCGCCCAACCCTGGCGTGTCAGCGACGCACCGGCGGACTACATTGACGGCATGCTCAAGGCCATCGTCGGCTTTGCCTTGCCGATCGAGCGCCTGGTGGGCAAACGCAAGCTCAGCCAGAACCGCAGCGCCGCCGACATAGCCGGTGTCCGTGACGGCCTGGCCGCCAGTGCCGATGTACGCGACCAGACCCTCGCCCGCTATATTCCCCAAGGAGTTTCAGAATGAGCTTGATCGACATTCGCCAGGTCACAGCCGCCGACCAAGCCGCCTGGCTGCCGCTATGGCAGGCCTACTTGGCGTTCTACAACACCGAATTGCCGGACGCCGTCAGCCAAAGCACTTGGCAACGCCTGATCGACGCCAGCGAGCCGACCCATTCGGCACTGGCCTGGCAGGACGGCAAGGCGGTGGGCATGGTCAACTTCATCTACCATCGCTCCAACTGGAGCATCGAGAACTCCTGCTACCTGCAGGACTTGCTGGTTGACCCAGCCCAACGTGGCACGGGGGTCGGTCGCAAGCTGATCGAATTCGTCTACGCCACCGCCAAGGCCGATGGCTGCTGCAAGGTGCACTGGTTGACCCATGAGACCAACGCCACGGCGATCCAGCTCTATGAGCGCATCGCCGAACGCCCAGGCTTCATCCAATTTCGCAAAGGTCTTTAAGGAGCACTGCATGATCAATTCCCTCGCTGATTGGAAAGGCGTCCCGGCGCCGACTGCGCAACTGCTTGAAGGGCGTTTTATCCACCTGGAAAAGCTCGACCCGGCGCGCCATGCCGATCAACTGTGGCAAGCCCTTGACGGCCCAGGGGCCGATCCGAAGCTGTGGGATTACTTGCCCTACGGCCCGTTCACCGAGCGCAGTGCCTTCGACGCATGGTTGAACAATCACGCCGCCCACAGCGACCCGTACTTTTTCAGCGTGATCGACCGTGCGACGGGCCAGGTTCAGGGCATCCTCAGCCTGATGTCCATCGTCCCGGCGCAAGGCCGTATCGAAATCGGCCACGTCACCTTCGGCGCACCCATGCAGCGCTCGCCGAAAAGCACCGAAGCGGTGTACCTGCTGGCCAAATATGCGTTCGAGCAGGGCTACCGTCGGCTGGAGTGGAAGTGCAACAACGGCAACGCGCGGTCCAAGTACGCAGCCGAGCGCTTGGGGTTCAGTTTTGAAGGGGTGTTCCGCCAGCACATGGTGGTCAAGGGGCAGAACCGCGATACGGCGTGGTATTCGATCCTGGATTCGGAATGGCCGAAGGTCGGTGCCGGGTTTGAGGCGTGGTTGTCGGAGGCGAACCAGAGTGGTTCGGGCCAGTTGAAGACACTTACAGAGTGTCGGGATTAATACTCACATGTGTGGGAGCTGGCTTGCCTGCGATACAGACACCTCGGTGTATCAGGCAAACCAGTTGATGCCATCGCAGGCAAGCCAGCTCCCACATTGGAGGGTGGCGACTCTCGGAACTTAGGCTCAGCCAGCCAACTTCTGGGCCAGCACCGCAATATGCTCCGGTCCGATGCCGCAGCACCCACCCAAATGGCTAGCGCCGCGCGCTTGCCAATCGGCCGCCCATTGCAAGTAACCGGGCGGGTCGAGGTCGTCGCGCAACGGGTCCAGACCATCGTTGGCCGTGGCTTCCTTGGGTTGCGGTGGGAAAGCGTTGGCGTAGGCGCCGATCTGAATCGCTACACCCAATCGTTCGAAAGTTGCCCGCGCCGCATCAATGGCCGCGCCGATCACTTCCGGCTGGCTGCAGTTGAACAGCAATACCTGCACGCCCAGTTGCGCCGCCGCCTCGGCTGCGTCCGCCACCGGTTCGCCGGAGCGCAAGCGCGGCACCTCGTCGGTGTCTTCGTCTTTCAAGGTAAACGACAGCCAGAACGGCTTGCCATCTTTCGGCAACCCGGCATGGATCGCACGCGCTTCAGCGATTGAGCTCTGGGTTTCCGCCAGCCACAGATCGACATGCGGCGCCAGGCCGTTCACCAAGGGGGTGAGCAACTCACTGACGCGCTCGGCCTGGAACAGATCTGGGCGATAAGAGCCAAACAGCGGTGGCAGTGAGCCGGCTACCTGCACGGCTTTACCGGAGACCTGCACCGCCCGTCGCGCCAACTCACCGGCCAGGGCGGCGAGCGCCTGCCCTTCTTGGGCAAACCGCGCTTCGCCAATGTGGAACGGCACCACCGCGTAACTGTTGCTGGTGATCACATTGGCACCACTGTCGATGTAGGCCGCGTGCACCGCCTCCACCGCTTGCGGCGCTTCGCTCAAGGCCAGTGCCGACCATTCCGGCTGACGGAACGGCGCGCCACGGCGTTGCAGTTCACGGCCCATGCCACCATCGAGAATTACTGTGCTTACTGCGCCCATATGCTTTTTACTCATATGCTTATGAAAATAACTCACTATGAGAGTCGTTCTTATAACTATTTAATGCGTACCGTTCGGTTAATAACAACCTCTTTTTTATTCAGGTGTTCGATTTTGAAATTCAGACCGCTGTTGGCCCTGGGCCTGACGATGTTGGCTGCTTCAACCCAAGCCTTTGGCGGTGCCACGCTGGATCGTGTCGAGCAGAAGAAAGAGCTGGTCGGCGTGCTGATGGAAAGCTATCCGCCGTTTTCATTTCTCAATGACCAGAACCAGCTCGACGGTTTCGACGTGGACGTGGCCAAGGCCGTGGCGCAAAAACTGGGCGTGAAGTTGCGCCTGGAAACCCCGTCCTGGGACGTGATCGCCGCCGGCCGCTGGAGCGGGCGCTACGACATCTGCATCTGTTCCATGACCCCAAGCAAGGCACGCGCCGAGGTGTTCGACTTCCCGGTGGAGTACTACGCCTCGCCCGCCGTGATTGTGGTCAATGCCAAGGACGACCGCATCCACGAAGCCAAGGACCTGAGCGGCAAGAAAGTCGGCCTCACCAGCGCCTCTAGCTACGAAAGCTACCTGAACAAGAACCTGGTGATCGAAGGCGCCGAAGACACGCAGTTGCAGTACCCGTTCGAGGAGGTGCAGATCGCCCCGTACGACACCGACAACGTGGCGTTCCAGGATCTGGGCCTGGGCGCTGGCGTGCGCCTGGATGCGATCCTCACCAACCTGGTCACCGCGCAGCCGCGCCTGACCCAGGACAAGCGTTTCAAGCTCGCCGGTGCGCCGCTGTACTCGGAGCCCAACTCGGTGGCCATCGAGAAAGGCGACCCGCAGTGGGACAGCAAAGTGCGTGAGGTCTTCGCCCAGCTCAAGCAGGACGGCACCTTGAGCGCGCTGTCGCAAAAATGGATCGGCGCCGATATAAGCCGATGAGTTTTCGCCTACGGCTTTACCTGACCTGGGCGGCGCTGTTCGCGCTGTTTGCGAGTTTCTTCCTTAGCTTTGACCTGAAGTTCTCGATCATCCTCGACAAGCTGCCCAACCTGGTCGGCCTGCACCTTGCGCCCAACGGCTTCCTGCAAGGCGCGGCGCTGACGCTGTTCTTGTGCCTGTGCGCCATTGTCGCGTCGTCGGTGCTGGGCTTTATCACCGCGTTGGGGCGCCTGTCCAAAAGTGCCGTGGCGTTCGGCATTGCCAGTTTCTACGCCTCGTTCTTTCGCGGCACGCCGCTACTGATCCAGATCCTGTTGATCTACCTGGGCCTGCCGCAATTGGGGCTGGTGCCAGGCGCCATCGTCGCCGGGATCATCGCGTTGTCACTGAATTACGGCGCCTACCTGAGCGAGATTTTCCGCGCTGGCATCCTCGGCGTGCCCCATGGTCAACGCGAGGCTGCGCTGGCCCTGGGCATGCGCGACAGGGCGATCTTCTGGCACGTGACCCTGCCCCAGGCCATGCGCACCATCATCCCGCCGGCCACTAACCAGTTCATCTCGATGCTCAAGGATTCGTCGCTGATCTCCGTGATGGGCGTGTGGGAAGTGATGTTTCTGGCGCAGTCCTATGGCCGCTCAAGCTACCGCTATATCGAGATGCTCACGACGGCGGCGATCATTTATTGGGTGATGTCCCTGGGGCTCGAATTGATCCAGGCGCGGATGGAGCGGCATTTCGGCAAGGGCTACGTGCGGCGCGGTTGACGTGCAGAATGTGCAATATATTGCAGCGCTCAGGCTGAATAGGCTCAAGGATCTGCAATAGATTGCATATTCATTGTCGTCATCTTTTCGACACATTCCTGCAACTCCCCTCCGCTATACAGGTCGACTCGCTTGCCATAACAAGGTCGCCCAGCATGCCCCCGTCTCCTCAACGCCTCGCGCTCGCCATCACCCTGTTGGCCAGCGGTGGTTTCATCGAAGCAGCCGCAGCCAAGACCCTGCAGATCGACACGCCTACTACCCAGGGGCAAACCTTGGGGGGCAGTGATACGTTGACCACGTCGGCGCCTGGCAGCATTACAACCTCTGGGGTGGCGGTGACGCTCAAGGACGGCACCCGCGGTGCGGGGGTGGTGGTGACTAACGCGGGCAAGCTGGTCTCCAGTGGCGGTCGGGGTATCGACAGTTCAGGAAGTGTCAGCGGGGAGCGCAGGTACAGCATTTACAACCTTGCCGGCGGGGTGATCCAAGGCGCCAATGATGCGTTGCGCATCAACAGTAACGTTGCCAGCGGCAGCGTGCTGATCGACAACAGCGGCACCCTTCGCTCGGCCACCGGCCAAGGGCTGGACCTGGATGCGCTGCGCAGCAGCAACGTCACCACCACGATCATCAACCGTGCCGGTGGCTTGATTCGCGGGGAGGCCAGCGACGGCATGAAGACTGGCGCCAACGCCTCTATCACTAACTACGGTGAGATCTCCACCGGCAACACCTTCTCCCGCGATGACAAGTTCGATGGCGTGGACATCGACTCCGCCAGCGGCGTGACGGTGACCAACTATGGCCTGATTTCCGGTGGCCGCCATGGCATCACCACGGACGAGGGCGCCACGCTGACCAACTACGGCACGGTGATCGGCCGCAACGGCTCGGGCTTTGGTTCCGATGGCGACGGCACAGTGATCAACCACGGCACCATCACCGGCGCGTTCTCCGGGCTGCAACCGGATGGCGACGGTGACGGCGTGGACATCGACAAGATCGCCCATATCGAAAACTACGGCGTCATCCAGGGTGTCGGCGCCGGGGGTGTCGACAAGAACGGCTTTGCCAACGGCAGCGACGGGATCGCCCTGGGCGGCGGCGCTATCTACAACGCCCAGGGCGCGCTGATCAGTGGTGCCAACAATGCCATCCTGGTGGACGACGGCAGCGACGGGCCCGGGCTTGCGACTACCACCCTGGAGAACCACGGCACGATTCAAGGCCTGGATGGCTTTGGTGTGAAGTTCGTCGGCAATTACGCCGACACAGTCATCAATAGCGGCACGATCAGTGCCAGCAATGGCCTGGCCCTGGACTTGGGCGGCGGTGACGACCACGTGATCTTGCGCAATGGCAGCCGCTTTATCGGCACAGTGGACGGCGGCAGCGGTTACGACCGACTGACCCTGGACGACGTCGCAGGGGGCAGTTTTGGCGACAGCCGCAACCTTGAATGGCTGGAGGTCAAGCAAGGCATCTGGACGTTGACCGGCCAGGGTGATTTCAGCGACGGCGGCGAGATTTCCAGCGGTGCCAAGCTGGTCAACCAAGGCGGCATTGCCGGTAATGTGACGGTCGATGCAGGCGGTGTGTATGCCGGCGGCGGCTCGGTGGGCAGCCTGCTGATGAACGGCACCCTGCAGACCAACACCGCATTGGGTACCGCCAGCATCAGCCGTGACTTGCGCATGGGCAGCGGCTCGACCCTCGCCTATGGCGTCAACGCCGACGGCAGTAGCGCACCGATCAAGGTCGGCGGCACCGCTTACCTTAATGGCGCGACCCTGGCGGTCAACCCCGGCGAAGGCACCTACCCGTGGCAAAGCCATTACAGCGTGCTGCAAGCCGGTAGCATCAACGGCACGTTTGGCAAGGTTACCAGCGACTACGCCTTCCTGACCCCAACCCTGGACTACAGCGCCACTCAAGTCGGCCTCACGTACACACGTAACGACATCGCCTTCAACCAGTTCGCCAGCACCGCCAACGGTGCCAGCGCCGCCAGCAGCCTGGCGGGCCTGGGCACGAACAATCCGCTGTACAACGCCCTGCTCAATACCACCACCGCCACAGCCGGTGCAGCCATCGAGCAACTGGCGGGCAGCAGCACTGCCAGCCTCACCAGCGCCACCCTCAATGCCAGTGCTCAAGTTGGCAACAGCATGCTCGCCGCCATGCACCAGGTGGGCGGCGGTGCGGGACTGCTGGTGGGGCTGGACGGCAAAGACACACCCGCACTGGCGGCCACCGGCGTACCCGCCGAGGTGCGCAACCTCAATGACCCGAACGCCCGCGGCCGCCTGTGGCTGCAAGGTATCGGCAGCTACGGCAAGCTCGACGGCGAGCACGGCAGTGACGGTTTGACCCAACGCACCAAGGGCACAGTGCTCGGTGCCGATTGGGCGCTGGACGGCGACTGGCGCCTGGGTGTGCTGGGGGGTTATTCCAAGACCGACCTGGACACCGCCGGTGTGGACGGCAGCGTCGACAGCTGGCACGCCGGCGTCTATGCCCTGCGCCAGAGTGGCCCACTGGCCTTGCGCCTGGGTGCTGCCTACAGCGGGCACCAAGGCGACAGTAAACGCACGGTGGCCTTCAACGGTTTTAACGACCGCCCCAAAGGCGACTATGACGCCAACAGTCAGCAGGCTTTTGCTGAACTGGGATACGCCCTTGGCGCAGGTCGCTTGAGCGCAGAGCCGTTCGCCAACCTGGGCTACCAGCGCTACCAGCGCGACGGCTATAACGAAAAAGGCGGCGCCGCTGCGTTACACGTCAAGGGCCAGACCCAGGACAACTTCAGCAGCACCTTCGGCCTGCGCCTGGTGCACCTGAGCCAGCTGGACAACGGCGTCAGCCTCACACCCCGCGCCAGCGTTGGCTGGAAGCACACCTATGGCGATGTCGACAGCACCACCGGCCAGGCTTTCCTGGCCGGGGGCACGGCGTTCAATGTGCAAGGCAGCGCCCTGGATCGGGACAGCCTGTTGCTGGAAGCGGGCCTGGACTTGGGTTTATCCGCCCGCCATCGCCTGGGCCTGGGCTATACAGGCGAAGTGGGCGGCAACAGCCGCAACCATGCACTGACCGGCCAATGGCAGATGAGTTTTTAATCGCACCGTACTAGAGACAACTCCCGCAAATCAGGGGTCGATGGCCTGACAGTTATCCCCCCCTCACCTCGCCTAAATTCCCGGCCTCATTAATCAAGAGGTTGGGACTGCATGCCATTCACCTTACAGCGACTCGTGCTCGTCATGTCCTTCGGGCTGGCCGCCAGCAGCATTCAATTTGCCCAAGCGCAGGGAAGCGTGGAACACGTGTTCGATCGGTCCGGGATCACAGAACTGACCGGGTCAATCAATCGTGACGGCGTCTTGCATCGCCTTTCGACAGACGCCCCCGTCGATTTTTACCTGGCCGAACACACAAACACTCGCAACGGCCAGCGCCTGGCCCTGGCCGTGGACGCGGCGGTCAAATCGCTACTTGAATCAGACAAACTCACCCCCTGGGACAGGTACGAACTGTGCAATATCGGCGAATACCTCAATAACCTCGCACCGGGGAAGGTCGCTCAGGCCCTCGAACAACTCGCGGGCAGCCAGAACGCCAACCTTGCCGCAGCCACCCAAATGAGCACGCAACAGGTCAGCGACACGCTGCTCTCGGTCCTGCGCGACCTGCCAGCAAACGTCGCAGACGATGCCGATGGCCGCATCTGGGTAAAAGGCCTCAGCCACAACGGCAAACTTGACGGCCAATATGGCAGCGTCGGGTTGCAGCAAAGCACCAAGGGCGTTGTTCTGGGCGCCGACTGGGCAGTCGATCACGCTTGGCGTGCCGGTGTGGTGGGAGGCAAATCCGAAAGCGAGTTTGAGCACAAGCGTTTCAAAGCAGCGCTCGACAGCTGGCATCTGGGCGCATACGCCGTACGCCAGGACGGCCCGCTGGCTCTGCGCCTGGGTGCCATCTACAGCAACCATGACGGGCAAAACAAACGCGGTGTCGATATCGACTTCTTGGGTTATCGCGAGCAACTCAAAGGCAAATACACGGCCCAAAGCCAAACCGTGTTTGGCGAAATGGGCTACCAGCTGGGCAAGGATACGTTAAGCGTCGAGCCGTTCGCAGGCTTGGGGTACCAGCGCTACCATCGTGAAGGCTTCAAGGAAAAAGGCGGCTTTGCGGCGTTGAATGTCGGTGCGCAAACCCAGCAAAACCTCAGCAGCACCCTGGGGCTTCGCTTGGGCAGCCTTTATCGTTTTGATAACAACATGAGCCTGTCCCCGCATTTGAGCACCCACTGGAAGCACCTCTACGGCGACGTGCAAAGCAGCGTGAAGCAATCTTCCCGACTGATTGACCTGACCGGAGAAAAGAGTGATTTCACCGTCGATGGCGTCTCGCTGAACCGCGACAGCCTGGCCCTGCGCACGGGGTTGGACATAGGCCTTTCTGCTCATCAGGCACTGAGCGTCGCGTACACCGCTGAGGTCGGCAGTAACAGCCGTAACCATGGGCTGGTAGGCGAATGGAAGATGGGGTTTTAAGACAGCAACTGAGGAAACTTCACGCTCAAGCCGGTTACAACGCCTGACATTAAGCCGGTGATTGTGCTCGCTACACTCCGGCCTCCTACACCGAAGAGGCCGGAAACCATGATCTCGCCATTCTCGTATATCCCTTCCATGGGCATGCTGTTTGCCCATGGCACCCAGTCCCTCGCCGCTGCCGTCACCCCGGCCACACCAGCAGAGCCACCTGCACACCCGCCAGCGTTGTCTGGCGAGCTCAAGACTGCCCATAGCCAACCGTCCAATGGCTTGCTCAATACCCATACCATCAAACTCATGACTACCCCAGGCTCAGCGAGCAGTCACGGTATGAATATCGACCACTTGGCCAAACTGACCCAAAGCGACGCCAATCTGGCTAACCCCCACCTCATGACAGCCGTTGAAATCGTCAACAGCCCGGATGTACAGATCAAGGCGCCTGTTCATGGCTTGGTCAGCTCCGGGCTCACCTCTGTCTGGCTGGATAACCGAGGGGGCATCACCGGTGCAACAGGCACGGGTGTGAAGCTGGACGGAAATAAAGCCGATGAAGTGACCAATCAGGGCGTTATCACCGGCGGCAACGGCGTAGCCCTCGACATGGGAGGCGGTGACGATCTGTTGATTATCAAGAAAGGCAGCCGTTTCAACGGCGAAGTGGATGGGGGCAGTGGCACCAATCAGGTGATTCTCGACGATGCTGAAGGAGGGACTTTTGAAGGGGCGACAAGAATGCAGCATCTGTGGGTCGGCAAAGGCTCCTGGGAGCTGACCGGTGCACTGCACGCCAACCGACAAGGCAAGGTGTACAGCGACGCGACGTTGATCAACCGTAGTGGGATCAAGGGCACAATGGATATCGAGCCGGGCGCGAGCTACTCCGGCGGTAACGTCGACAATCTTAACGTAGCCGGCACCCTGCTGCTCGACCCCGCTATTACGGCGCGGACAAGGATCACCAATGATCTGAATCTGAAACCAGGATCGAGCGTGAATTTCAAAATCGGCGTGGATCAACAGCACTCCGTGCTGAACGTCGGCAACACATTAACGTTGGGGAACCCCACCCTGCACCTTGACGTACAGCCAGAGAGCGACGAGTTGCTCAAGCGCCAGCTACCCATCGCCAAAGCGACCACCATTGATGGGAGGTTCGGCGCCATCAGCAGTAACCTGACCACCCTGGAACCTGAATTGATCTACACCCCGAAGGGCATTTTTGTCGAATTCAAACGCAAGGAGAGCCCGGCAATCACCGCCTGATGGTCAAAAAATCAGCAAAAAAAAGGGGGCACATGCCCCCCCGAGGTTTAAGCGGTAGTTGGAAGGCTGAGTAATCAGCCTTCGATCTCGATCAGGATTTCCCCAGGGTTCACCCGGTCGCCCTTGGCCACATGAACAGCGGCGACCTTGCCGGCAATCGCTGCCTGCACTTCGGTCTCCATCTTCATGGCTTCGGTAATCAGCACGGCCTGGCCGGCCTTGACCACGTCGCCGACCTTGACCAGCACATCGACGATATTGCCCGGCATCGCCGTGCTGACATGGCCCGGTTCGGTCGCGTGCTTGCGCTTGCTGCCGCCGCTGCTGACAAATTCGTTTAGCGGCTCGAACACCACTTCTTCCGGCATGCCGTCGATGGACAGGTAGAAGTGACGCTTGCCTTCGGCCTTTACACCGACACCGGTGATATCCACACGGTAGCTTTCGCCGTGCACGTCGATAACGAATTCGGTCGGTACACCTTCACCGCCAGCACGGGCCACGCCGCCCGCTTCCGGGATCGGCAACAACACTTCAGGGGCCAGGGTGCCGGCGTCGCGTTCTTCGAGGAACTTGCGCCCGATGTCCGGGAACATGGCGTAGGTCAGCACGTCTTCTTCGGACTTGGCCAATGCGCCGATTTCGCCGCGCAGCTTGGTCATTTCCGGCTTGAGCAAATCCGCCGGGCGCACGTCGATCACGTCTTCGCTGCCGATGGCCTGGCGGCGCAGTTTTTCGTTCACCGTGCCCGGCGCCTTGCCGTAACCGCCTTGCAGGTAGAGCTTCACTTCGTTGGTGATGGTTTTGTAGCGCTCGCCGGCCAATACGTTGAAGAACGCCTGGGTGCCAACGATCTGCGAGGTCGGCGTTACCAGTGGCGGGAAGCCGAGGTCTTCACGCACTCGTGGAATCTCGGCCAGCACTTCGCTCATGCGGTTCAGAGCGCCCTGCTCTTTGAGCTGGTTGGCCAGGTTGGAGATCATCCCGCCCGGCACCTGGTTGACTTGCACACGGGTGTCGACGGCGGTGAATTCGCTCTCGAACTGGTGGTACTTCTTGCGCACGGCGTAGAAGTACAGGCCGATCTCTTGCAGCAGTTCCAGATCGAGGCCGGTGTCGAACTCGCTGCCTTTAAGGGCTGCGACCATCGACTCGGTGCCCGGATGGCTGGTGCCCCAGGCAAAGCTGGAGATGGCCGTATCGATGTGGTCGGCACCGTTTTCGATGGCCTTGAGTTGGCACATCGCGGCCAGGCCGGCGGTGTCGTGGGAGTGGATAAAGATCGGCAGGTTCTGCTCGGCTTTCAGCGCCTTGACAAGCTCGCCAGTGGCGTAGGGCGTGAGCAGGCCGGCCATGTCCTTGATCGCGATGGAGTCGCAGCCCATGGCTTCCAGTTGCTTGGCCTGGGCCACGAACGCTTCCACGGTATGCACTGGGCTGGTGGTGTAGGCGATAGTGCCTTGTGCATGTTTGCCAGCGGCTTTCACCGCTTCAATGGCCACGCGCAGGTTACGCACGTCGTTCATTGCATCGAAAATGCGGAACACGTCGATACCGTTGACCGCCGCCTTGGCCACGAAGGCTTTGACCACGTCGTCGCTGTAATGGCGGTAGCCCAGCAGGTTCTGGCCGCGCAGCAGCATTTGCAGGCGCGTATTGGGCAGTGCGGCACGCAGTTGGCGCAGGCGCTCCCACGGGTCCTCCTTGAGGAAGCGCACACAGGCGTCGAAGGTCGCGCCGCCCCAGACTTCCAGGGACCAGTAGCCGACTTTGTCGAGCTTGTCGCAGATCGGCAGCATGTCGTCGGTGCGCATGCGGGTGGCCAGCAACGATTGGTGGGCGTCGCGCAGGATGGTGTCGGTTACGAAGATCTTCTTGCTCATTGTTATATTCCTCACAGGCCTGCGTGGGCGGCGATGGCGGCGGCGATGGCCAGGGCCAGCTCTTCGGGTTTGCGCTTGATCGAGTAGTTGGTCAGCTCAGGGTGGCTTTCCACAAAGCTTGTATTGAACTGGCCGCTACGGAATTCCGGGTTGCGCAGGATTTCCTGATAATAGGCGGCAGTGGTCTTCACGCCTTGCAGGCGCATGTCGTCCAGGGCACGCAGGCCGCGGTCCATGGCTTCTTCCCAGGTCAACGCCCACACCACCAGTTTCAGGCACATGGAGTCATAGAACGGCGGGATGGTGTAGCCGGTGTAGATCGCCGTGTCGGTACGCACGCCGGGGCCGCCAGGGGCGTAGTAACGGGTGATCTTGCCGAAGCTTGGGAGGAAGTTGTTCTTCGGGTCTTCAGCGTTGATACGAAACTGCAACGCGAAACCACGGTGCTGGATATCTTCCTGCTTGACCGACAACGGCAGGCCGGAGGCGATGCGGATTTGCTCGCGAACGATATCGATGCCGGTGATTTCTTCGGTGATGGTGTGTTCCACCTGCACCCGCGTGTTCATCTCCATGAAGTACACCTCGCCCTCGGCGAGCAGGAACTCCACGGTGCCGGCGTTCTCGTAGCCCACGGCCTTGGCGGCGCGCACCGACAGATCGCCGATGTAGGCGCGCTGTTCCGGGGTCAGTTGCGGGCTGGGGGCGATTTCGATCAGCTTCTGGTTGCGACGCTGGATCGAGCAGTCACGCTCGAACAGGTGCACCACGTTGCCAAAGCTGTCGCCGAGGATCTGCGCCTCGATGTGCTTGGGATTGACGATGCATTTTTCCAAGAACACTTCCGCCGAACCGAAGGCCTTGGTGGCTTCGGAAATCACGCGGGGAAAGGCTTGTTCAAGTTCTTCGCGACTGTTGCAACGACGAATGCCACGGCCGCCACCACCGGAGGTGGCCTTGAGCATCACCGGGTAACCGATACGGTCGCCTTCAGTGAGGGCTTCGTGGATGTCGGCAACGTTGCCTTCGGTGCCCGGCGTGACCGGCACACCGGCCTTGATCATGCTGCGGCGCGCTTCGGTCTTGTCGCCCATGCGGCGAATCACTTCTGCCGAGGGGCCGATGAACTTGATGCCGCGCTCGGCACAGATATCTGCCAATTCGGCGTTTTCCGACAGGAAGCCGTAGCCGGGGTGCAGCGCATCGCAGCCGGTTTCCACCGCCAGGTTCACCAGCTTGCGCGGGTTCAAGTAACCGGCGAGCGGCTCGGCACCGATGCTGTGGGCTTCGTCGGCACGCTTGACGTGCAACGCATGGCGGTCGGCGTCCGAATAAACCGCGACCGAGCGAATGCCCATCTCGGCGCAGGCACGCACGATTCGTACGGCAATTTCACCACGGTTGGCGATCAGGATCTTTTTTATCACTTGGAAATTCCCTTGAGCCGATTTGCGTGCTTCGACCCGTTGCAGCCGGGCCGGCGCGTGACCAAATGTTTCATGACAGTCGCGAGACACACACTATGCGCACAGGAGAATTAACAAAAATCAATAATTATTGGGTTGTGTATAAGTAAAGACTTATAGTTAGCCGGAACACCAAGGGGCCGAGGCTTTATAAAATGCGTAAGTCATTGATGCGTATGACATTGCGTCAATTGCAGATCTTCAATGAAGTGTGTGATTTGCGTTCCTACAGCCGTGCCGCCGAGGAAATGTCCCTCACCCAACCGGCGGTCAGCCTGCAAATTCGCCAGCTGGAAGAACTGATCGGCCAGCCGCTGTTCGACTATGTCGGCAAAAAACTCTACATGACCGAGGCCGCCGAAGCTTTGCAACGGGCCAGCCGCGACATCTTCGGGCGCCTGGAAAACCTCGATATGCAGCTGTCGGACATGCAGGGTTCACTGCAAGGCCAACTGAAACTGGCGGTGGAGTCCAGCGCCAAGTATTTCGTGCCGCACCTGTTCGCCGCCTTCAAGCGCCAGCATCCGGAAGTGCAATTGCAGCTCACGGTGGTCAACCGTGCCCAGGTGATCCGCCGGCTCTCGGACAACCGCGACGACCTGGTGATCATGTCCATGGTGCCCCAGGACATGGGCCTGGAATTCCTGCCGTTTCTCAACAATCCGATTGTCGCCGTGGCGCTGCCAGATCATCCGTTGAGCCTGCAAGGGCCACTGCGCTTGCAGGACCTGGAGCCTTATACCCTGCTCATCCGCGAGCCGGGCTCTGGCACGCGACTGGCCTGCGAGGAATACTTCAAGGAAAAACGCGTGCACTTCACCCAGACGGTGGAAGTGGCCTCGGCCGAGGCGCAGCGTGAATGTGTGAGTGCAGGGTTGGGCGTGGCATTGCTGACGCGCCACGCCTTGAACCTGGAGTTGGCCACCGGCGGGCTCAAGGAGCTGCCGGTGGAAGAACTGCCGCTGTACCGCAGTTGGTGCCTGGTGCAGGCCAAGGCTAAACGCCTGTCACCGGTGGCCCATGCGTTCCTGGGCTTTATTCGCAGCGAACGGGTGCAGATCAGCGCGCTGGCTGAGCGTTTCGCTGGGCAGCCACGGGTGCCTGCCAATGCAGTTCCGGGTAGTCACTGATGCTCTGGAGCAACTGGCGCTCCTCGCAACGGTCTTCGATGGCGCGACGGAACGCCATGCGGCGCTGGTCTTCCTGCTGACGACGGGTCTTGACGGTGCTGTTGCTGTCTTCGTAGGGCCGGGTCATTTGGAGTCTCCCAATGCGAGTACGGGGAGTACAGGATGGGCGTGGGGGATGACGGTTTGGCGGCGCGGGGATTACAGGTTGATGAATCTTGCGAAATTGACGCAAACTCCCTGTGGGAGCTGGTTCGCTGTGGCGAGCAAGCTTGCTTGCGCTGGGGTGCGAAGCGCCCCCAAAAAGCCGGAGACTGCTGCGCAGTCAGCGGGAGCAAGCTCCCTCGCCACAGCAAGCCAGCTCCCACACTTTGACCGAGTATGGCCTGGGCTTAGTCGTCGAGGGCTTTGACGGATTTTGGCGAGAGGCGAAGGCTACGCAAGCTGCGCTTCACGCTCTTGAGGTGGTTGACCAGGCTCGGGCCACGGGCCATGGCCACGCCCATCGCCAACACGTCGATGACCACCAGGTGGGCAATGCGCGAGGTCAGCGGCGTGTAGATTTCGGTGTCTTCATGCACGTCGATCGCCAGGTTCACCGTGGACAACTCCGCCAATGGCGTCTGGCTCGGGCACAGGGTAATCAACGACGCGCCGCTCTCACGCACCAGGTTGGCGGTGATCAGCAGGTCTTTGGAACGACCTGATTGGGAAATGCAGATGGCCACGTCAGTGGGCTTCAAGGTCACCGCCGACATCGCCTGCATGTGCGGGTCGCTGTAGGCCGCGGCGGTCAGCAGCAGGCGGAAGAACTTGTGCTGGGCATCGGCCGCCACCGCGCCGGACGCACCGAAGCCGTAGAACTCGACGCGCTGGGCCTGGGACATTGCGGTCACGGCCTTTTGCAGCTCCACCGGGTCGAGCTTCTCACGCACTTCCATCAAGGTGTGCAAGGTGGTGTCGAAGATTTTCAGGCTGTAGTCGGCAACGGAGTCGTCTTCATGGATTGCAAACTGGCCGAAGCTCGCCCCGGCAGCCAGGCTTTGCGCCAGCTTGAGCTTGAGGTCCTGAAAGCCGGAGCAACCAATGGCGCGGCAGAAGCGCACGATGGTCGGCTCGCTGATGCCCACGCTGTGGGCCAGGTCGGCCATGGAACTGTGCATCACAGCCGCAGGGTCAAGCAGCACATGATCGGCAACCTTGAGTTCCGATTTGCGTAACAGGTGGCGCGACTGGGCGATATGTTGCAACAGGTTCAAAGGGCAGGACTCTTGTTATTGGCAGGCGCCAGGGATGTAGCAAGCTTGTAGTTATACTACAAGAATTGTCGTTTTGCCCGTTAGATGCATCACTAAATCGCCCTGCTCCCCTCTGATTCAGCGGGCAGCCGCTATGTAGCCATAAAGGCGGCCTACGCTGCGTTAAGAAAAATCTGCGTTTTTGCGTAACAAATCCGCCAGCCCTTCGGCCCTCATGGGCGGGCTGATCAGGTAACCCTGTACCTCGTCACACTGCTCACCGCGCAGGAAATCCAGCTGCTGCTGATCCTCCACCCCTTCGGCCACTACCTTGAGCGCCAACCCGTGGGCCATGGCGATGATCGCACGGGTGATGGCCGCATCCTCGCGCCCCTGGCCAAGCCCCCGGATAAAGGCCTGGTCGATTTTTACGTAGTCCACCGGGATACGCTTGAGGTAGCTGAGGGACGAATAACCGGTGCCAAAGTCGTCGATGGCCAGCTTCACCCCCAGGTCGCGCAATTGCTGGAAGGTGGCGATGATGTGTTCAACGCTGTCGAGCAACTGGCTTTCGGTCAGTTCCAGCTCCAGGTACTGCGGGTCCAGTGCGGTTTCCTCCAGCACTTGGCGCACCAGGCTGACCAGCTTGCCCTGGCGCAGCTGATGCACCGACAGGTTGACCGACACGCGAATCGGCGCCAGCCCCTGACGCTGCCATTCGCAGGCCTGCCAGCAGGCCTGGCGCAGCACAAATTCGCCCAACGGCACGATCAAGCCGGTTTCTTCCGCCAAACCGATAAAGTCACTCGGCGGCACCATGCCCCATTGCGGATGCTCCCAGCGGACCAACGCCTCGGCAGCCTTCAGCTTGCCAGTGACCAGGCACAGCTTGGGTTGGTAAAACACCGTGAGCTGACGCTCGTCGATGGCTTTGCGCAGGTGGTTTTCCAGCTGCAAACGCTCCAGGGTGCTGGCTTGCAGGCTGTCGGTGAAGAACTGGAAATTATTCCCGCCCAAATGCTTGGCGTGCTGCATCGCCATATTCGCCTGGCTGACCAGTGCAGAAATCTCCCGTGCGTTATCAGGCAGCAGGCTGACGCCCATAGAGGCGCTTACCACCAGCTCATGGCCCTGCACGTTCACCGGCACGCGCAGCTTCGCCAGCAACCGGGTCGCCACCCGCGCCAGGCTGGATAAGTTGCCATAGGCGTCAAACAGTACGGCGAACTCATCACCGGACAGGCGCGCAATGGTGTCGGCCTCCGGCAGCGCGTTGATCAAGCGCCGCGCCATTTTCTGCAGCAGTTGGTCGGCCACTTCATGGCCCAGGCTGTCATTGAGCAATTTGAAGCGGTCGAGGTTGATATGCAGCAGCGCGAGGCTGCGACCGCCTTGGCGCACCCGCTGGTGAGCTTCGCGCAGCCGTTCGCGAAACAGCGAGCGGTTGGCCAGGCCGGTCAACTCGTCGTAGTGGGTGAGGTAGCGCATGCGCTCTTCCGACTCGCGCCGGGCGGACAGATCGGCGAAGAATCCTACGATATGACTGACGTTCCCCCGTACATCACGCACCACATTTAGCTGTAGCCATTGCGGGTACAGTTCGCCGTTCTTGCGCGTCTCCACCAATTCGCCCTGCCAGGTGCCGTGGCTGAGCAATGCCTGGCGGATCAGCGGGAAGTGGCGCCGCGCATCGCGACTGCTGGGCAGTTCCACGACGTTGCGGCCAAGCATGTCGTCGATGTCGAAACCGGTGACGCGGCTGAACGCCTGGTTCACGGCGATCAGCGCGTAGTTCGGGTCGAGGATCACAATGCCTTCGCTGGCCGCCTCGAACACCGTCGAAGCCAGGCGTTGCTGCTCCTCCACCGCCTTGCCGGCGCTGATGTCGCGGCGCGTGCCCAGCATACGGACGACGCGGCCACTGGGCGTGCGCTCCACGGCGCGCCCGCGGTCTTCGATCCACACCCAATGCCCATCGCCATGACGTATCCGGTACTCCACCTGATAGTCCTCGCTGCGGCCTTTGAGATGCTCTACCAGTGCGTGCTTGAGCAGTGGCAGATCGTCGGGGTGCAGGCGCGGTTTGAGGTGGCTGAGCATCGCCGTGACGTATTCGGGCTCCAGGCCAAACAACTCCTTGAGTTGCGTGTGGTGGACCTCGTCGGTTTGCAGGTTCCAGTCCCACAGGCCCAGCTCACTGGCTTGCAGGGCCATAGCCAGGCGCGCTTCGCTTTTACTCAAGGCGAGGCTGGCAGCATCCAATTGCTGGCTGCGTTGCGCCACACGATCTTGCAGACCGACCTGGGCTTCACGCAAGTTCTGCTCCACCTCGCGGCGCTGCTCGACTTCGCGCACCAGGTCCTGGTTCAACTGCTCACTGCGTTGCTGCGCCTGCTGTAAATGCTCGATCAGGGCCTGGTTCTGGAAACGGCGCAACAACCCGCGCTGGATCAGGCGGTTGACCTGCCACGCGACCAGGCTCAGGGACGCCAGCAGGATCAGCCCGAGCACGCCCCAGCCTTGTTGCTGCGGGGTGCCATCCCAGAACAGGTAGACGATGGCCGGCACCAGGCACGGCAAGGCAAACGACAGGTAAGCCCAAAAGCTCACGGCATAGGCCACGCTGGCCGACAAGGTGGCGGCGCCGATCAGGCCAAACACCCAGGCCTGATGCATGAAGCTGTCCGTGGGCACCAGGGCAATGGCCGCAACGGAGAGGGTCAGACCACTGACCGCCGAGCCGAGCATGAACATACGGCGCCACACAGGCTGGGCCTGCCGGCTGGGCATGGCCGAATCAAAGGCTGCCACTTGAATCACGCGCATCGCCACCAGGGCAAGCAGCCAGAGCAGCCAGACGCTGTCCAGCAGGTACTGATTGGGGTTCCACAGCAACCAGGCGCAGACCAGGCCGTTGACCAGCATCAGCAGCGTCGGCAGCAACGAACCTTGATACAGCAGGCGCGTGCGCTCAACCGCGATTTCGGTTGCATAGTGTTTACGGATGACCTGCGCTGGGGCCGGCGAGGGGCCAAACAGGTCGGTGCTAAGGGTCATAGGCGGTGTTCTTATAATGGTGAGCCCGAAACGTCGACGGAGCATACACAAGCAAGCGCCTGGGCCAAACTGCTACAAGTCATAAAAAACCTGCTGCGATTGGCCGCAAACCTTTGGCCCAGACCGCTTGAGCAAGACACAGCATGGGCTGCGGGCGATGACCAACCGGTCATCACCCCCGTCAGAATGTTCGCCCGTCGGTAGCTTGCAGGCGTTTTGCATCGACCATCCGGCATTGGGATTTGCCCAGGCCCCCCAAGGCCCATAGAATGCGTCGATGCGCGATGATCTCTCTCTTTTGCTGAACTCCCTCAACGATGCCCAACGCCAGGCCGTAGCGGCCCCCGTTGGCCGTCAGTTGGTCCTGGCCGGTGCTGGCTCCGGTAAAACCCGAGTGCTGGTGCACCGTATTGCCTGGTTGATCCAGGTCGAAAACGCGTCCCCGCATTCCATCCTGTCGGTGACCTTCACCAACAAGGCTGCTGCCGAGATGCGTCATCGCATCGAGCAGTTGATGGGCATCAGCCCGGCCGGCATGTGGGTGGGCACCTTCCACGGCCTGGCGCACCGCCTGTTGCGGGCGCATTGGCAGGAAGCCGGACTGAGCCAGACCTTCCAGATTCTCGACAGCGACGACCAGCAACGCCTGGTCAAGCGCGTGATCCGCGAACTGGGCCTGGACGAACAACGCTGGCCGGCGCGCCAGGCACAGTGGTTTATCAATGGCCAGAAAGACGAGGGCCTGCGCCCGCAACATATCCAGGCCAGCGGCGACCTGTTCCTGGCCACCATGCGCAGCATTTATGAGGCCTATGAAGCGGCCTGCGTGCGCGCTGGCGTCATCGACTTCTCCGAACTGCTGCTGCGTGCCCTCGACCTGTGGCGCGACAACCCCGGTTTGCTGGCCCATTACCAGAAACGCTTCCGCCATATCCTGGTGGACGAGTTCCAGGACACCAACGCCGTGCAGTACGCCTGGTTGCGTCTACTGGCCAAGGGCGGTGACAGCCTGATGGTGGTGGGCGATGACGACCAGTCGATCTACGGCTGGCGTGGCGCGAAAATCGAGAACATCTACCAGTATTCCGAAGACTTCCCGGACGCGGTGACCATCCGCCTGGAGCAGAATTACCGCTCCACCGCCGGGATCCTCAAGGCGGCCAACGCCTTGATCGCCAACAACACCGGGCGCCTGGGCAAAGAGCTGTGGACCGACGGCGGCGAAGGCGAAGCGATCAACCTATACGCGGCGTTCAATGAGCACGATGAAGCGCGCTACGTGGTCGAAACCATTGAAAGCGCACTGAAAACCGGCCTGGCCCGCAGCGATATCGCGATTCTGTACCGTTCCAACGCCCAATCACGGGTGCTGGAAGAGGCCTTGCTGCGCGAACGCATCCCGTACCGCATCTACGGCGGCCAGCGCTTCTTCGAACGTGCCGAAATCAAGAACGCCATGGCCTATCTGCGCTTGCTGGAAGGCCGGGGTAACGATGCAGCGCTGGAGCGGGTGATCAACATCCCGGCGCGTGGCATTGGCGAGAAAACCGTCGAAGCGATCCGCGACCATGCGCGCCATGCCGATGTGTCGATGTGGGAAGCCATGCGCTTGCTGATCGCCAACAAAGGCCTGACTGGCCGTGCTGCGGGGGCGTTGGGGGTGTTTGTCGAGCTGATCGAGAACCTGGCCGCCAAGTGCGCAGAGATGCCGCTGCACCTGATGACTCAGACCGTGATCGAGCAGTCCGGGCTGATCGCCTATCACGAAGCGGAAAAAGGCGAGAAAGGCCAGGCCCGGGTAGAAAACCTTGAGGAACTGGTCAGCGCCGCCCGCGCGTTCGAAAACACCGAGGACGACGAAGAGCTGACGCCGCTCGCCGCCTTCCTGGGCCACGCCTCGCTGGAAGCCGGCGATACCCAGGCCGACGAGCATGAAGACAGCATCCAGCTGATGACCTTGCACAGCGCCAAAGGCCTGGAATTCCCTTATGTGTTCCTGGTGGGCATGGAAGAAGGCCTGTTCCCTCACAAGATGAGCCTGGAAGAGCCCGGCCGCCTTGAAGAAGAACGCCGCCTGGCCTACGTGGGCATCACCCGGGCGATGCAGAACCTGGTGATGACCTACGCCGAGACCCGACGCCTGTATGGCAGCGAAACCTACAACAAGGTGTCGCGCTTCGTACGTGAGGTGCCGAAAGGGCTGATCCAGGAAGTACGCTTGTCCAACAGCGTCAGCCGCCCGTTCGGCGGTGGCCAGCAACAGAACTCCAGCAGCATGTTTGCCGGTTCCGAAATACCGGAAACCCCGTTCAGCCTGGGCCAGCAGGTCAAGCATGCGATCTTCGGCGAAGGCGTGATCCTCAACTTCGAAGGCGCAGGCGCCCAGGCGCGGGTGCAGGTGAACTTCGCCGAGGGCAGCAAGTGGCTGATGATGGGTTACGCCAAGCTCGAAGCGGTCTGAGCTGATCACCTGTGACCATAGATTGCTTCCGCTGGCGTGCGCAGCGCGCCCGTTTTTTGGGGCTGCTGCGCAGCCCAGCGGGAGCAATCTCTGGCCACAATAAGCCCACCATCATGAAACACTGCGTAACATGAAGATTATTGGCCCAGCCTTGTTTTAGAGGCGTGCGGGCCAATATCTGTAATTGGTCCTACAGACCCTTCGGATTTGGTCTTACGCAAAAGCCCGAAACATTATGCCGCTAGCCTCTGCCACGACACCTGTGCAACATGGCGCGCGTGCAATCCACAAATGGGAATTCCCTATATGAAACGTTTTCTTAGCATCGCCATGGCGTTGTGCATCGGCCTGACGATGAGCCTCGACGCCAACGCCAAACGCTTCGGTGGCGGCAAAAGCTCGGGCGCGGCACCGACTCACCAGACCAGCCAAATGGCTCCATCCGCCGGTGCCGGCGGTGCTGCGGCTACTGCAGGCGCAGCCGGTGCCGCTGGCGCTGCTGCCAAGGCCGGCGGTGCTTCGCGTTGGCTGGGCCCACTGGCCGGCATCGCCGCCGGTGGCCTGCTTGCGTCCATGTTCATGGGCGACGGCTTCCAGGGCATGCAGATCTTCGACATCCTGATCATGGGCGTCATCGCCTTTTTGGTCTTCCGCTTTATCGCCGCCCGTCGCCGCAAGCAGCAGGAGCACCTGGCTCCAGCCGGCGCGCCGATGCAGCGTGAAGCGTTCGAACAGAAGCCTGCCATGGGTTCGATCTTCGGTGGTTCGGCAGCCCCTGCCGCCCGTCCGGTGATCAACGCACCGGCTTGGTTCAACGAAGAGCGTTTCGTCGAAGCGGCCCGCAGCCACTTCCAGTCCCTGCAACAGCACTGGGACGCCAACGAAATGGACAAGATCTCCGAGTTCGTGACCCCGCAGTTGCTGGAGTTCCTCAAGCGCGAACGTGCCGAGATCGGTGACGCCTTCCAGTCGACCTACATCGACGACCTGCGCGTACAGCTCGATGGCGTGGATGATCGTGCCGACAAGACTATCGCCACCCTGACCTTCAGCGGTGTGTCGAAGTCCTCGCGCTTCGACCAGGGCGAAGTGTTCAGCGAAAGCTGGAATATGGAACGCGCCCAGGGCGACGACCAGCCATGGCTGGTCGCCGGTATCCGCCAGAACGGCTAATACCTGCTCGTTTGAGCAAGCGGTAACAAAAACCCCGGACATGTCCGGGGTTTTCTATTTCACGGTTGCACTTATAGCGAGCTACTGTATAAAACGCCCCTATAAACCGCGCCATCTAGCAAGAGGATCCCGGCCGTGGAAGAAATCATCGAACAACTGCGTGAAGCCAACGAACCGGTCCCGGTGCCTTTGGAGCTGCCTGACGAAGACCTGCTGGTGGAAATCGAGGAACAACTGTTCATCGACATCCCCTTTGTCTTCCGTGAATTCTTGCTGACCGTCAGTGACGTGGTCTACGGCAGCCTGGAGCCGGTGACCGTCACCGACCCACAGTCCCACACTTACCTGCCAGACGTTGCCGCCAACGCCTGGGATGCCGGTGTTGATCGCAGCCTGATCCCTATCTGCCAGGACGGCGACGACTACTATTGCGTCGAAGAAGACGGCACCGTCGTGCTGTGGTCCGGTGAGGAAGAACTGGTTACTGAAGAAACCTGGGAATCGGTGTGGCACTGGGCACGGGACGTCTGGCTGGAAAGCTGATACTTGACGGCTTTTGTGGCGAGGGAGCTTGCTCCCGCTGGGCTGCAAAGCAGCCCCCGCCAACGCCAGTCAGTGTTCCGTATCCTTGTGGTTATCCAGCGTCTCCAGCAACGCAACCTGCATCCGCGTATGCACACGGATAAACCAGCGCCAGAGCACTGCAGCCACCGCCGCCGTGACCACGGCAATCAACACCAGCAACTTGTTGGTCGGCAGAATACTGGCCGACAAGGCTGCCAATAGCAGGAAGATCACCAGCAGCGACAAGAGGGGGATCAGCTCCGCAATCACCCTTCGCACACGTTGGGTATGCCTCCCGGCCATTTCTGGTTTCACGCTCATCTCCGCCAGCAGCATCGACAGCGCCTTGAGCTTGCGATACGCCGCAATCAGAAACGGCAACGACACCAGCAGCGCCCCGCCCCAGATCAACGCCTTCTGCCAACTCTGATCGCTGACCCAGCCCTCGAGATACCCACCGATGCGCTCCGCGAAAAAGCTGCCGGCAAAGAAGATCGCGGTCACCAACGCCAGGTTTACCCCGACCTGCAGGATGATCTTGCGGATCATCGCGGCCAACATCGCCCCCTCGCCCTGTGGCTGAATGCTGCGCAACCATTCGCCATACATGCCGAACACTCGGCTCATACGCTTGGGCATTACCGTCGCGATCTTCAATGACAGCGGGTCCGCGCCACGAATCAGGTAGGGCGTGAGCAGCGTGGTGATCGCCGAAACGGCCACCGCCACTGGGTACAGAAAGTCGCTGGTGACCTGCAGGGTCATCCCCAGCGCTGCGATGATGAAAGAAAACTCGCCAATTTGTGACAGCCCCATACCCACCCGCAGCGAGGTGCGACCATCGTTGCCGGCGATAAACGCGCCCAGCCCGCAAGACAGCATCTTGCCCAACACCACGGCCACGGTGATCACCGCAATGGGCCAGGCGTATTGCAGCAGGATCTGCGGGTCGATCATCAAGCCAATCGCCACGAAGAAAATCGCGCTGAACATGTCGCGAACGGGTTCGATCAGGCGTTCGATCTTAATCAACTGCCGGGATTCAGCCATGATCGCGCCGATCAAAAAGGCCCCGAGCACCATGCTGTATTCCAACTTCACCACCAGCAGGCAGAAACCAAAGCACAGCCCCAATACCGTGATCAGCAGCATCTCGTTGCTTTCAAACTTGGCCACATAAGCCAGCAGGCGCGGCACCAGCAAAATACCAATCACCAGCGCAACGATCATGAACAGCGAGAGCTTGCCGACAGTGGAGAACACCTCTCCGGAGCTGACCGTGCCACTCACGGCGATGCTCGACAGCAAGGCAATGATGCCGATACCCAGGATGTCCTCCACAATCAGCACACCGAAAATCAGCTGGGCGAACCGCTGGTCTTTCATCTTCAGGTCATTGAGGGCCTTGACGATAATGGTGGTCGAGGAGATTGCCAGGATCGCGCCGAGGAACAGCGAGTCCATGGTGCTCCAGTCGAACCAGCGGCCGATCTCGTAGCCGATCCAGATCATCAGTACGATTTCCAGGAACGCCGCGATAAACGCCGTGGCCCCGACTTTGAATAGCTTGCGCAGGCTGAATTCCAGGCCCAGGCAGAACATCAGGAAGATGACCCCCAGCTCCGCCAGGGTCTTGATCGTGTCTTCATCGTGGATCAGGCCAAACGGCGGAGTGTGGGGGCCGATAATGAAGCCGGCGACGATGTAGCCCAATACCACCGGCTGCTTGAAGCGGTGAAACAGGATGGTGACCACCCCTGCCACCAGCATGATCACGGCCAAGTCCTGGATAAAGCTGATGGCGTGCATGGCGAGGGGCTCCTTGAGGGTGCCGGCGCTTTTCCCACTTCCGGCCGCGGGTCGGAAAAGTCTGCCTTGATCGTAAGAAAAGCCCCGAGAAGGGCTTTTGAAGGGTAACACCGCGACTTCTGCTGGAAAGCCGGTGCAATATATGGAAACAGATCGCTGCGCGCGTGACGGCAAGCCGCCTGACGGCGTCCCGTTAGGGATGGCGCTGCAAAGACTTTGAGTACCCGCAGAGGTGCCTCCCCCCAACCAATGCCTACAACCCGTGAGTGTGCTATGGAACCCGGAAACGCCCAGCTGTCGATGACGGTACTGATGACCCCTGACATGGCCAACTTCTCTGGCAATGTGCACGGCGGCACGCTGCTCAAGTACCTCGACGAAGTGGCCTATGCCTGCGCCAGCCGTTATGCCGGTCGTTATGTGGTCACGCTGTCAGTAGATCAGGTGATCTTTCGCGAGCCGATTCATGTCGGTGAGCTGGTGACCTTCCTGGCGTCAGTCAACTACACCGGCAATACGTCGATGGAAGTGGGCATCAAGGTGGTGACCGAGAATATCCGTGAACGCTCGGTGCGCCATACCAACAGCTGCTTCTTCACCATGGTGGCCGTGGACGACCAGCGCAAACCTGCCGCCGTACCGCCGTTGCAGCCGCAGAACAGCGAAGACAAGCGCCGCTTTGTGCAGGCTCAGCAGCGTCGGCAGATTCGTCAGGAACTGGAAAAGCGCTACCGGGAGATCAAAGCCGACGCGCCGTAATTTATAAACCCAATCAAAATGTGGGAGCGGGCTTGCTCGCTCCCACATTGGATTCTGTGTCATTACAGGCTGATCGGTGTGGCTTCGAAGCGCACACGAGGATGGGCAATACGGTCCTGGGCCCGCACCAGTTCCAGTTCATAACTGGCGCAAGCCTGGGTTTCCAGCAGCACTTCATGCACGGCTGCGGCGGTGAATTCAAAGGCAGCCACCAGGCTATCACCCAACAGCACCCGCGCCAGAAACAGGCCCGACGTCAGGTCGCCCACGCCCACTGGCTGGCGCGGAAACGCCAGCAGGGGGCGGCGCAAGTGCCAACTGCCCTCAGCTGTCACCAGCAGCATTTCAAAACCTTCTGGCAGTTTGCCTGGGTAATCCAGGTGCTTGACCAACACCGCCTTGGGCCCGCGCGCCAGCAAGGCCTTGGCCATCGCCAGGCAATCGAACAGCGATTGCGGCTTGCGCCCGGCAAAACTGTCCAGCTCCAGTTGGTTGGGGCACAGGAAGTCCGCCATGGCGGCGGCTTCATCCAAAAGGAAATCGCTGACCTCCTGCGGCACGATGCAACCCTTTTCCGGGTGGCCCATCACCGGGTCGCACAGGTACAGCGCCTTGGGGTTGATCGCCTTGATGCGCGCCACACCGCTGAGGATGGCGCGGCCCTGGTCGGCACTGCCCAGGTAACCGGACAGCACCGCATCACAGTTGCCCAGCTCGCCAATCGCGGCAATACCCTCTACCAGCGCAGGAATTTGCTGCGGCGCCAACACTTCGCCCGCCCACTGTCCATACTGTGTGTGGTTGGAGAACTGCACCGTGTTGAGCGGCCAGACGTTCACCCCGACCCGCTGCATGGGGAACACGGCGGCGCTGTTTCCGGCGTGGCCGAAGACCACATGAGACTGGATCGCAAGCAGGTGAGGTGTACGTTTCATGCGGGAGATTTCCGTAAAACCGTTGAATTTCTGGCCGAGCAGTATGCGACTAAACGCAGCCTGTACGACAGACCGGCGACACAGTTAAGCTGCGCTCACTTTGTTGGAGTTCACGTAATGCTGACCCTGGGAAACATCTTCGTCTTGATGCTGCTGGCCACCGGCGCCGCCTGGGTTTGGCACAACCACGGCCTGCGTGAACGGGCGCTGGCGCGGGTCAAGCAGCATTGCGCCAAGCTCGATATCGAGCTGCTTGACGGTGCCGTGGCGCTCAAACGCATCGGTTTCGTCAAGGATGCCAATGGCCGCCGACGCCTGGCGCGTATCTATAATTTCGAGTTCACGGTGACCGGCGAAACCCGGCATGCCGGGGTCATCACCCAATTCGGCGCCCACAGCGCGCAGATCGAACTGGCGCCCTACCCGTTCGAAACCAAGGAGCCGCTGCCCAGCGCCGAGATCATCGAATTGAGCCAGTGGCGCCAGGACCACGCCAGCAAGAAACATCAGTAACGGCAGGCTGCCAGGGCGCTTTGCAATGCGGCCACGTTCTGTGGTGCGCTGAAGATCAACTCAACACGTGAATCGCGCCGCCAAGCGCTGGGTTGCCAGTGCAGTGGGCTGTTATCCACAGCGTTGGCAGACACCCAACCCTCAACGCTGTGGATAACCAATTTGGCACGGCGCCAGTCGATACTCGATAGCCACTGATGCAGACGGCTGACATCGAATCGCTGGCTTGGGTGCCAGCGCCAGCCAATGCTCCAGCCGCCCTCCTGGCTCTGACTCAGACAGATCGGCAACCCCGGGTCGCTCCAGATCGCCGGCATTTGCCCCACCGCTTCAGGCACGCCGAAATTATCCACCGCTACTTGGGCCCGTGCTTTCAAACCGGGCAACCGGTCGAGTGGCAGTTGCGCCTGGCGTGTCCAATAGAGCGGGCAATCGGGTAATTGCACTTCAATCGCCTGACGTTGCACCGCAGTCAGCGTCTCGTCCTTGTTCAACACCAGCAGACCGGCACTGCTCAACGCCTCCTGCTGTGCCTGCGGCAACGGCTTGCCCGCTGCCAAAGCCTGAGCATCGAGTACCAGCACGCACGGCTGCACAGCGAGCACGTCTTGCCATGGTGCGTGCCGCAGTTGCTTGAGCAATTGCGCCGGATGGCCCAAGCCTGAGGGCTCGATAAACAACCGGTCCGGCTTAGCCTTACGCAACAAGCGGCCCAGCCCTACCTGGAACGGTGCACCGTTCACACAGCACAAACAGCCGCCAGCCACCTCGCCCAAGGCGATGCCGTCATCGTCTTGTGTGAGTAGGGCTGCGTCCAGGCCGATCTGGCCGAACTCGTTGATCAGCACCGCCCAGCGCTCGTTGGCCGGGCGCTGGGCAAGCAGGTGCTTGATCAGGCTGGTCTTGCCGGCGCCCAAGGGCCCTGCAATCACGTGGGTAGGAATGTTCTGCAACATGAGAGGCATCGTTCAGGCCGTGTAGAGCGTTTGATCCTACGCGGTTATGCCAGCCAATCCAGCGTCAGAATCAACCGTCGCTCATCGGCCTTGAGCGCTGGCGAGCGGTGGATCAGCCCATGTCCTTCATTGCCGTGCCATTTGGTGCCTTTAAGCAGCGCCACTTCACCGCAATGGATCTGCTCGATGCGCTCAGTGGGCTCGGCATCCGCCTGGCTCAATGTGCGCCGGTCCATAACGCCTTCGCGCAACCATTGGCTACCGATACCGGCGTAGGTGGTGATCAGCCGAACCGGCACGTGATCGACGTGAAAACGCGGGCACATGGCCTTGTCCAACAGCCGTAAACGCACGCCGATGCGCTTGGCGCCCAGCAGGCAGGCGAATGCACTGACCAGCCACGACACATCGGCGATAAACCCATCGTAGCCTTCAAGATCGCGACAACTGGACGCCAAACCTTGCAAGTTCGGCACGCAGTCTTCGCTAACCAACTCGACCACCAAGGACTCGGCCAACGGTTCATTGAGCGCCACCAGCAAAGCGCCAAACTCGGCGATGTGCAGGGGCAGCTGGCGCTGCCAGATGGCCAGGTTGACGCCGTCATTGAGGATATCGGACAGCGCCAGCGGCGTTTCCCCATGTATCTGGCGGATGACGGGGCGCAGGGGAATGACTGGGGCCAGCATCAGGCGACCTGCTCGTACCAAGGGCCAAACGGGTCAGGCAGCTGGCGCCAACCTTCGATACCCAGGGCCATTTCTTCATCGTTGAGCAAGCAGGCGTCCAACTCGGTACGCATCTGGGCAAAGTCGATGTTTTGCCCGATAAACACCAATTCCTGACGGCAGTCACCCGTGCTCAACTGCCAGTTAGCCATGATCGCCGCCACGCTTTCTTCGTCCTGAGGCCACTGGCTTTTCGGCACAAAGCGCCACCAACGCCCGGCAAACCCATGGCGCATCAACCCGCCCGCCTGGGACCAACTGCCCGCATCCTGATGTTTGCTGGCCAACCAGAAGAAACCCTTGGAGCGCAACAGCTTGCCGTTGACCCAGGGGCGGTCGATAAAGTCGAAAAACCGCTGTGGATGGAACGGCCGGCGCGCACGGTAAGCCGTGGACGCTATGCCGTACTCTTCGGTTTCCGGCACATGCTCACCGCGCAATTCCTGCAACCAGCCCGGGGCCTGGGCGGCGCGTTCGAAGTCGAAACGGCCAGTGTTGAGGATTTTGTTCAGCGGCACTTCGCCCATAACCATCGGGATGATTTCCGCCTGGGCGTTGAGGCGCTCGAGGATGGCCATCAGTTCTTCGCGCTCACGGCTGCTGATCAGGTCGATCTTGCTGATCAGGATGACGTCGGCGAATTCGATCTGTTCGATCAACAGGTCGGTGATGGAACGTTCATCCTCCTCACCGAGGGTTTCGCCCCGTGAGGCGAGGCTTTCGGCAGCCTGGTAGTCGAGCAGGAAATTCATACCGTCGACCACAGTGACCATGGTGTCCAGGCGTGCAATGTCGGCCAGGCTTTGCTCGTTTTCATCGCGAAAAGTGAAGGTTTCGGCCACGGGCAAAGGTTCGGAAATACCGGTGGATTCGATCAGCAGGTAATCGAAACGACCTTCTTTGGCGAGTTTTCCCACCTCTTCAAGCAAGTCTTCACGCAAGGTGCAGCAAATGCAGCCATTGCTCATCTCCACCAGTTTTTCTTCCGAACGATTGAGCGTGACATCACGCTGCACCTCGCTGCCGTCGATGTTGATTTCGCTCATGTCGTTGACGATCACCGCCACCCGCAGGTTGTCGCGGTTGCGCAGGACATAGTTGAGCAGCGTGCTTTTACCGGCACCGAGAAAGCCGGACAACACGGTCACAGGGAGACGATTGGGCATCAGGTATTCCTCATCAAGGTTGGCCGGTCAAACTGCCCGTCTATGGCGTTCGCGCAGCTCTTCACGTTCTTTGGCTTCGATACATAAGGTGGCGGTGGGACGCAGCAGCAGGCGTTGCAGGCCGATGGGTTCGCCGGTTTCACGGCACCAGCCGTATTCGCCACGAGCCAGCAGCTCCAAGGCGTCGTCGATCTTGTCCAATAGCTTCTTTTCACGCTCCAGCAGGCGCAGTTGCCATTGGCGTTGCTCTTCGGCACTGCCGATATCCGCCAGATCGCTGTTGGTTTCCTGCTCGCGCAGCGCATGGAACTCTGCGTCGATACGGGCTTGCAGGTCATCGCGCTGAGCCAGCAGCAGTTCGCGGAAGAAGCGCTGCTGGGCCTCATTCATGTAGTCGGCCGCTGGTTGGGCCAAAAGATCGTGTTCGGTCATGGGAAGCGGTTCGCGGATCGGGCTGTGCTTTTATGTTATAGTATAACAATACAAATAAGCCAATCCCTCTTGCTCGCCGCGACGAAGGGCGCAATGCTGGGTCACCTGCCTATGTCGAGAACCTCGATGAAATACCTGCTGTGCGCGCTGCTATTGGCAGTCGCCGGGCCTGCCTGCGCCCAGGCACCCAGCCTGTTGGCCAACTGCACACGCAGCGCCAACCTGCTCGCTTGTGTAGACCCGTTGGGCAATGCCTATAGCGTGGCGACCGTCGGCAGCACTACGTATCTGCGCGGTTTCGAAGTGATCGGCAAACGCTATTGGGCGCAGACCAACAGCCGTTATGGGCAACTGACGTTTTTTACCGGGTTGGCATCGGATGGCGAGGCGTGGGTTGGCTACACGCGGCGCGTGGGCTGGACCACCATCAACCGGTTTTCCAGCTCAGGGGGCGCCAGCGCCAAGTTCACTTGCAGCCGAATGACCGGCTGTTAGACCTGGCTGTTTTTCTGCGCCTGCACCCAGGCCATGTAGCTGTTCATGGGTGGGTTCTTCTGGAAGTAACGCTTGAGTCCTTCGAAAAGGCCATCCGCCACCGCCTGTTGATGGCGCGCCGTCACCAGCCGCTGGGCATCCCGAGGGTTGGAAATGAAACCCGTCTCCACCAGGATCGAAGGCACGTCCGGTGACTTGAGCACGGCGAACCCGGCCTGTTCCACACGTTTCTGATGCAGGCTGGTGATGTTTTGCAGGCTGCCCAATACCGAGCTGCCCAGTTGCAGGCTGGAGGCGATGGTCGCATTCATCGACATGTCGAGAATGACCCCGGCCAGCATCGGGTCCTTGTCCTTCAGATTGAGCAAGGTGGTGGCGCCCAGCAAGTCGGCGCCATTTTCGCGCTGGGCCATGAAACGTGCCGTAGCCGAAGTGGCGCCCCCTTCCGACAACGCATACACCGAGGCGCCCGACGCGATCAGCCGTGGCGCGGCGTCGGCATGCACTGAGATAAACATATCGGCCTTGTGCTGACGGGCGATGTCCACGCGCTTGCGCAGCGGCACGAAGAAGTCGTCGTTGCGCACCAGTTTTACGTCAAAACCCTTTTCGCGCTTCAAGCGTTTAGCCAACAACTGGGCAATCGACAGCACCACATCTTTTTCGCGCTGGCCCTTGGAGCCAATGGCACCTGGGTCTTTGCCGCCATGGCCAGGGTCGACCACCACGATGATGTCGCGCTTGGGATGCGCCTTGTCTACCGGCGTCACCAAGGGTGCCGGCTCAGCGGCGATTTGACGGGGCGCACGGGTCGCGTTGGTCAAATCCAACACCAGGCGATGGCCTTGGCCATCCTGGGGCGGCAGCACGAAGCTGTTGAGCTGCATGGGCTCGACCAGGTCCAGCACGATGCGCGTATCGCTCTTGCCGAAATGCCCGGAACGGATCGAGGTAATCCCACTGTTCTCCAACGCCAATTGGGAAAAGTCGCCGCTGAGCCCGGCGCCACTCAAGTCGATGATCAAGCGGTCCGGTGAGGTCAGGGAAAAGGTCTTGTATTGCACCGGGCCGCTGAGGTCGAACACCAGGCGCAGCTTGTCCTCCGAGCGCCACAGGCGTGCATTGCGAATCTGCGTGGCGTAAGCCCCCAAAGGCAAGGCGAACAAGGGGCTGACCAGCAGCAGGTTGAGGAGCTGACGTCGGTGCATGGCATATACCGCAGATAAAGGAGTGTCCCTACTCGATATGACTGAACAAAGGCTGGAGCAGAAAATTCATCGTAGCTCGTATTGCTATACTATAACATGTCGAATTATTTCCAACGATGGACCTGCTTATGAACGCGCTGACTCTGCCGGATATCGCCGCGCAGGCTTCACGCCAAGCCTTGCCACTCGACTGGGTGGGGATGTGCGGCATCGCCTTGCCGATCCAGATTGACGGTCAACGCCTGGCCGCCACCGCTGATGCGGGCGTAAGCCTGGACGACGGCACGGCCCGTGGCATTCATATGTCACGCCTGTACCTGGCTCTGGAAATGCTCGATCAACACCCGCTGACACCTGCACTGCTGCGTAATGTACTGCAGCGTTTTCTCGACACACATGAAGGTTTATCTAAGAACGCTTACCTGCGCATCCACACCCAGTTGTTGCTTAAACGACCCGCCCTGGTCAGTCCGCTAGCCGGCTGGAAGAGCTACCCGGTGAGCATCGAAGCGCGTCTAGAAAACCAAATGTTCCACGTGGAACTAAAAATTGACGTTACTTATTCCTCAACCTGCCCTTGCTCCGCCGCACTCGCCAGGCAGTTGATTCAGCAGCAATTTGTGGATGATTTCGCCAACACGCCGTTGCAGCACGAAGCGCTGCTGGCCTGGCTCGGCAGTGCCAACGGCATCGTCGCCACACCCCATAGCCAACGCAGCAGCGCGCAGTTGCACGTTCAGTTGCAAGGTACTGACCTGCCGATAATCGACTTGATCAACGCTGCCGAAGCCGCGCTCGGTACCGCCGTACAAACCGCGGTGAAACGCGCAGACGAACAAGCCTTCGCCCTGGCCAACGGGCAGAACCTGATGTTCTGCGAAGACGCCGCTCGCCGCCTGAACCTCGCCTTGAAACGCTCGGATGCCATCAAAGCCTTCCACCTCAAAGTGATCCACGCCGAAAGCCTGCACGCGCACGATGCCGTGGCTGAAAGCCGCTGGACGAGAGACTTTGCATGATCACCTGTAACTCTTTGCGCTGGGGTGCCCCTGGGCAACCGCTCACCCCGGCACTGGATTTGACCCTGGAAAAAGGCAGCCTCACCGGCATCATCGGCGCCAATGGCACAGGCAAGAGCAGCCTGCTCAAAGTCATCGCCGGCCTGCAAAAGCCGCTGGCGGGAAAGGTCATTGTGGATGTTCCACGCCGTGGCGGCCTGGCATTCCTGCCCCAGCAGCAACACTTGGACCGCCAGTTCCCCATCAGCCTGCAAGAGCTGGTCGCTGCCGGTTTCTGGGGCACCCAACACACCGCGCAACAACGCAGCCAACGCCTGCACGCGGTATTCGAAGACTGGTGCCTGACTGGCTTGGAACATCGACCGTTGATGGCATTGTCCGGCGGCGAATTGCAGCGCGCCCTGCTGGCACGCATGAGCCTGGCCGACGCCGCCGTCCTGCTGCTGGACGAACCTCACGCAGCCCTCGATGAGGACGGTCAGGCGCTGTGCTGGAAACACATCCATGCCTGGCACAACGAAGGCCGCACCCTGGTGATCGTCTGCCATGACCTGGCCGCCGTGCGTCACCACACCCAGCACGTACTGCAGATCAAAAACACCGGCTGCCTATTCGGCCCCAGCAAAGAGCTGATCCGCCCGCAACCGCAGATGCAGGTGGCCTGAATGCACTTCACTGCCCACTTATGGATGCCGTTTCATGAGTTTGTCTTTATGCGCCGCGCACTCATCGGCGGTTTGGTACTGGCTTGCAGCACCGCGCCGCTAGGTGTGTTTTTGATCCTGAGGCGCATGAGCCTGATCGGTGATGCGGTGGCCCACGGCATCCTGCCCGGCGCAGCCCTGGGTTTCTGGTTCGCCGGCCTGAGCCTGCCCGCGCTGACCCTCGGCGGCCTGGGTGCAGGCCTGAGCATGGCCGGCCTGGCCGCGTGGATCACCCGCCGCACCGGGCTGCGCGAAGACGCCAGCCTCGCCGCCATCTACCCCATCTCTTTGGCCGCCGGGGTGCTGATCCTGGGCCTTGCCGGCAAGCGCCTGGACCTGCTGCACCTGCTGTTCGGCTCCGCCCTGGCCGTGGATCAAACCACACTGACCGGCATGCTCTGGGTCTCGGGTTTCAGCCTGATCGCCATGGCGCTGATCTACAAACCGCTGCTGCTGGACACCCTCGACCCGCTGTTCCTGCAAACCGTCAGCCGCCTCGGCCCCCTCGCCCATGGCGTGTTCCTGACCCTGGTGGTGCTGAACCTGGTGATCGGTTTCCAGGCCATCGGCGCGTTGATGGTGGTCGGCTTGATGATGTTGCCGGCCATCGCCTCACGCTTCTGGAGTCGACGCCTTCCAGTGCTGATCGCGGTATCGGCGCTGCTGGGATGCCTGTCGGTGTGGTTGGGCCTGCTGCTGTCGTTCTACTACTCACTGCCCAGCGGCCCGGCGATCGTGCTGGTGGCAGGCGCTGGGTATTTGTTGTCCGTGGTATTCGGTCCGGTGCACGGCTTGTTGCGCCGCCCGCCTTTGCTCACATCCCAATGAGGTGTTTCCCGATGCGCGCTCTATTCGTGCTGTTCAGTCTGCTGCTGCCGCTTTCGATGGCCCACGCCGCCGACAAACTGCAAGTGGTCACCAGCTTCAGTATTCTCGATGACATCACCCACCAGATCGGTGGCGAGCATATCCAGATCAGCAACATGGTCGGCCCGGACGCCGACGCCCATACCTATGAACCCACGCCGGACGACGCCAAGGCACTGCTCAAGGCCAAGGTCATCATCAAGAACGGCCTCGGTTTCGAGCCGTGGCTGGACCGCTTGGTCACCAGCACCGAAACCAAGGCAACGGTGGTCACCGCCAGCAAAGGCGTGATTTCCCACACCATGGACGAGGATGGCGAAACCATTCCCGACCCGCACGCCTGGCACAACCTGGCCAACGCCGAAATTTATGTGAGCAATATCACCAAAGCGCTGGTAGCCGCCGACCCTGCCAACAAGACCGCCTACCTGAACAACAGCCAGGCCTACCTCAAGCAAATCCATAGCCTGCTGGACGAGGCCAAGGCCAAGTTCGGCGCCCTGCCACCGGGTAACCGCCGCATCGTCACTTCCCACGACGCTTTCGGTTACCTGGGCCAAGCCTATGGCATCCAGTTCCTCGCACCCCAGGGCTTGTCCACCGAACGTGCCCCTTCGGCCGCAGAAGTTGCCGCACTGATCACCCAGATTCGCAAGGACAAGGTCAAAGCCGTGTTCATGGAAAACATCAAAGACTCGCGCCTGCTCAAGCAGATCGCTGACGAAAGCGGCGCACAGATCGGCGGCACGCTGTACTCCGACGCCCTCGCCGCAGAAGGCCCGGCCAGCACCTTTATCGGGCTGTTCGAATACAACCTCAACACCCTGTGCGGCGCACTGAGCCAGCCATGATCCGCAAAAATCCTTCCGGCGACCTGCCGGTGATTGCCGAATCGGCCTACGTCGACAAGACCGCGATCATCTGCGGCAAAGTCATCATCGGTGAGAACGTGTTCGTCGGCCCTTACGCCGTGATCCGCGCCGACGAAGTGGATGCCAGCGGCGCCATGGACCCGATCACCATCGGCGCCAACTCCAACATCCAGGACGGCGTGGTCATCCACTCCAAATCCGGCGCAGCAGTGACCATCGGAGAATTCACCTCCATCGCTCACCGCTCCATCGTCCACGGCCCCTGCACAGTGGGCGACCGCGTGTTTATTGGCTTCAACAGTGTGCTGTTCAATTGCGCCGTGGGCGATGGGTGCGTGGTGCGCCACAACTCGGTGGTCGACGGCCGCGACCTGCCCGCCGCTTTCTACGTGCCCTCCACCACGCGTATCGGCCCCAACACCGACTTGTCGCACTTCCCGCCGGTGAGTGTCAGCGCCTCGGAGTTTTCCGAAGACGTGGCACGCACCAACGTCGACCTGGTGCGCGGCTACAAAGCCCTGCAAAACGAGTTCTGAACCATGAGCCGCCTGCTGATCCGCAACGCCCGCCTGGTCAACGAGGGCCAGGTATTCGACGCCGACGTACTGATCGCCAATGGTCGTATCGAGAAGATTGCCGCCAGCATTCAAGGCGATAACGAACCGGTGGAAATCGATGCCAACGGCCAGTGGCTGCTGCCAGGGATGATCGACGACCAGGTGCACTTTCGCGAGCCCGGCGCGCCGGAAAAAGGCAGCTTCTACAGCGAATCCCGCGCGGCGGTGGCCGGTGGAATCACCAGCTTCATGGACATGCCCAACACCCACCCGGCCACCCTGAACTTGGAAGCCCTGGCCGATAAAAAGCGCCGTGTCGCCCTGCACTCAGTGGCTAACTACGGCTTTCATTTTGGCGTGAGCAACGACAACCTCGACACCGTTGCCGCCCTAGACCCTCGTGAAGTGGCTGGGGTCAAAGTGTTCATGGGCGCCTCCACCGGCAATATGCTGGTGGACGACCCACGCATTCTGGAGCGCCTGTTTGCCGAGGTGCCGACCGTTCTGCTCGCTCATTGCGAACACACGCCCAGCATCCTGGCCAACGAGCAACGCCTGCGCGAACGCTTCGGCGAGCATATTCCCGCCGTCGCTCATCCGCTGATCCGCGATGCCGAGGCCTGTTATCGCTCGTCATCGTTTGCCGTTGAATTGGCCAAACGCCATGGCACGCGTCTGCATGTGTTGCATCTGACCACCGCTCGCGAACTGGCGCTGTTCGAAGACAAGCCCCTGGCCGACAAGCACATCACCGCCGAGGTCTGCCTGCACCACCTGCTGTTCGATGACCGCGATTACCACCGCCTCGGCCACCAGATCAAATGCAACCCGGCGATCAAGACCCGCGCCGACCGCGACGCACTGCGCCTGGCGTTATTGAGTGATCGTCTGGATGTGATTGGCACCGACCATGCGCCGCATACCTGGGCGCAAAAACAGTTGGGCTACCGGGAAGCCCCCTCGGGTTTGCCTCTGGTGCAGCATGCCATGCCGGCGTTGCTGGAGTTGGTGGCCGACGGGCATTTACCCCTGACCACTCTGGTAGCCAAGACCAGCCACCGCGTGGCCGACCTGTTTGCCATTGCTGATCGCGGCTACGTGCGCGAGGGCTACTGGGCCGACCTGGTACTGATCAAACCGGAGCCTGCTGGCAAGCCGGTCAACAGCCAGCCTATTCTCGCCCGCTGCGGCTGGACACCCTTTGCAGAACGCAGCTTTCGCCACAGCGTGAGTACCACACTGGTCAGCGGCCACTTGGCCTGGCACAACGGCCAAGTGGTCAACAGTTGCCAGGGCTTGCCCCTGCAGTTTGGGCGTTAAGCGCGGGGTTTGACCGAACCGCAATCGTTGCCCAGCCACTGGGCGTGGCTGTCCAGGCTACCCTTCTGCTGGATCCCGGTGGCATTGAAGGTACCGTTGACGCTGGTGGTGAATTCTTTCTGGCTCTGGAACGTTGCCACCCCAGTGCCCTGGGCTTTCGGGCAACTGAAACGGAATTTCCACTGGTTGCCGCTCTTGTCGGTGACTTCCTGTTTGCAGCCCGATTGAGGGTCGGTCAGGGGGATCGAATCGGAGGCCACCTGAGCCGGGGTCAGGCACACCTGTACGCCTTTACCGGCCATGTTGATGCCTTGCTTTTCGAGCATGGCGCGCTGTTCAGGGGTCATCTGTTGCTTGAGTTGACCGAGGATCAGCGACAAGTCCGGCAGGTCCTGGTTATCGACTTTCATATTGCTGGTGGTCAATTCCCACAAGCCCGGCGCCAGCATCTGCGCCTGCGCCTGCGCCGCCACAGGCAGCGACAAACCAACAACCATGGCCAAACCAAGCAGACGAGCATTCATCGGGTAACTCCTGGGTAATTGTGGGCGTTAGACGTCGCAAAGCAGCCAGTGTTGCATGGCAAATAAAATAGCGACATTCACAGCCGTTCATGGTCTGTTACGCACTGGACTGCCTGGAGTTACGTCGTTCATGGATTTCTTTGGCCCGCACCTGCTCGCCTACGTCATTGCCACGCTGCACTTTCTCGGAACGCTCGCCGCGATCCACGCAGTACTGACCGTGCGCACCGCACAAGGCTCGATTGCCTGGGCGTTGTCACTGATGTTCATGCCCTACCTGACGCTGATCCCCTACCTGATTTTTGGCCGCAGCACCTTCGACGCGTACATCCAGGCCCGTCGCCAGGCCAACCAGGAAATGCACACGGCCATCACCGAACTGAACTGGCGCCCGTGGGTGGAGGAAGCGCTTGCGGCGCGCAACTCCAGCGCCTACGCCTCCTTGCGCGCCATGCCCAAGCTGGGCCGCATGCCCTGCCTGGCCAACAACGAAGTGCGCCTGTTGATCAATGGCGATGCCACCTTCGGCGCGATCTTCGAGGCTATTCGTAACGCAAAGACCGCCGTGCTGTTCCAGTTTTTCATCATTCACGATGATGAACTGGGCCGCCAACTGCAGGCCCTGTTGAAGGAAAAAGCCGCTCAGGGCGTGGCCATTTACGTGCTGTACGACCGCATCGGCAGTCACGCCCTGCCCCATCGTTATGTGCAAGCGCTGCGTGACGCGGGTGTGCAGGTCAAGGCATTCGCCACCCGCAGTGGCTGGCTCAATCGCTTCCAGGTCAACTTCCGTAACCATCGCAAGATCGTCGTGGTGGACGGCATCACCGGTTTTGTCGGCGGGCATAACGTAGGCGATGAATACCTGGGTAAAAAACCGCCCCTGGCGCCATGGCGCGATACCCATGTGCAGGTCACCGGCCCGGTGGTGGCTTGCCTGCAGGAGTCGTTTGCCGAGGACTGGTTCTGGGCCGCACGGGAACTGCCGCCGCTGATCCTGCCGGATGCCTACCCGGAAGACGGCGTGCTCTGCCAGTTGCTCGCCAGTGGGCCAGCGGACCCTTATGAAACCTGCTCGCTGTTTTTCGTCGAGGCCATCCATGCGGCGACCGAGCGCGTGTGGATCACCAGCCCCTACTTCATCCCCGACGAGGCGGTATTTGCCGCCCTGCGCCTGGCGGTATTGCGCGGAGTCGATGTGCGCCTGCTGCTGCCGTCACGGCCCGACCACCGCATCGTATATGCCGCGTCCAGCCTGTATGCCAACGAAGCGGTGCGAGCGGGCGTGCGGGTGTTTCGCTACACGCCGGGCTTTTTGCATCAAAAGGTGGTGTTGGTGGACAGCGAAATCAGCGCAATTGGCAGTGCCAACATGGACAACCGTTCGTTCCGGCTGAATTTTGAAGTGATGCTGCTGACGGTGGATGAAGCCTTCGCCAGCCAGGTTGAGCAGATGCTGCTGGACGACTTTGCCCTGGCCCATGAAGTCAGCCAGGAAGAAAGCCGCGAGACCCGTCGCCTGCAACAACTGGGGATGCGCGTGGCGCGCTTGATCTCACCCATCCTCTAACCGCCAACACACAACCAATAAATGTAGGAGCGAGCTTGCTCGCGAAAAACTCACAGGCGCCGCGTTCATTCAGCTAGTACGCGTTATCGTTGACGTTTTTCGCGAGCAAGCTCGCTCCTACGGTTTTGAGCGTGATCAGCGGTAGAGGTCTTCCCGCGTCCACGGCAGTTCATGCCCGCCATCGGCATGGGGTTTCACTGCCAGTATCTGGTGCAGGTTGATCCAGCCTCGGGCAAACGCATAAGCGCAACCGGCCAGGTACAGCCGCCAGATGCGTAGCGCCTGTTCCGGTACCATTTTCGCCGCTGCTTCCAGGTTGTCTTCCAGGCGTTCACTCCAATGGTCCAATGTGCGGGCGTAATGCATACGCAGGCTTTCGACATCGACCACTTCCAGCCCTGCTTCACTGATCTCGGCGGTCATCATCGCCAGGTGCGGCAGTTCGCCGTTAGGGAACACGTAGCGCTCGATAAACTCGCCGGCGCCACGGCCTACGGGGCGGCCATCGGTGTGCTTGGCGGTAATGCCATGGTTCATCACCAGGCCACCTTCACGCACTGCGCCGAACAGGGTCCGGCAGTACTGCGCCAGGTTGGCGTGGCCGACGTGTTCGAACATGCCCACGCTTACCACTTTGTCGAAACGGCCGTCCTGGGGCAGGTCGCGGTAGTCGAGTAATTGCAGGTCGACCTGGTCTTCCAGGCCTTCGGCTTTCACCCGCTCCTTGGCCAGCGCCAGTTGTTCCTTGCTCAAGGTGATGCCGAACACCTTGACCCCGAACTCACGTGCGGCATAGCGCGCCAACCCGCCCCAGCCGCAGCCCACATCCAGCAGATACTCACCCGGCTGCAGCCGCAACTTGCGGCACAGGTGGCGAAATTTGTCTTGTTGGGCCTGGTCGATCGACTCGCTGCCGGTTTCGAAATAACCGCAGGAGTAGGCCATGTCCTGGTCCAGCCATAGCTGGTAGAACTCGTTGGACAGGTCGTAATGGTAGGAAATGGCCGCCGCGTCGGTGGCCTTGTCGTGAATCGAGCGCACCGGACGACTCTCCTCGTCGTCATCGACCAAGGCGTGACTCAACTCGTCACATACCCTGATCACTTCGGTGATGGAGCCTTCCAGCTCCAGCTTGCCCTCGACGAAGGCTTCGCCCAGTGAGTCGAGCGTTGGATGGGTCAGCCTGGATACAACAGTGGGATCCTTGACCACGATGGTGACGCTGGGCTCAGGGCCCAAGTTGAATTCATGGCCGTCCCAGAGTCGAAGACGCAGCGGTAGCTGAAGATTCTGTAAGGCCGGTGGAAGTTGCGCGAGCATGAGTAGTCCCCCCTTGTTTCAGACGTCTGCTGTGAGGGTAGACCATGCCAAACAAAGTAGGAAGCTATCGAATGAATAGCTCCCCTGCTATGGCGCTCGGCGCTCGAGCAAACCTTCCTGGACCCACTGTTTCAGCCAAGTGGCCGCTTGCAGCGACGCCCCCTCTGAATAAGTGACCGCCAGCTCAATACACAGTTCTGAAAAATTCCAGCCCATGGTCACCATGCCCGACAGCGCACAGGCTTCAGCGGCTTCCAGGCTGCGGTAGTGGCAGCGGTTCTGGTTGCGCCACACCAGGCAGATTTGCGCCGGTTCCAGCGCCTGGCTGCCGGGGAAATCCGACTCATCCTTGCTGGCTCGCCAGATCGCCACTGTGTTGAAACGGCAAAGCAGCTGCTGCACCGAAGGCGCCAGCGCAACCTGCAAGGTGGGCCAGTCTTCAGGCGCCAAATGCGCCATGTCATTCAAGGTCAGCGGCTCCCCTTCGGCGGCGTCAAACGCCAAGGTGAACGCCCACTCCAGGCGTGCCAACTCAGCCAAAGGCGCACTTTGCGCAGCCATCAAATGCTCAACGATAAACATCGCAAAGCGCTCGCCCAACCAGCGCACGCTGTAATGGGCCGACGGATAACGGCGGATGTAGGCCTCGGTGAGTGAGCAAAACTGCTCATCTCCCAGCCAATACCAGATGGCACCGAAGTCATGGCGCAGTACCTCTTGCAGACGCGACAGGTAAGCGTTGTGGTAAATCGCCAGGCCGGTGTCCACATCCAATGTCGGCCCTCCCAGCAAGGTGGCGGCAAAGCCACTGCTGGCCGCGGGCGCTTCGGATAATAGATGCTGTTCAAACGCCAACTGCCAGTCGATCAGGCGCATAACGCTCTCCGGGCCAAGGCGCTGGCACCCAACTCACGGGCTTTGTTCAACTCGGTGAGCAACTCTTCGAAGGGCGGAAAATGGTCATCGCGTTCCAACAAGGTCGACACCGGGCCCAAATGCTCCAAAGTTTGCTGATAAAGCGCCCACACCGGGTCGCACACTGGATGGTCATGGGTATCGACCACATAGTCGCCATAATCCATATGCCCCGCCAAGTGTAGTTGGCGAATGCTTTCGGCTGGCAGGTTACGAATGAACGTCCAGGCATCAAAGCCATGGTTGCGTGCGCTGACGTAGACGTTGTTGACGTCCAGCAGCAACTGGCATCCGCTCAGGTGGGCCAAGGCGTTGAGGAACTCCCACTCGGTGAATTCATCCGCCTTGGAACGCACGTAGCTTGAGACATTTTCCAGCACCAGCGGGCGCTGCAACACGTCCTGCACCTGACGCACGCGGCCGGCCACGTGGTAGAGGCTTTCTTCGGTGTAAGGCAGGGGTAACAAATCATGTAACTGATGCGCGCTGCCGCGGCTCCAGCACAGGTGATCGGAAATCCACGCCGGCTGAATGCGCTCTGCGAGCTGTTTGATGTGGTTCAGGTAATCCGTATCGAGGGCATGTGGCCCGCCGATGGACAACGACACACCGTGCATCACCAAGGGGTAACGTTCGGCTATCGCATCCAGGTAGTACAAGGCCTTGCCGCCCTGCACCAGGTAATTCTCGGAGATCACTTCGAACCAATCCACGGCCGGCGACTGTTCTAGGATCTGGTGGTAGTACTCACTGCGTAAACCCAGGCCGTAACCCAGACTTGGAAGGGACGCGGACATGACTCACTCCAGGGCAAAGTGTCCGCAGCGGTAGCAGGCAGCCGCCGCGGTTGCACTTGTTTGCCGGTTACTCGCCGACTTTACCGCCAGCGGCGTCGCAGGCCGATTTGGTCATGGCCTTGAAGCCCATCCCTTTACACTCGCCCTGGCCCTTGCACGCGTGGTCCTTGGTTTTGCAGTCGTTCATACCTTTGCAGGAGGTCACGCCGTAGCAGTGAACGGTGGCGTCTGCCGCTTGTACCTGGGTGGCCACACCCGCGAACAGAGAAGCAGCGGCCATTGCGAGGGCGGCACCAGCAGCAGCGGATTTAATGCTCATTGTTGTATTCCTCATGATCAGTAGTGGAGCCGGTCCGAACGGATTGTTCAGTCTCGACACAGCACTAGAGTGAGGCCTCCTGTCGGCGTTACAGCCGTGAGCAAATATTTCTGAAATTATTCGTCGAGTTTCAACAGCGGCTCCTGGAAGCGCAGTAAACGCCCGGCGTTCCCCAATACCAGCAAGGTGCTGAGGTTATGCAGCACCGCCGCGATCATCGCGCCCGCCGCCCCCAGCCAGCCAAATGCGGCGAACACCACAATGGCCAGTGTCCAGCCCAAGCCAATGATCACATTGACCTGCAACGTCTGCCGACACTGGCGACTCAAGCGCACACAGGTGCCCAGGCGGCGCAAGTCGCTGCCGATCAACACCACGTCCGCCGAGGCTAGGGCGATGTCCGCACCGCCCGCGCCCATGGCTACACCTACCACGCCGGCCTTGAGCGCCAGGGAGTCGTTGATGCCATCGCCCACCACCATTGGCCTGAAGCCACTGCTGATTTCGCCCAGTACGCGGTTGAGCTTGTCTTCCGGCAGCGCTTGGGCTTCGACATCACTGATGCCCACGTCCAGCGCCAGGCTGTCGGCCACGCTTTGGCGGTCGCCGGTCAGCAGCAGTTGGCGGCCCAGGCCCAAGTCACGCAGCTCTTGCAGGGCCTGGCGCGCTTCGGGTTTGACGCTGTCGGCCAACAGCAGCCAGGCGAGGAACTCGCCGTTCAACGCCAGCCCGGCAATCGGGCCATCATGGGTGGGCACGGCGGTGGTGACGATGCCCAACTGTTCAAACAACTCCGGCCGTCCCAGCGCCGCTTCGCCCTGCTCGGTCTGGGCGACCACGCCCAGGCCCTGACGCTCGCGGATGTCGCTAAGCACCAGCATCTGCTCCTGGGTCGCCAACCCCGCCAACGCTCGGCTGACCGGATGACTGCTTGCCGAACCGAGGCTGGCCGCCAGGTTCAGCAGCGCTTGGCGATCCGGCGCGGCGGTCTCGATGGACTGCAAACGCAGGGTGCCAAAGGTCAGGGTGCCGGTCTTGTCGACCACCAGCGATGTCAGGTCGGCCAGTTCTTCCAGGAACGCCGAGCTGCGAATCAGAATGCCATGGCGCGCCGCCACGGCGATCCCGGCAATCGCGGTGGCCGGCGCCGACAGCACCAAAGCGCACGGACACGCCGCCACCAACACCGCCAGCATCGCCTGCGCATCGTTGGTGACAAACCAGGTGACCGCCGCCAGCAACAGCACCAACACCATATAGCTGCCGGCGTAGCGCTCCAGCAGCCGGGTGATCGGCGGCTTGGAACGCTCGGCGTTCTGCATCAGCGCAATGACTTTGCCCAACGTCGATTCGTTGCCGGTACGCGTGACCTCAAGGCGCAGCAGGCCATCGAGGTTGATCGCCCCACCAAACACCTGCACGCCCACGCCGGCTTCCAACGGCACCGACTCGCCGGTGATCGGCGCCGTGTCCAGGCTCGCCTGGCCGGACAACACCACGCCATCGGCCGGCACGCGGTCGCCGGCTCGCACTTCGACGATATCGCCGGTGTTCAAGGTGCCGTTATCCACTTCGGTGATGGTCCCGTCCGCCTGCACCAGGCGTGCGTGGCTGCGGGTGAGTTTGCCCAGGGCATGGATCGCTTCCTGGGAGCCAATCACGCTGCGCTCTTCCAGCACATGGCCAAAGATCATGATGATCGGCAACAACGCGGCGGTGAGCAGATCGCCCGTGGCCCAGGCGCCGAGCATGGCCAGGGCGATCAATTGGTCGGTGATGCCGTGCAGGCTCGGAAAGCGCAGGCTGTACCAGGCTGAACGCATCACCGGCACCGCCACCAACAGCGAAGCCACCCCCAGCAGCAGCTGGCTGACGCCGCTCTGGTCGGGCGCGAGCCAGCGCCACACCAGGCCTAGCACGAGCAAGCCCAGGGCGAGCATCGCCAAGGTCAATTGCCGGGCAGCGCTGCGCTGTTCGGCAGAGGTCAGCATGGGTGCGCTCATTGTTCGGCTCCCTGGATGATCAAGCGGGAGTCGTCTTTGGGATCGACGGTGGTCACTGAACCGGCCTGGCCGAGAATCTTCGGCAAGCGTTCACGGTACAGGCGCAACAGCAAACCGGGATCTTTGACCTGGGCCAGGCTGGCAACGGTAGCGGTCTGCGCCTGGGCATTGGCCAAGCGTTCACTGGCCTGGGCATGGGCGACTTGCACTTGGCGGTCAGCCTCCTGGTTGGCGGTCTGGGTGAGTTTTTCCGCTTCAGTGCGGGCGTTGGCCACGGCTTTATCAGCCTGCTGGCTAGCGGTCAGTACCGCGTTGAATGCATTCACCGCGGGCCCAGGCAGGCTCGATTGCACATCGACGCGGGTGGCTTCGATACCCAGCCCCAAGCCGCTGGCCGCCAACTCCGCCAGGCGTTTGTTGATGCCTTGCACCAGGTCGCCGCGCAGCCGCTCACGCCGTTCGGCGGCGCCATTGTCGCTGCCGATCAGTTCCGGGCGGGCTACCAGGATGGTGTCCAGATCCCGCGCTGCGGTGAGGGCCACGGCGCTGCGTGTCACCAGTCTGTCCAGGGCAGGCAGCACGTGGTCGCCCTGCAACACAAAGGCGTAGGGCTCGGTCACCTTGTAGAACACCCGCACGTCCAGTTGAACCACCCCGGCATCACCGGTCAGCAGGTAGCCGGAACCGGCCAGGGCATCGCTCAACGGCGTGGCGAAACTGGCCACGCGATCGGCCTGCAGCGCCGCATCGGAACGCAGGAGGTTTTCCACCCTGCGTTCGATCACCCGGTCGGCCGCTGGCAGGAGGACGACTTGTTCGAAAGGCTGCGGCCAGGCCAGCAACAACCCGGCGTTCTGAATGCGATCAAGGGCGCCGAAGTGCAAGACCACGGCGCGATTCTGCGGGTCAATCTGGCGCACATTGGAGAAGGCCCAGGCCAACGCCGCCAATACGGTGACCGCGTAGAGTGCCAGGAACGTCAGGCGCCCGGCCTGGATCCACGGGCTGTCCGGGCTTTCAGGCTCGCTCATGGCTGCAGGTCCTTCGGCCCATCCACCAGTGCGCGAAACGGCGCGGCGTCGGTGCGCAGGATGATCTTGGTCCCCGGCGTGACCACCGTGCCCAAGGTATCCAGCGAGCGCAGCAGGTTGTACAGCTGCGGATTGCCAGCGTAGGCGCGGCCATAAATCTGCGCAGCTTCAACCCGCGACTGCGCTTCGATGTCGGCGGCTTTCACGGTGGCATCGGCCTGCATGATGCGCGCATCTCGCTCGGCAGCGGAGCGGATCTGCGCCGCTTCGCGCTTGCCCACGGCGGTGCGTTCGGTGGCGATGGTTTCACGCTCGGCGCGCATGCGGTCAACCGTGGCGGTGAGGGTCACCGATGGCAACGTCAAGCGCTCGATACCGACCTGCGCCACGCGCACACCATAGGTGGTGAGCAATTGTTGATCAATCTGCTGGCGCAACTGCGCTTCAAAATCAGCAATGCGCACTTGGCTGGCGTCGGTATTGATCAAGCTGGAGAGGTCAAAACTGGCCGCCGTGGTTTCCAACGCCGAGCCGACGAAGGTACGAATCTGCCGCGCCGCCTCATCCGGCTGGTTCTGCACCGCACGCATAAAACGCTGCACGTTGTCGGCATCGCCCTGCACCTGCCACGCCACATAGGCCTGCACAATAATCCGCAAGCCATCGCGGGTGCCCACATCCTGCAAGCCGCTGGACGTGGTGCGCAGGCGCAGGTCCACCGGGATCGCTGCTTCGAACGGTGCCGGCCAGCGCCAGCCCAGGCCCGGCTCCAGCAGCACGCGCGCGGGGTTGCCGAAGCGGGTAATCACCGTGGCCTCGCCGGAACGCACTTGCACCAGGCTCGCCGCTGCCACGGCAAACAGCACCAGCAACACCGCCCACGCCATGCGCCGCCAGGGAAAAGGCCCGGCCGCCTGCTCATCGCCGTGATGGTGATGGTGGTGGCCGTGATGGTGGTGATGACCATGATCGTGGGAATGAGCGCTCAACAGACGAACTCCTTATTGAACGGCTTTGCGCGGCACCGACGGGTCGGCGGGCAAGGTAAAAGAACGCAGATCGATCGTCGGCGCGCTGTCGGCGCCCAAGCGATGATCCAGAATAAGCAGCTTGGCCTGGGCCAGGCCCTGGCTCAGTTGGCCCAGGTACTGTTCCAGCACGAAGGCTTGGCCCGCAGCGGCGTAGGCTTTTTGTTCGGCGGCAAAGCGCAGGTTCGCTGCTTGGGCACCGGCATTCACCTCGCGGGCACTCGCCTGGGCCTGATCGCGGGCGGTGCTGGCTTGAAGCAGCGCCTGGTTGGTCTGTTCGCTGGCCGCACCGCGCTCACGGGCGATCAGCGCCTGGGCGCCGATCTGCGCGGCCTGTACACCGTGGTAAGCGTTGGCGGCACCGGCCGGCGGATGGATCGCCTCGACCACCGTGGCGAGGATTTCCACACCGCTGTCGAGGGTTTGCAGGTCGGCTTGCACGCTGCGGCCAATCTCGTCGGCGAGGCTGGTGCGCTCTTCCCCGAGTAGTTCATCCAGGGTGCGCGACGCAAAATCGTGCACCAGGATGCGGCTGGCGGTGCTGCGTATCAGGGTCGGGATATCCGCGCTGTTATAGGTGGCGGCAAGCGCAGCCTGATCAGTGAGGCCGATGCGGTAGACAAAACGCACGTCCATATTGACGATCTGGAAGCCCTGCTTGTCGCCGCTGCTGCTGGCAATGACCTGGGATTTATCATTCACATGGCTGGCGTCCCACAGGCGATTGGCAATCAACGGCGCCGGGCCTTCGGCTGCGGCCAGCTCCGGTGTGGCGGCTTCGCTGACGCTGGTCGCCAGCTCATGCACCACGCCGTTTTCCACGTTCAGTACGCGGCCCAACGGCCACGGCAAACCCGCATGCAGCCCGGGGCCGAACACCTCAACCGGTTTACCAAAACGCTCATAAATCCCACGGCCTTGCAGGGGCACTTCATGCACACCGGTCAGCGCCCAACCTACCCCCAGCACCACCAGCAGCACCGGGAAAAACGCTCGGCGCATGTAGGTAAAGGCCCAGATCTGGCGCAGGTCGATGCCAAAGCGGTTGTGCAATTCATGCTGCAACGCCAGCAACGGCTGCGGCGGCCAACGCAGCAGGCCGGCAATGAAACTCTGCGCCATCAAGCGCGGTTCGAGGCGCGGCTGGCGCGGGCTGAACAGCGAGAGCACGCCCCGGAGCAGGAACTCCAGCGCCACCAGCGCCGGCAACAGGCCGACGAGTGTCGCCAGGCGCAGCGGCCACACCGACTCCGCATTGGCAAACAGCAGGCAGATCGCGCTGAGCGCCAGGCAGATAATTGCCATCCGGCTCAACTGCGCCAGCTGCGAGGCTTCCGGCCATTGGGCAGCGGTTTCCTGGCCCAGGCGGCGTTCGAATACCAGCAGGCCAAACGCCAGGGCCAATGCGAGCGCTGCGCCAATACTTGCCGACTGCCCGATGGCGGCAGCGGGCAAGCCCAGGTTCCAGAACTGCAGGATGCTGACCAGCGCCAGCAACGACCAGCCGCCCAACCACAGCACCGGTGCGCCAATCTGCGCCAACAGGCCGTTGCCGAACCGGTTGATCAGGCCCTTATGCCAGGGTGTGGGCTCGATGGATTGTTCGACCGCTTCACCGCGCGGCACTTCCAGCGCCTGGGCACGCCAATCGGCCACCCACCAGGCGGACTGCAAGCCGGCCACCAGCAGCAGCAAGGCCGACGCGCAGTTGATCAAAACCACCGGCCAGATCGACACGGGTGCAAACAACGCTACGAACAGCGCCAATATCCAACCACTGAGGGCCAGGGTTGTCAGGCCGATACCGGCCTGGCGCAATCGACGGGCGTGGAACAGCCCCTGCTGAAAACGCGCGAGGCCTTCAACCGAAGCCCCGTCAGCCTCTAGATCCACTTGCATCTGCTCAACGCCCACTTGCACACAATTCGTTACGATATAACACGAAGCGTGAAATTTTTGTTCTCAACCCCGTTCGCACATTTAGATCGAGGAGCACTCGCTAAATATCCATCGGCTGTCAGGCCTTCACAGGGTTACCTCAGGGCACGTCGGGCACTGCTACCTTGAATGACTCTACGCATGTTTCGCCAAACACGATGGGCAACCCGTGAGACAGGGTTGCGCGCCGCACGGCGCAAGTCTCGCTCTACTGCTCGAGTCAAAGCCTCCAGGGACGGGCTCCTAACCATCGGAGCGGGTTCGGGAACAGGCTGAGGCTCGACATGAACCTCTATGATGTCAACGTCCGCCCCCAGTTGATAATCGTAAACTTCCTGTCGCGTGATACCCGTAGCACGCAGGCCGAAAGCAGTCATGATTCTCTGAGTTGAACGGCCATTGCCCTCACTGGCCAAAAACCGCTCCAGCATGCCTTCCTGCTGCTGCGTAGCAAGCAGAGCCTCATTGTTTTGAACGTTCCAGCGCACAATGGCTTGCGGTAAAACACCGTAAAAATTGTTATGCCTTGAAATCATTTCATACTGATGCCAGGTAACGTCGGTAGCATTGGGCCCCTCTACTGGCGCACGGTAGTTTTCCATCAAGCGCCAGCGGCCGGGCAAGAATTCGTTTCTGAACCGATACCTGCCTGGGATTGAAGCAGACGTGTAAGTAGACTCAACGCGGTGCTCGCCATACATACGGTGAGTCATGCTCCTCTCCACGGCGTCCCGGCGCTCGGCGGCGACGTGAGCATCCACGTCACGACGCCGGAATGTCTCTGGATTCTGTCGATAAGCCGGAACATGGGCACTGGGGGAATTATCCGAATAGTCGTCGGCGACTTCCGGAGCCCTGCCATCGTGGTCTCGATACCGGAGCGGATTATTTCGGACCATTCGATACAGATTCAGCCCATCGATTTCGCCCGAGGGATCCGGGTTGATCCAGCGCATCAGCCATGGCGCATAGTAACGCGAACCGTAATAGTACAATCCGGTCGCATCCCGCTCTTGGCCTGAATAACGGATGGTCTTGCCATTAACATGAGTCTGACTTCTGACCGCCCACCACGCCGTACCACCGAAGGGGTAATACCCCTCATGACTGATCACGTCGCCATATTCATCGAGTTCCAACGCAACGCTGCCCAGATGGTCATCAACGTTGTAGCGCCACTGTGGGACAGGTAGTCTCTTGCGACCGTTCGCTCGCCAGTTTAACCGTCGAACTTGACTGCGCCCTAACGCCACGCTGATGACATGCAGGACTTCTCCCGTCGCCGTATCGCTGTGTATCTCCAAACCCGGCAGATACATGACCTGGGCCACATGCTCAACAGACTTTGCCTGCCACACTCGTACCTTGCGTCCACGCTGCCCAGTGCCATGGTAGAAATACCGTTCGTTATCCGCAGGCCCCGCCTTGCGCAGCACCTGGGTGACTTGGTGCAATTGATTACGGGCGTCCCATGTCATCCTCTGCGCGCCGTCCAACATCAACAAATTGCCGTTTGCATCAAACCCATTGGCTAAATCCGGTGGATTCATCTCATCGGCCATGTACATGCTTCGATTACTACGCTCGGCTGTCTTCATCATGCGCAAGGGTTCGCTGCCATGCTTGAGCGTGATTAGATTTCCGCCGAGGTCATAGGTGTAAACCTGCGTGTAGTTACGCAACCGACTCGCGTCACCTCCTCCTGGTAGTACAACACCGGGCAGGCCAGGCTGAATGCCGGCCAGGACGCTTTCCCGTCCGGTGGCCTCAATCAAATGGTAAAGCGTGTCGTAGCGATAAGTGCTAACGGGGACAATTCGTTGAGAATCAAACCATTGGGTTGGTTGTGCCCGGTCCTCCAAGCATTGCAGGTTACCCACGGGGTCCCACTGATAATGTAGGTCCTGGAGTACTTTATCCTGCCGGATTGTGTTCAGTCTTAATAGTCGCCCACTGCGGGCGTCGTAGCCGGGCCGGGAAATGACACCATTACCCGCCAGCTGGGATTCGACTTGACCACAAGCGTTATAGCGGACCGCGCTGAGCAGCAATTGCTCCGGTTTTCCATCCTCAGTCAGACTGGATTGAACCAGTTCACCCGCCACGTTGTAGCAATGGCTCTGCACATTCGCCAACGCATCGGTTTGGCGGAGCAACTGATTCAACGCATCGTGATGCCATTGCGTGAGATACCGCATTGCCGCGCCTTGGTGATCTGTCTCCAATAACGCGTCGCGCTCATCCAAAGACTCAGGCCAATCCGCGGGTACCAATGCCTTGAGAAACTGTTGAGTCTGGCCTGCAACGTGCCCCAGCAAACCGTAATCGACAAAAACCTGGCTGCCGACCCCATCGTCATGCCGAACCAGCCGACCGCAACGATTGCCCATTTCAGTCGATGATCCGTACGTCAGCCGCTCGACGAAGGTCTGGAGAGTGGTCGCTGACTCTTCGCTCACACTAACCTGACGTATTTGGGAGTCATAGCACACCCGCCGGACAGTACCCCGCCCATCCCAACTATGCAGCGTTTGAGCTGCGTCGCCCACAAGGTTGACACGCCAGCCCGCATCTACGCTTTCAACACGCAACAGCTGGCCCGACAGACTATGGGTCATAACTTGGTTGGGCTCCCCTATTTCACCACCCGTTGCCCACAATCGCGTGTCCCATTGTGCATGCACTCGACCAAGGACATCGCGCGAATACCTTTCGGTACGTGCCTGCAGTGCCTCGTCTAATGTCTGTCGGTGATACGCAACGACCGCTACTTGCAACCTACGCGCGTCTGTCACCCTCAGAGTCGGTGTCTGTCGGTGCAAAGTCGAAGACATTTGCGACCCTCTGCGTGTGTAGAGATGTAACTATAGACACGAACTCGATCACCTGCTGTTGAGGCCCCATAGGACGCTCCCACAAGCGGTGATTGATTATGCTCAAGAGCGTGACTAATCCCCTATAAACACGAGCCATCACTGGTGTCGGCTGCGATTAGTCGGCACACTTCAGACAGTTTTTCGCGGGTTCACGGACAAGGAAGCGCCCCCCCATGATTTCCATCTACCAACTCAAGCCGCGTTTTCAAAACCTGCTGCGGCCTCTCGTGCAGCGCCTTTATGACAACGGCACCACCGCCAACCAGATCACCGTGCTGGCCGGGGTTGTTTCCCTGCTGGTGGGGCTGTTGATCGCGGGCTTTGCCCAACACCTCTGGCTGTTTGCACTGATCCCGCTGTGGATGATTGTGCGCATGGCGCTCAATGCCATCGATGGCATGCTGGCCCGGGAATTCGGCCAACAGTCGCGCCTCGGTGCTTACCTCAATGAATTGTGCGATGTGATCGCCGACAGTGCGCTGATCCTGCCCTTTGCATTGATCCCCGATGTGAGCCTGGCGCCGGTGCTGCTGGTGACGCTGCTTGCGGTACTCAGCGAATACGCCGGAGTGCTGGGGCCGATGGTGGGCGCGTCGCGCCGTTATGACGGGCCCATGGGCAAGAGTGATCGGGCGTTCGTACTCGGGGTGCTGGCCACGGGCGTGGCGCTGGGATGGCTCGGCGCCGGTTGGGTGGAGGCGGTGATGTGGCTGGTCGCCGCCCTGCTCGCCTATACCTTGGTCAACCGGGTGCGTCAGGGCCTCAAAGAACAACAATCTCTCCCTTCTGCATAAGGATTTTGCGATGCGCGAACAGCAACAGCACACCTTCAGTACCCATGATGGTGTCGAGCTTTTCTATCGGCACTGGCCGGCCACGGCAGGTGTCGGGCCGCGCAAGGCGATCCTGTTGTTCCATCGCGGCCATGAGCACTCGGGGCGTATTGCCCACTTGGTGGATGAACTGGGCCTGCCTGAATTCGACTTCTTCGCCTGGGACGCCCGTGGCCACGGCCAATCCCCAGGCGAGCGCGGCGACAGCCCCAGCTTTGCCACCAGCGCCCGCGATGTGCAGACTTTCTGTGACCACATCAATGCCACCTACGGCATCGAGGAGGAAGACATCGCCGTCATCGCCCAAAGCGTCGGCGCGGTGATCGCGGCCACCTGGGTTCATGATTACGCGCCAAAAATCCGCGCCCTGGTGCTCGCCTCGCCAGCCTTCAAGGTCAAGCTGTACGTGCCCTTCGCCCGCCCCGGCCTGGCACTGATGCGCAAGTTTCGTGGCAACTTTTTCGTCAACAGCTACGTCAAGGCCAAGTTCCTCAGCCATGACCCCGAACGCGTGGCATCCTACGACAGCGATCCACTGATCACCAAGGCCATTTCGGTGAATGTGCTGCTGGGCCTTTACGAAGCGGCCGACCGGGTTGTCGCCGACGCCCAGGCGATCCAGGTGCCGACCCAACTGCTTATTTCGGGCTCCGACTTTGTGGTGCACCGTAAACCCCAGCAGCAGTTCTTCGACCGCCTCGGTAGCCTGAAAAAAGAGCTGCATATCCTCCCCGGCTTTTTTCACGACACCCTCGGCGAACGTGATCGCGCCGTGGCTGTAACCAGCGCCAAGCGCTTTATCTTGCAGAACTTCGCCCACCCGCTGGACCGCGCTTCTTTACTGGATGCAGACAAACTTGGCGCCACGTGCGCCGAATCCGAATCCCTCGCCGCGCCGTTGCCACGCAATTCACTGCGCGACCTGTACTGGCGCATGACCCGCGCCAGCATGGGCCTGGGCAAGAACCTGTCGGATGGGGTGAAGCTGGGCTTCGACACCGGCTTCGATTCCGGCAGCACCCTGGACTACGTGTATCGCAATAAGCCTACCGGCAAGGGCGGGCTGGGGCGGATGATCGATACCAACTACCTCAACTCCATCGGCTGGCGTGGTATTCGCCAGCGCAAGCTGAACGTCGAAGAGCTGCTGCGCCTGGCCATGGCCAAGCTGCGTGATGATCACCGCGAAGTCCGTATCGTCGATATCGCCGCCGGCCACGGCCGTTACATTCTTGAAGCCTTGCAGGGCGTCTCGCCGTTGCCGGAGTCGATCCTGCTGCGCGACTACAGCGATATCAATGTGCGCGACGGTGGCGCGCTGATTCGCGAAAAGGGTTTGGGGGACATCGCCCAGTTCGTCAAAGGCGACGCGTTCGACCGCGCCGACCTGGCCGCCCTCGACCCCAAGCCGTCCCTGGCCGTGGTGTCTGGCCTGTACGAATTGTTCGCCGATAACGCCATGGTCGGCGGTTCACTGGCGGGCCTGGCCGAAGCCGTGGAGCCAGGTGGTTACCTGGTCTACACCGGCCAACCGTGGCACCCGCAGTTGGAGCTGATTGCCCGTGCGCTTACCAGCCACCGTCAGGGTCAGGCTTGGGTGATGCGCCGGCGCAGCCAGGCGGAAATGGACCAACTCGTCGAAGCAGCGGGCTTTCGCAAGATCACCCAGCGCGTGGATGAGTGGGGCATTTTCACCGTGTCCCTGGCACAGAAGATCTGAACATGCGCGAAATCGGTTTATTGAAACCTGCGGTGCTTTGGCTGCTGCTGTTGGCACCGCTGTTTTTCAGCACCTACGGCTTCGCCACCTGGGTCACCAGCCAGCGCAGCGACGTCGGCACCCTGGTGTTCGGCTGGGAAACACACATGCCGTTCTGGGCATGGACCATCGTGCCCTACTGGTCCATCGACCTGCTTTACGGCTTCTCGTTGCTGCTACCCAACACGCGTCATGAGCTCAAACAGCATGCGCTGCGCCTGCTGAGTGCGCAGGTGATAGCCGTGAGTTGCTTCCTGATCTGGCCACTGCGCTTCACGTTTGAGCGGCCGGAACTGGACGGTGTGTTCGGTTGGTTGTTTGCGGTGCTGGCCGGTTTTGACAAGCCCTTCAACCAGGCTCCTTCGCTGCATATCGCGCTGCTGGTGATCCTGTGGGTGATGTACCAACGGCAGACTCAAGGATTCTGGCGTTGGGTGGTGCACGGCTGGTTCGCGCTAATCGGGGTTTCGGTGCTGACCACTTATCAACATCACTTTATCGACTTACCCACAGGCGCCCTCGCGGGGTGGTTGTGCGTGTGGTTATGGCCGGTGGAGCACCCGAGCCCCTTACTGAATGCACGGCTGACGCGGGATAACCAACGATGGCGGCTAGGGATACGCTATGGGCTGGGCGCAGTGATACTGACAGTGCTGGCCTGCTTATGCGGTGGCGCTTGGCTGTGGCTGCTATGGCCTGCGGTTTCTCTGGGGTTGATCACGGCCAACTACCTCGTACTCGGCGCGTCGGGCTTTCAAAAACGTGAGGATGGCCACCTTACGCCTGCGGCACGCTGGTTATATGCACCTTATCTGGCGGGCGCCTGGATCAATTCGCGGCTGTGGACGCGCAAACATCCTCAGGCCGATCCGATTGTGGATAACGTCTGGCTCGGGCGTATTCCTGCCACCCGCGAGCTGGGTTCATTCAAGGCCATTGTCGACTTATGCGCCGAACTGCCGATTAATCCACAGGGCCGTGCTTACGCCTGCGTGCCCGTGCTGGACCTGATCGCCCCAACCCCCGACGAATGCTTGAAAGCGGCCCACACCATTGAACGCCTGCAAGCGAGCGGCCCCCTGTTGGTGTGCTGTGCCCTCGGTTACTCACGCAGCGCCACCGCCGTCGCCGCCTGGCTGTTGAACACGGGGCGAGCCACCACGGTTGAGCAAGCGCTGGCTATTATTCGTACAGCGCGGGCCGATGTGGTCCTGCACCCCGAACACCGTCAAGCATTGGAGGGTTTGCCAAATGCCTGCTGATATGGAACTCCAGGTCGTCGCCAGCCTGTTGCGCCGCGGCCGCTCCCTGGATCAGTTATCCACAGGCCTGACGTTGCTAGGCGTGCTGTTTGGCCTCGCCCAGCTGCTGTTGGCCAGCATTTCCACCATTTGTCTGCTGTTGGCCCTGTGGATGATCGTGCTGGGCCTGCTGCAAAAGTATTGGGCGCTGCGGGTGGCCTTCGACGCCGACCTGTTCGCCCTGCTCGCTCGCGACACCACCCGCACGCCAGACCTGGACCAGGCCCTGCAAACCCTTGGCCTGCAATCGCCCAAGCGAGCCGGTCGGCCATGGACTGAACGCCGTCGCGGCGCCCTCAAACTGCTGCGTAAACAAGCCTGGCTGCTGGGCGCGCAAGCGCTGTTGACCCTGGGCGTCATTCTCGCCAGCCCTTGGCTACCTTTCGCCGGATAAGGAATTCCCATGTTCGAACCCGTGGTCGCCACGCTGATTACTTCCATGGCCCGCACCGTCACTGGCGCCCGCAGCCTGTGGCTGGGGTGCGCGCCGGTCCCGGTGCAGCGGATCTACTTCGCCAACCACAGCAGCCACGGCGACTTCGTCCTGGTGTGGGCATCACTGCCGCAGAACCTGCGCAAATTCACACGCCCGGTGGCCGGCAGTGATTACTGGAACAAGAGTGCGCTGCGCCGCTACATCATCAATCGAGTGTTCAATGGCGTGCTGATCGACCGTGAGCGCAAGGACCCTGTGGACAACCCATTGCAGCCCATGCTTGCGGCGTTGGAGGGCGGCGATTCGCTGATCATTTTTCCCGAAGGCACGCGCAATCTGGAGGATGGCTTGCTGCCGTTCAAAAGCGGTTTGTACCACCTGGCAAAGAGTTACCCACAGGCCGAGCTGGTCCCGGTGTGGATAGCCAACCTGAACCGGGTTATGCCCAAGGGCCGCGTATTGCCACTGCCCTTGTTATGCACCACCAGCTTCGGTGCCCCCCTGCAACTGGAAGAAGGCGAAGACAAAGCCGACTTCCTTGCCCGCAGCCGCGACGCCCTGCTCGCCCTTGCCCCGGAGCATTCCTGAGATGGATAGCCAAACCCTGATGTTATTTGGCGGCATCGGCGCGATCCTGGTCATCGCCTCGCTGATCGGCCTGATCCTCAAGCTGCGCACCCGTGGCAGCCCGAATGCCGTGATCGACAACCTCAACGCCCGCATCAACGCCTGGTGGGTGATGGTGGTGGTGATCGGCATCGCGTTCTGGCTCGGCACCGGCGCGGTGATCCTGCTGTTCTACGCGGTGTCGTTCTACGCCCTGCGCGAGTTCCTCACCCTCACGCCCACCCGACGCAGCGACTACCCGGCCCTGGTGGCCGCGTTCTACCTGGCCCTGCCGCTGCAATACCTGCTGATCTACGCCGACTGGTACGGGCTGTTCTCGATCTTCATCCCGGTGTACGTGTTCCTGCTGCTGCCGATCCTCGCCTCCCTGGGCGGCGACAGTACGCACTTTCTGGAACGGGCATCGAAGGTGCAATGGGGGCTGATGATCGCCGTGTTCTGCGTGTCTTTCGTCCCGGCACTACTGACCTTGGACATACCGGGCTACGAAGGCCGCAACCTGCTGCTGATCGCCTATCTGGTGATCGTGGTGCAACTGTCGGATGTATTGCAGTACGTGTGCGGCAAGCTGTTCGGCAAACGCAAGATCGCGCCCAACCTGTCGCCGTCGAAAACCGTGGAAGGATTTGTGGGCGGAATTCTGCTGTCCTCCTTGATCGGCGCGGCGCTGTGGTGGACCACACCGTTCAATCCCTGGCAGTCGTTTCTGATCGCGCTGCTGATCAACTTGCTGGGGTTTGCGGGAGGGATTGTGATGTCGGCGATCAAGCGTGACCGCGGTGTGAAGGACTGGGGGCACATGATCGAAGGACACGGCGGGATGTTGGATCGGCTGGATTCGGTGTGCTTTGCGGCGCCGATCTTCTTTCATCTCGTGCGCTACTGGTGGACCTGACCCACCCCTTTCACAAACCCGATGGAGATCAAAATGTGGCAGCTGGCTTGCCTGCGAAAGCGGTAGTGCAGTAACAGATGCAGCGACTGACACGCCGCCTTCGCGGGCAAGCCCGCTCCCACAGGGGATATGCGCCTACCTGTAGGTTTTATGGTGCTTTCAATGCCTCTAGCCAGTGATCTCGATATAGCTAGACTCTCCGCCTCCGGTCGCACCCGATAGCCAGCCCCAAACGAAACTCAGGGTAGTGCGCCCGGCGTGATCAACACCTACCGTGCCTCGTGACCACCCTGCGAGCAGCTCCCCGTCCAAGGTGACGCACTGATAAAGCAGCTCGATAGTATCTGGGCCGGTCACCCGCCCGACCTGCGTTCCCAGGCGAATTCGGCCACCCTGATAAATGCTCGAAATCACCCCGTCTTCGACTTTGTAATGAAACACGGTGCCGGTACCGGACAGGCCTTGCGCGTTATTCGCGACCACAAACCGACGATTGTGCAGACGTGCGTGGACGGTAGCAGAAGGGCTTTGCATCAATACGCATCCTTGAATTGAGCGAATCCAGAACGAAAAAAGGGGCTGTTTAAAACAGCCCCTATTGGGTACGTCAGTAAGGCTTATTCCACCGTCACCGACTTCGCCAGATTACGCGGCTGGTCAACGTCGGTGCCTTTGAGCACGGCGACGTAGTACGACAGCAACTGCAGCGGGATGGTGTAGAGGATCGGCGACAGTGTGTCGTGGATGTGAGGCATGTTGATCACATGCGTGCCTTCACCATTGGTCATGCCGGCCTTCTCATCGGCGAAGACGATCAGTTGGCCGCCACGGGCGCGTACTTCCTGCAGGTTGGACTTGAGCTTCTCCAGCAGTTCATTGTTTGGCGCCACGGTAACCACTGGCATATCGTCATCCACCAGGGCCAATGGGCCGTGCTTCAGCTCGCCGGCCGGGTAGGCTTCGGCGTGGATGTACGAGATTTCCTTAAGTTTCAGCGAGCCTTCCATCGCCACCGGGTATTGCGCGCCACGGCCCAGGAACAGGGTGTGGTTCTTGTCGGCGAACAGCTCGGCGACTTTTTCCACGGTGCTGTCCATGGCCAAGGCTTCGCCCAGGCGGGTCGGCAGGCGTCGCAGTTCTTCCACGAGGGTGGCTTCGATACCGTCGGCGAGGGTGCCGCGTACTTGGCCCAGTGACAGGGTCAGCAGCAACAGACCCACCAGTTGGGTGGTGAAGGCCTTGGTGGAGGCGACGCCGATTTCACGACCGGCCTGGGTCAGCAGGGTCAGGTCGGATTCACGCACCAGGGAGCTGATGCTGACGTTGCAGATCGCCAGACTGCCGAGGAAGCCCAGCTCCTTGGCGTTGCGCAAGGCAGCCAGGGTATCGGCGGTTTCACCAGACTGGGAAATGGTCACGAACAGGGTGTCGGGCTGCACCACGACCTTGCGGTAGCGGAACTCGCTGGCGACTTCGACCTGGCACGGGATGCCGGCCAGTTCTTCCAACCAGTAACGCGCCACCATACCGGCGTGGTAGCTGGTGCCACAGGCGACGATCTGCACGTTGCGCACTTTGGCGAACAGTTCGGCGGCTTGCGGGCCGAAAGCGTTCACCAATACTTGGTTCTGGCTCAGGCGACCTTCCAGGGTGCGCTGTACCACGGATGGTTGCTCGTGGATTTCCTTGAGCATGAAGTGGCGGAACTCGCCTTTGTCGGCGGCTTCGGCACCGTCGCGGTATTGCACGGCTTCGCGCTCGACGGACTGACCATTCACATCCCAGATCTGCACGCTTTCACGGCGGATGTCGGCAATGTCGCCTTCTTCCAGGTACATGAAACGGTCGGTCACTTGGCGCAGGGCCAGTTGGTCAGAGGCAAGGAAGTTCTCGCCCAGGCCCAGGCCGATCACCAATGGGCTGCCACTGCGTGCGGCAACCAGGCGGTCAGGCTGGCTGGCGCTGATCACGGCCAGGCCGTAGGCGCCATGCAGTTCCTTGACCGTGGCCTTGAGGGCGGTGGTCAGATCGCTGTGATCCTTGAGCTTGTGGTTGAGCAGGTGGGCGATCACTTCGGTGTCGGTGTCCGAGGTGAAGACGTAGCCCAGGCCCTTGAGTTGTTCACGCAGCACTTCATGGTTTTCGATGATGCCGTTGTGCACCACGGCCAGGTCGCCGGAGAAGTGCGGGTGAGCGTTACGCTCGCACGGTGCACCGTGGGTGGCCCAACGGGTGTGGGCAATGCCCAGGCGACCTACTAGCGGCTCACCGGCCAGGGCTTGGTCCAGTTCGCTGACCTTGCCCGGGCGGCGCATGCGCTCCAGCTTGCCGGCGTTGGTGAAGACGGCCACACCGGCGCTATCGTAACCGCGGTATTCGAGGCGCTTGAGGCCTTCGATCAGGATGGCAGTAACGTTACGTTCGGCGACTGCGCCAACAATTCCACACATGGTGCTTCTCCTAGATGATTGCCGCGCATATCAGCGTAATGCCGCGGGCTTGGATCTGGTCGCGGGCCTCGAGCGGCAGGCGATCATCGGTAATAAGGGTATGGACGCTGCTCCAGGGCAGTTCCAGGTTGGGAATCTTGCGGCCGATCTTGTCGGATTCGACCATCACCACCACTTCACGGGCGACCTCGGCCATCACACGGCTCAAGCCCAGCAGTTCGTTGAAGGTAGTGGTACCGCGCTGCAGGTCGATGCCATCGGCACCGATGAACAGCTGGTCAAAGTCATAGGAACGCAGCACCTGCTCAGCGACCTGGCCCTGGAACGAATCCGAATGTGGGTCCCAGGTACCCCCGGTCATCAACAGCACCGGCTCGTGTTCCAATTCGCTCAAGGCGCGGGCCACATTCAGGGAGTTGGTCATCACCACCAGGCCCGGCTGATGGCCCAGTTCGGGAATCATCGCGGCGGTAGTGCTGCCGCTGTCGATGATGATGCGCGCATGTTCACGCAAACGCTTCACGGCTGCACGGGCGATGGCGCGCTTGTAGGCCGAGATGGGCTGGGCAGCGTCGCCCACCAACTCTTGGGGCATAGTGATTGCACCGCCGTAGCGACGCAGGAGCAAGCCGTTACTTTCGAGGGCAGCAAGATCCTTGCGGATGGTCACTTCCGAAGTTTCGAAATGTTTGGCCAACTCGTCCACGCTGACTTCGCCCTGTTCGTTGAGCAAGGTGAGGATATTGTGGCGTCGTTGGGGGGTGTTTCGTTTCGACATGGTAGTGATAAGTTTCGTTTCGAAAGATAACGAAGGCAATCAAAACCTATTGGCGAAAGATCGTCAAGAGGCGGAAGGCATTTTTGTAGAGCTTTCGGGCATGCCACTAAACAACTGTGGGAGCTGGCTTGCCTGCGATAGCTGCGTGTCAGGCGACATCATGATGAATGTCAGACCGCTATCGCAGGCAAGCCAGCTCCCACAGGAGTGAGTCTCAACCTATCAAGTTGTGGATAACTCAGCTCTTTTTGATTTTGACCGGGCGTTTCCAGCCGTCGATGTTGCGTTGGCGAGCGCGGGCAACGGCCAGTTGGGACTTATCCACATCCTGGTTGATGGTCGAGCCCGCTGCGGTGTTGGAACCATCGCCGATGGTCACGGGAGCAACCAGCGAGTTATTGGAGCCGATGAACACGTCTTCACCAATGGTGGTCTGGTACTTATTGGCACCGTCATAGTTGCAGGTGATGGTGCCAGCGCCGATGTTGGTGCGTGCGCCGATGACGGCATCGCCCAGATAAGTCAGGTGGCCGACTTTGGCGCCTTCGCCGAGGTGAGCGTTTTTCAGTTCGACAAAGTTACCCACATGCGCCTTGGCCCCCAACTCGCTACCCGGACGCAAGCGCGCAAACGGCCCGGCATCGCTGCCCTCGCCCATCACGGCACCGTCGATATGGCTGTTGGCCTTGACCACCACGCCTTCGCGCAAGGTACTGTCCTTGATCACGCAGTTCGGGCCGATGACCACACCGTCTTCAATGATCACGCGGCCTTCGAGGATCACATTGATATCGATCAGGACGTCGCGGCCCACCGTGACTTCGCCACGTACATCGAAACGCGCCGGGTCTCGCAGGGTCACGCCCTGGGTCATCAGGCGCAGGCCTTCGCGCAGTTGATAGTGACGTTCCAGCTCTGCCAGTTGTTTGCGGTCGTTGGCGCCCTGCACTTCCATCGGATGATGGGGCTGCTCGGTGGCGACCAGCAGGCCATCGCTGACGGCCATCTCGATGACGTCTGTGAGGTAATACTCGCCTTGGGCATTGTTGTTGGACAGGCGGCTCATCCAGTCGGCGAGCTTGTTGGCAGGCACGGCGAGAATGCCGGTATTGCCTTCAGTAATCGCGCGCTGGGCTTCGCTGGCATCCTTGTGTTCAACGATGGCAGCCACCTTGCCGTCGGCGTTGCGCACAATGCGGCCGTAGCCCGTAGGGTCATCCAGCTCAACGGTCAGCAGGCCCATCTGGCCAGGCACCACGTGCTTGAGCAGGCGTTGCAAGGTTTCCACTTCAATCAGCGGGACATCGCCGTAGAGGATCAATACCGTGTCCGCGGTGATGAAAGGCACAGCCTGCGCGGTCGCGTGGCCGGTGCCCAGTTGCTTGTCTTGCAATACGAAATTCAAATCGTCCGCGGCAAGGCGTTCCCGTACCACATCGGCACCGTGGCCAATCACCACATGAATACGTTGTGGGTCCAATTGGCGGGCGCTGTGGATAACATGGCCCAGCATGGAGTTGCCCGCGACCGGATGCAGTACCTTGGGCAGGGCTGAACGCATGCGGGTGCCCTGGCCTGCGGCGAGAATGACGATTTCAAGAGACATGAATGGCTACCAATCCTGGGCGGTCCGGGTTCAGACCAAAGAAGTGTTTTGCAAAAAAAGAAAAAGGGTAGCCGAGGCTACCCTTTTTAATCAATCACGCATCAAGCAAAACGGCGTGGCCGCTTACTTCTTGCGGATCTGCTGGAGAGTACGCAGCTGGGCTGCGGCCTCGGCCAGACGGACTGCAGCAGCGCTGTAGTCGAAGTCTGCGCCTTTTTCGTTCAGCGCCTTCTCGGCAGCCTTGACGGCTTCCTGAGCGGAGGCTTCATCCAGGTCGCCAGCACGTTGCACGGTGTCGGCAAGTACCTTGACCATGTTCGGCTGAACCTCGAGGAAACCACCAGAGATGTAAAACACCTCCTTTTCCCCGCCTTGCTTGGTCAGAGTGATCGGACCTGGCTTCAAGCTGGTGATCAATGGCGCGTGGCCCATGGCAATACCCAGGTCACCGAGTTCGCCGTGTGCAATCACCATTTCTACCAGACCGGAGAAGATTTCCCCTTCCGCGCTGACGATATCGCAATGGACTGTCATAGCCATCTGATTGCCTCAACCTGATGAGCGCCCGTTTCCGGGCGCCAGGATTACAGTTTCTTGGCTTTCTCGATCGCTTCTTCGATGCCGCCGACCATGTAGAACGCTTGTTCTGGCAGGTGGTCGTAGTCACCGTTGAGGATGCCTTTGAAGCCAGCAATGGTGTCTTTCAGGGAAACGTATTTACCCGAGGCACCGGTGAAGACTTCAGCCACGAAGAACGGCTGCGACAAGAAACGCTGGATCTTACGAGCACGGTTTACCAACTGCTTGTCGGCTTCCGACAGCTCGTCCATACCCAGGATCGCAATGATGTCCTTCAGTTCTTTGTAGCGCTGCAGCACGTACTGAACGCCGCGAGCGGTGTCGTAGTGCTCCTGGCCGATCACGTTCGGGTCCAGCTGGCGCGAAGTCGAGTCGAGTGGATCGACCGCTGGGTAGATACCCAGGGAAGCGATGTCACGGGACAGAACGACGGTGGCGTCCAAGTGGGCGAAGGTGGTGGCTGGCGACGGGTCGGTCAAGTCATCCGCAGGTACGTATACCGCTTGGATCGAGGTGATCGAACCTTCCTTGGTCGAAGTGATACGCTCTTGCAGAACGCCCATCTCTTCAGCCAGGGTCGGCTGGTAACCTACTGCAGAAGGCATACGGCCCAGCAGTGCGGATACTTCAGTACCGGCCAGGGTGTAACGGTAGATGTTGTCGACGAACAGCAGAACGTCGTTACCTTCGTCACGGAACTTCTCGGCCATGGTCAGGCCAGTCAGGGCTACGCGCAGACGGTTTCCCGGCGGCTCGTTCATCTGACCGTAAACCAGTGCCACTTTGTCCAGAACGTTGGAGTCCTTCATCTCGTGGTAGAAGTCGTTACCCTCACGAGTACGCTCACCAACACCTGCGAACACGGAATAACCGCTGTGCTCGATGGCGATGTTACGGATCAGTTCCATCATGTTTACGGTCTTGCCTACACCGGCACCACCGAACAGACCGACTTTACCGCCTTTGGCGAACGGGCAAACCAGGTCGATAACCTTGATGCCGGTTTCCAGCAGGTCGTTGCCGCCCGCTTGTTCTGCGAACGAAGGTGCTGCGCGGTGAATGCCCCAGCGCTCTTCGGTGGCAATCGGGCCAGCTTCGTCGATAGGGTTGCCCAGTACGTCCATGATCCGGCCCAGAGTCGCTTTACCGACCGGTACGGAGATGGCAGCGCCAGTGTCGACAACGTCCAGACCGCGCTTCAAGCCTTCGGTGGAACCCATCGCAATGGTACGAACTACGCCGTCGCCCAGCTGCTGCTGAACTTCCAGGGTAGTTTCCGCGCCTTGTACTTTCAGCGCGTTGTAGATGCTCGGTACGCTGTCGCGTGGAAATTCCACGTCGATAACGGCGCCGATGATTTGAACGATACGTCCGCTACTCATAGCTGGATCCTCTGAATATTTGAACCGTTAAACCGCGGCAGCGCCGCCGACGATTTCCGAGATCTCTTGGGTGATCGCAGCCTGACGCGCCTTGTTGTAGATCAGCTGCAAATCGCTGATCAGATCACCGGCGTTATCGGTAGCGTTTTTCATCGCGATCATCCGCGCCGCTTGTTCAGCTGCGTTGTTCTCGACCACCGCCTGGTACACCTGCGACTCCACGTAGCGCACCATCAAGCCGTCAAGCAGCTCTTTGGCGTCTGGTTCGTAGAGGTAGTCCCAGTGGTGCTTGAGTTCCTGATCCGGAGTCGCCACCAGTGGAATCAATTGCTCCACGGTTGGCTGCTGGGTCATGGTGTTGATGAACTTGTTGGATACCACGGAGAGGCGGTCAATACGGCCTTCCAGGTACGCATCCAGCATCACCTTCACACTGCCGATCAAATCATTGATCGACGGCTCTTCACCCAGGTGGCTGATAGCTGCAACGACGTTACCGCCGAAGTTGCGGAAAAAGGCCGCACCCTTGCTACCAACAACACACAGATCAATCTCGACGCCGTTTTCGCGGTTTACCGCCATGTCCTTGACCAGGGCCTTGAACAGGTTGGTATTCAGACCACCGCACAAACCACGGTCACTGCTCACTACCACATAACCCACACGCTTGACGGCGCGGTCGATCATGAACGGGTGGCGGTATTCCGGGTTGGCGTTGGCCAGATGCCCAATTACCTGGCGGATACGCTCCGCATAAGGACGGCTAGCAGCCATGCGCATTTGTGCCTTGCGCATTTTGCTGACCGCCACTTTTTCCATGGCGCTGGTAATTTTTTGCGTGCTTTTGATGCTCGCAATCTTACTGCGAATCTCTTTTGCGCCTGCCATGTAACACCTATCAGGTTAGCAAGCGGGAGCCTTGCGGCTCCCGCTGCGGCTTACCAGGTTTGGGTGGCCTTGAACTTCTCGATACCGGCTTTCATGCCAGCGTCGATATCGTCATTGAAGTCACCCTTCACGTTGATCTTCGCCATCAATTCGGCGTGATCGCGGTTGAAGTAAGCAATCAGCGCTTGTTCAAAGCTGCCGACCTTGGCGATTTCAACGTCGGTCAGGAACCCACGCTCAGCGGCATACAGCGACAACGCCATGTCAGCGATCGACATTGGGGCGTATTGCTTCTGCTTCATCAGCTCGGTAACGCGCTGACCATGCTCAAGTTGCTTACGGGTCGCTTCGTCCAGGTCAGAAGCGAACTGGGCGAATGCCGCCAGTTCACGATACTGAGCCAGAGCGGTACGGATACCACCGGAGAGCTTCTTGATGATCTTGGTCTGAGCGGCACCACCCACACGGGATACCGAAACACCGGCGTTCACTGCAGGGCGGATGCCCGAGTTGAACATGGCCGATTCCAGGAAGATCTGACCGTCGGTGATGGAAATCACGTTGGTCGGAACGAACGCGGAAACGTCGCCAGCCTGGGTTTCGATGATCGGCAGTGCGGTCAGGGAACCGGTTTTGCCGGTCACTGCGCCGTTGGTGAACTTCTCTACGTACTCTTCGGAAACGCGGGATGCGCGCTCCAGCAGACGGGAGTGGAGATAGAACACGTCGCCTGGGTAAGCTTCACGGCCTGGTGGACGGCGCAGCAGCAGGGAAATCTGGCGATAAGCCACTGCTTGCTTGGACAGATCGTCATAAACGATCAGCGCGTCTTCACCGCGGTCGCGGAAGAATTCACCCATGGTGCAGCCGGAGTACGGTGCCAGGAATTGCAGCGCAGGAGATTCCGAAGCACTGGCAGCCACGATGATCGTGTTGGCCAGGGCGCCGTTTTCTTCCAGCTTGCGAACTACGTTGGCGATGGTCGATTGCTTCTGACCGATGGCTACGTAGACGCAGAAAATGCCGCTGTCTTTCTGGTTGATGATCGCGTCGATCGCCAGAGCGGTTTTACCGATCTGACGGTCACCGATGATCAGCTCACGCTGGCCACGGCCGACTGGGATCATGGCATCGACAGCCTTGTAGCCAGTCTGTACAGGCTGGTCTACCGACTTACGCCAGATCACGCCTGGAGCAACTTTCTCGACCGCGTCGGTCTCGGTGTTGCCCAGTGGACCTTTACCGTCAACAGGGTTACCCAGTGCGTCGACTACGCGACCCAGCAGTTCCTTACCAACCGGAACTTCCAGGATGCGGCCTGTGCACTTGGCGCTCATGCCTTCAGCCAGACTGGTGTACGCGCCCAATACAACGGCACCTACGGAGTCTTGCTCCAGGTTGAGGGCCATACCGTAGACGCCGCCCGGAAACTCGATCATCTCGCCGTACATTACGTCGGCCAGACCGTGAATCCGCACGATGCCGTCAGATACGCTGACGACAGTGCCTTCGTTACGGGCTTGGGAGGTCACATCGAGCTTGTCGATGCGGCCCTTGATAATTTCACTTATTTCGGAAGGATTGAGTTGCTGCATTGCTCTGCTGCCCCTTCAAACTCAAGATTTCAATGCTTCGGCAAGTTTCGCGATTTTGCCGCGAATCGAGCCATCGATAACCAGGTCGCCGGCACGGATAACAACACCACCAATAAGCGATGCGTCCTCCGAAGCTTGCAGGCGCACTTCCCGATTGAGTCGTGCACTGAGAACCTTGGCGAGTTTGTCTTGCTGTTCTTGGTTCAATGCGAAAGCACTGGTCACTTCAACGTCTACCGATTTCTCTGCTTCGGCCTTGTACAGGTCGAACAGAGCGGCGATCTCCGGCAATAGCGGGAGACGGTCGTTTTCGGCAATGACGTGGATGAAGTTCTGCACCTTCACATCAAACTTGTCGCCGCACACTTCAATAAAAGTGGCGGCCTTGTCTGCGCTCGTCAGGCGCGGGGCCTTGAGCACGCGCTGCATTGTGTCGTCTTGCGACACTGCTGCAGCCAGGCCGAGCATGGCTGACCAAGAGGCCAGCTGCTGGTGGGCCTGGGCGTGCTCGAAGGCTGCCTTAGCGTAAGGTCGGGCCAACGTGGTCAGTTCTGCCATGATCGCCCTCGCTTAAATTTCAGCAGCCAGTTTGTTAACCAGCTCCGCGTGCGCGTTTTGATCGATTGTGGCACCGAGGATCTTCTCAGCACCGCCAACGGCCAGAGCACCCAGTTGGGCACGCAGCGCGTCTTTGACACCGTTCAGTTCCTGTTCGATCTCGGCATGAGCCGAAGCCTTCACACGGTCAGCTTCGACGCGGGCTTTTTCAACAGCCTCTTCGACGATCTGGTTACCGCGTTTCTTGGCTTGCTCAATGATCTCGGCTGCCTGTGCTTTAGCTTCGCGCAGTTGCTGACCCACTTTCTCGTGGGCCAACTCCAGGTCGCGAGCTGCACGGCTGGCAGCGTCCAAACCATCCGCGATCTTCTTCTGACGTTCGTGCAAAGCCGCGATGACCGGAGGCCACACGAACTTCATGCAAAACACTACAAAAATGAAGAACGCAACGGATTGGCCAATCAGGGTTGCATTAATGTTCACGCCAACACCTCGCTCATTCGTTGTCCATCACCCCAATCACTCGAAAAGTCGAGTGATTAGCCAGCGAGTTGACCAACGAAGGGGTTCGCGAAGGTGAAGAACAGTGCGATACCAACGCCGATCATGGTCACGGCGTCGAGCAGGCCGGCGACGATGAACATTTTAACTTGCAGCATTGGGACCATTTCTGGCTGACGCGCTGCGCCTTCCAGGAATTTGCCGCCCAGCAGGCCGAAACCAATGGCAGTACCCAGGGCGCCCAGGCCGATCAACAGTGCAACAGCGATAGCGGTTAGACCAACTACAGTTTCCATCTTTCCTCCCGACTTTTACGTCGTATGGTTTAGGTTTTTTAGATTTTAAAGCGGTAAAACAAATCGTTTCATAGCCCTGTTGGGCCACCTTCCCGTTTGACCGGGAAGGACATCAGACTAGTCGAGACTGGTCTTAATGGTTCTCTTCGTGCGCCATCGACAGGTAGACGATGGTCAGCATCATGAAGATGAAGGCCTGCAGGGTAATGATCAGGATGTGGAACACAGCCCACGCCCACTGCAGAACTACGCCCAGGCCGCTAAGCCAGAGCAGACCGCTGCCGAACATCACAGCGATCAGAATGAACACCAGCTCGCCGGCATACATGTTGCCGAACAGTCGCAGAGCCAGGGAAATCGGCTTGGCGATCAGGGTGACGAATTCCAGCAGGAAGTTCACCGGGATCAGCAGGGCTTGAACGAAGATGTTCTTGCTGCCGAACGGGTGCAGGGTCAGTTCGCCGATGAAGCCGCCGATGCCCTTGACATTGATGCTGTAGAAAATGATCAGCGCGAATACCGACAGAGCCATGCCCAGTGTGGCGTTCGGGTCAGTGGTGGATACGGCGCGGAATGGAATGTGCGGGTCGCCGGAGATCGCCATGGCCAACTGAGGAATCCAGTCCACCGGAATCAGGTCGACGGCGTTCATCAGGAACACCCAGACGAAGATGGTCAGTGCCAGCGGTGCAATCACCGGGCTACGGCCATGGAAGCTGTCTTTCACGCTGCCATCGACGAATTCGACCAATACTTCAACGAAGTTCTGCAAAGCACCTGGCTGACCGGAAGTCGCCTTCTTTGCCGCCATGCGGAAAATCAGAACGAAGATCAGGCCCAATGCGACCGACCAACCCAGAGTATCCAGGTGGAAAGCCCAGAAACCCATTTCTTTGGCTTCTGCTGCGGTGTGGGCAAAGCCCCAGCCGCCATTAGGAAGCTGACCGAAGGTCAGGTTCTGCAAGTGGTGCTGGATATAGCCCGAAGCGGTTGTTTCTGCCATGGTTGCCTCAAACGCCCTAAGGTTTCGAAAGTCTTGTTTTCATTAGCAGGGGAGCGAACCAGCTGACCAGTTGGGTCAACACGAAGACGCCGAATACAGCCAGCGGCGCCAATGGCTTCACACCTGCAAAGGTCAGTGCAAACAGCACTGCCGTCAAAATCAGTTTCCCCGCCTCGCCGGCATAAAAAGACCGGACGATAGCCTGGGCTGCTCGGGCGCCGGAAAACCGAAAGGCCCTGTGAGCAAAATACATATTGGGCAGCAAGGCTATCAGGCCTCCGCAGAGTCCTGAATACCCGGCTACGACTCCATGCCAATACCAAAGCGCCAATGCGGCGATCAGCAAAATGACAAATTGAGCCAGTAGAACCGGAAAAACAGCCAAGCGATGGAACGGCAACGTGTTTGGCGTGCGGGTTTCCATCACTCTTGCTCCTCAATGGTCGGCTGCCGGAAATCAATAACTTGGCATAATTTGTGCCGACAAAATGCGCGCAGAGTATAGGGGCGGTTCAGCCCCTATTCAACTGTCGGGTAGTGATTTCCGATCACGCGCTACATAAGCAAATGTTTCAGCGGATGTGGGCAAGGACGCCTTGAAGCTCGTCAAGGGAGTTATATCCGATGACCAATTGCCCTTTGCCCTTCTTGCCGTGACGAATTTGCACCGCAGAGCCCAGGCGCTCGGCCAGGCGCTGCTCGAGTCGCGCGATATCCGGATCAGGTTTGGCGGTTTCGACCGGTGCAGGTTTGCCGCTGAGCCACTGGCGCACCAGCGCTTCAGTCTGACGCACGGTCAGGCCTCGTGCGACAACGTGTCGCGCCCCTTCAACCTGTTGATTTTCCGGCAAACCGAGCAACGCACGGGCATGGCCCATTTCCAGGTCGCCGTGGGACAACATGGTCTTGATCACTTCCGGCAGCGCGATCAAACGCAACAAGTTGGACACGGTGACGCGGGACTTGCCCACTGCCTCGGCCACTTGTTGCTGGGTGAGCTGGAATTCCTGCTGCAAACGCTGCAACGCAATCGCTTCTTCGATCGGGTTGAGGTCTTCACGCTGGATATTCTCGATCAACGCCATGGCGATCGCGGTTTCATCCGGTACATCGCGCACCATCGCCGGGATGGTTTCCTTGCCGGCCTGCTGGCTGGCACGCCAGCGGCGCTCCCCGGCGATGATCTCAAAGCGGCCACCGCCAATGGGGCGCACCACGATGGGCTGCATCACGCCCTGGGCCTTGATCGAGTTGGACAGTTCTTCCAGGGCCTGGGGGTCCATGTCCCGACGTGGCTGGTATTTGCCCCGCTGGATCAGGTCCAGCGGCAAGTGCTGCAGCTCGCGCTCGTCAGCCTGCACCGCTTGTTCTTCAAGCGATGTGACGGTCGGACCACTCAACAGTGCATCCAGTCCACGTCCGAGACCTCGTTTCTTGACGGCCATGGGGATTCCTTAAGTTGGCTGGGCTGCAGCGGTGCGTGAATTACGGCGTTGGCGGCGAACCATCTCGCCAGCCAATGCCAGGTAGGCAATGGCACCACGCGAGGATTTGTCGTACGCCAGCGCGGGCATGCCATAGCTTGGCGCTTCGGCCAGGCGGATGTTGCGTGGAATCACGGTGTCGTACAACTGATCGCCAAAGTGTTCCTTGAGCTGCGCCGACACATCGTTCATCAGGCTCAGGCGCGGGTCATACATCGTACGCAGCAGGCCTTCGACTTTCAGGTTCGGGTTGAGCAGCTCGGCAATTCGCTTGATGTTATCCACAAGGTCGCTCAAGCCTTCGAGAGCGAAGTACTCGCACTGCATGGGGATAATTACCCCATCGGAGGCAACCAGCGCGTTAAGCGTGAGCATCGACAGCGACGGTGGACAGTCGATCAAAATGTAATCGTAGTTTTCGCGAATGGGCGCCAGGGCGCTGCGCAGACGGCTTTCTTTCATCTGCATTTCCAGCAGCACCACTTCCGCCGCGGTCAGATCGCGGTTGGCCGGCAGCAGTTGGTAACCGCCGTGCTCGGAATAGTGCATGGCCTGGGCCAGGTCGCATTCGCCAATCAGCAAATCGTAGACCGAGTTTTCCAGGCCGTGTTTATCCACACCGCTACCCATGGTGGCGTTGCCCTGTGGATCGAGATCGATCAACAGCACCCGACGCTTGGTCGCGACCAGGGATGCTGCGAGGTTGATACAGGTGGTGGTTTTACCCACGCCACCTTTCTGGTTCGCTATCGCGAATACCTTAGCCATTCTTGCTTGTGTTCCCAATCATGCCGTGCGGCGCAGTATCAGCAGATGGCGTTGGCCTTGGCAACCAGGTACGGCCAAGGCGTGTTCGCTATCGAGGTGGAAGTCTGCCGGCAATGCTAACAGCTCGTCGCTTGGATGAACGCCCTTCATTGCCAACCAGCGGGTATCACGGTCGCCCAGGTGGCGTGTCCAGTTGCTGAAGTTCTCCATGCTGCTGAACGCCCGAGACACGATCCCGTTGAAAGGCAGTTCAGGCGTGAATGCTTCGACACGACTGTGGATAACTTGCAGGTTATCCAGCTTGAGTTCGAGTTTGACCTGGGTCAGGAAGCGGGTTTTCTTGCCGTTGCTGTCCAGGCAGGTCACGTGGGACTCGGGAAACAGGATCGCCAACGGGATGCCAGGCATGCCGCCGCCGCTGCCCACATCGAGCCAACGGCCATTTTCGATAAACGGCATCACGCTGAGGCTGTCGAGCAAATGCCGCGACACCATCTCGTCTGGGTCACGCACTGCTGTCAGGTTGTAAGCCTTGTTCCATTTGATCAACAGGGCCAGGTAGCCCAGCAGTAGCTCATGCTGGGCTTCGGTCAGGGCTACGCCCAACTGGCGCGCTCCTGTGGATAACTCTTCGGCGTGTTGCGAGGTGACCAACGAACTCAAGCGCTTTGCTCCAACTGACGGCCCGCGCCGCGTTTTTTCAAATGAATCATCAACAGCGAGATGGCTGCCGGAGTGACGCCAGGGATACGTGAAGCCTGCCCGAGGGTTTCCGGCCGAGTTATCCCCAACTTGCTTTGAATTTCTTTCGATAACCCGGAAATTCCGGTGTAGTCGATATCCACAGGCAGTTTGGTGTCTTCACTGGCGCGCAGCCGAGCGATCTCGTCCTGCTGGCGATCAATGTAGCCTGCGTATTTGGTCTTGATTTCAACCTGTTCGGCAACCTGTGGGTCTTCTGCGCCCTGGCCAGTCACTTCGACCAGACCAGCGTAGTCGATTTCCGGGCGGGAAAGCAGGTTGAGCAAGTTGTACTCATGGGTCAACGGCGTGCCGAATTTTTCTGCAATGGCGTCGCCTTGCTCCGTGCCCGGGCGAACCCAGGTACTTTTCAGACGCTGTTCTTCGAGCGCAATGCTTTCGCGTTTTTTGCAGAAGGCCGCCCAGCGGGCGTCATCGACCAGGCCCAGCTCGCGACCTTTTTCGGTCAAGCGCAGGTCGGCGTTGTCTTCGCGCAGGATCAGGCGGTATTCCGCCCGAGATGTGAACATCCGGTACGGTTCCTGGGTACCCAGGGTAATCAGGTCGTCGACCAATACGCCGATGTAGGCTTCATCGCGACGCGGGCACCAGCTGTCTTTGCCTTGTGCACGCAATGCTGCGTTGGTCCCGGCTAGCAAACCTTGGGCCCCGGCTTCTTCATAACCGGTAGTGCCGTTGATTTGGCCGGCGAAGAACAGGCCGCCGATCACTTTGGTTTCCAGGCTGTATTTCAGGTCGCGCGGGTCGAAGTAGTCGTACTCGATGGCGTAGCCCGGACGCACGATGTGCGCGTTTTCCATACCGCGAATCGACTGCACGATCTGGATTTGCACATCGAACGGCAGCGAAGTGGAAATTCCGTTGGGGTACAGCTCGTGGGTGGTCAAGCCTTCGGGTTCGATAAAGACCTGGTGGCTTTCCTTGTCGGCAAAGCGGTGGATCTTGTCTTCGATCGACGGGCAATAACGCGGACCAATGCCTTCGATCACCCCGGAATACATCGGCGAACGATCAAGGTTCGCGGCAATGATTTCGTGGGTTCGGGCGTTGGTGTGGGTAATCCAGCAGCTGACCTGTTTCGGGTGCTGTTCTTTGGAACCCATGAACGACATGACCGGGATCGGCGTGTCGCCGGCTTGCTCGGTCATCATCGAGAAATCCACAGAACGCCCATCAATGCGTGGCGGGGTTCCGGTTTTCAAACGGCCGACGCGCAGCGGTAGTTCACGCAGACGTTTTGCCAAGGCAATCGACGGCGGGTCACCGGCACGACCACCGGAATAATTTTGCATACCGATGTGGATAAGTCCGCCGAGGAACGTGCCCGTGGTCAGTACGACCGAATCTGCATGAAAACGCAGACCCATTTGCGTAACGACACCGCGTACCTGGTCCTGCTCGACGATCAAGTCATCGGCGGCCTGCTGAAATATCCACAGGTTCGGCTGGTTTTCCAGGGTTTCGCGTACCGCTGCCTTGTACAGGATGCGGTCGGCCTGAGCCCGGGTAGCACGTACGGCCGGGCCTTTGCGGCTGTTGAGCACGCGAAATTGAATACCACCCTTGTCGGTGGCCATCGCCATTACCCCGCCAAGGGCATCGATTTCCTTGACCAGATGGCTTTTGCCAATCCCGCCAATTGCGGGGTTGCAACTCATGGCACCGAGGGTTTCCACGTTATGCGTCAGCAACAGGGTTTTTACGCCCATGCGTGCTGACGCCAGTGCTGCCTCGGTACCGGCATGACCGCCGCCGATGACGATCACTTCAAAACGGGAAGGGAAATCCACCACGCACCTCGTGCCTGCTTATGTAGGTAATCAGGAATTGTTTGTTGAAAGGGTTCTACAGCTTTGGCGGCAAGTATAGGGACTTCGCCTTTCCTAAAGAACCCTTTGCACAAAATTTAACCAGCTGTGGATGAATCACAGACAATAGAAATTAAAAGAGAGAAATTTATTAAATCTTTGTTTTTATGTTTATTTATACTGAGCAACATTTCTGTGGATAGATCTCTGAAGGCCTTTATTTTCAATGTGTACAGCGATTCAAAACGTTGTGTTCATCTGCCGATGAGGCCTTTGGATAAGTGCTTTAAGCCTGTGAATTAAACGACTGGTTATCCACAGGTGGGTTTTTACTCAGGTTTCAGGCCCTGTTATCAACTGGGCACAACCGCTGTTATTCACAGGGCTTAATCCACAGAAACGGCCGATTTCGTCCACGGCAAAGCTGGGAATTAATCCTGGGTGGGACAAAAACAGATCTATTGTGGGAAAACACTGGGGCAGTTAATAATAGCGATTATCATTAACCTACCTTGTCGCGCCTATGCCTTCCTCCTCACATACCGCAGCGGTCCAGCACATCTATGAACAGCACCATTCGTGGTTGCGCGGATGGCTCAAGGGAAAATTGCATAACGCCAGCGATGCAGCCGATGTGGCTCACGATACGTTCGTGCGCATGCTCGGTGGACGACATGCGGCGCAGATCCTCGAACCACGGGACTATCTGACCACCATCGCGAGGGGCCTGGTGATTGACCGGTATCGCCGGAACGCCATCGAGCAGGCCTACAGGCAAACCCTGGCAGAGCGTCCCGAAACCACAGCTATCAGTGAAGAAGACAAGGCAATCATCATCGAAACCCTGGTGGCTGTGGATAAAGCGCTGTCTGGCCTGGGTGAGCGGGCACGGCGAATTTTCGTGCTCGCACAGATTGAAGGGCTGACTTATCAACAGATCGCCGATCAACTGCAGGTATCGCTGACCACGGTGAAGAAACACATGATCCGCGCCCTCACCGAATGCTCCCTGATCATGGCCAACCGGTAATGGTCAGCCCCGACCGCAAGACGTTCGAGGCCGCTGCCAGTTGGTATGTGCAATTTCAGTCGCAACCACCGACGCCCGCGCAACATCAAGCCTGGCAGCAGTGGCTTAATCGTGACCCATCCCACCAGGCGGCTTGGAACCAGATGGAGCAGTTGCAGCGCAGCCTTGGTGCCCTGTCCCCTGACCTCACACGCCGCGCGTTATCCACCACGCAACAGAGGCGCCAGGTCCTCAAGTGGATGCTGGTGCTCAGCGGCGGTGGCTATCTGGGGTGGAACGTCCAGCAACATACGTCGCTGGGCAACGTATGGGCTGATTACCGCACGTCGGTGGGCCAGAGGCGACGCATCGAGCTGGCGGATGGCACGCAGATCAATCTCAATACTCATACCGCTATCGATGTGGCATTTGATGGGCGACAACGTTTGATCCGTTTGCGCGAGGGTGAAGTACTTATCCACACCGGCACACGGGGTGGGCACTTACCGTTTTATGTCGAAACTCGCCAAGGCCGGGTCCGGGCGCTGGGCACTCGGTTTACTGTGCGCCAACTGCCCGACGCCACGCGGGTTGGTGTCTTGGAAGAACGGGTTGAGATATCCCCCGGCGACCAACCCGAACTTCGCCGCACTATTGGCGCGGGTGAGAGCGCAGAGTTTGATCGGCGCAATGTGCGCCCTGCCCAGCGATATGGCGGAGTACAGGCCGCCTGGGTCGATGGCCAACTGATCGTGCTCGATGCTCGGCTGGGAGAAGTTATCGATGAGTTGGCGCGCTATCGGCCGGGTGTATTGCACTGCGACCCAGCCTCTGCAGGCCTACGCGTTTCCGGGACCTTCCGTCTGGACTCAACCGATGCCGTCCTCACTAACCTGCAAGCGAGCCTGCCGATTCAAGTGAAATACTTTACGCGCTATTGGGTGTCGGTCACCCGAATCGGCTAATCGAAAAATAATCCACAGAGGGGTTATCTTTTTTTGACCTGGTGCGGCCCTACAGGTAATCACGACGCTACCTTCAGGGCTTACTCACCTATGCGCCTTCCCACCCCGCTCCGCAAACGACTTTCCTGCCACAGCATGACCTACGGTCTGCAGTTCATCACCGCTACCACCGGTGTGTTGTTAGCCACCGCCGTCACGGCCGCCAGCGCAACGCAATACTATGCAATTGCCGCTGGCCCGCTGGACAATGCGTTGAGCCAGTTTGCTGCCAGGGCCAATGTGATTCTGTCCTTCTCCCCCCAGCAAACCGCGCGTTTGAATACGCCGGGGCTGCAAGGTGACTATTCGGTGGACCAGGGCTTTGCGCTGCTGCTGCAGAACTCGGACCTGCAGGCGGTCGCACAAGCTCCCGGCAGCTATGTATTACAGGCGGCTCCTGCTGGCCGACTCACGTTGGCACCCACCACTGTGAGCACTTATCAACAGGGCGGCTTCAATCAAGAGATCGCCGGGGATGTAGGCTACAAGGCGCAGAACAGCCGGATCGGCACGAAGACCAGCACGCCGCTGTCCGAGACTCCGCGTTCGGTGTCCGTTGTCACTGGCCAGCGTATCAAGGACCAGAAATCTCAAACCCTGACAGACGTGTTGGGCTACGTACCGGGAATCTTCGCCCCACCGTTCGCTGCGGGCGACGGCTTGGCAGGCGATCTGTTTTTCATTCGCGGTTTCAACGCCACGGATTACGGCTACGGCCTGCTGCGAGATGGCCTGCGGGTGCAAGGCAATCGATACGACACCACCAGCGAACCCTACGGCCTGGAACGGGTCGAGATTTTCCGCGGCCCGTCTTCCCTGCTCTACGGTGAAAACGCACCCGGTGGTTTGGTTAATCTGGTGAGTAAACACCCGACTGCAACCCCGCAAGGCGAGGTGCAGGTGAGTTATGGTTCGAATAATCGACGCCAGTTGGGTGTGGATATCTCGGGCCCGCTCAACGACAGTGACAATATTCTGGGCCGGGTGGTGATACTGGGGCGTAAATCCGACACGCAGACCGATCACGTCCCGGACGATCGTCTATATATCGCGCCATCCCTGACCCTGAACTTCGACGACTACAACACCCTGACGCTGCTGGCCAACTACCAGAAAGACCATACCAACCTGGAACTTGGCCTACCCGCCGCCGGTACGCTGCTCACAAATCCCAACGGGAAGCTGTCCAAACACACCCTGCTGGGCAATCCGGACTGGAACACCTTTGAACGCGAAGCGTGGAGCACCGGCTATGAGTTGAGCCACAGCTTCAATGATGACTGGCAGTTCCGTCAGAACTCGCGCTATATGCAGTCACGCATCAACCGGCACGAAACCTGGCCTGGATCATTGAATAACGGTGGCTTCGGCACCCGGCTGAACATGAACGCCTATGACCGCTACAACAAATCGATGGTCTATTCCCTGGATAACCAGCTCGAAGGCACGTTCCAGTTGGGCAGTGTGGAAAACACAGTGCTATTGGGCGCCAGCTATGACCGAACCTCGTTCAATCAAGACTGGGATGCGGGTTTCGCCGGCACCATCGATGTGTATAACCCGGTGTACCTGCGCGACCCGCTCACTCCCCTGGCAGTGCAAAACACCTTGCTTGAACAGCAGATGAAAGGGATTTATGCACAGATCCAAAGCAAATACGACCATTGGCTCTTTCTGCTGGGCGGCCGCCAGGACTGGGTCGACAGCGATTACCGAGACAAGGTCAAGCCATCGAGCAATATCAACTCACAGGATCGTAAATTCACTTACCAGGGCGGGGTGATGTACCAGTTCGACAACGGCCTTACGCCTTATGTCAGCTATTCCACCGCGTTTGTCCCCGTGCAGCAGATCTCCAACGCGGGCTCGCCGTTGAAACCGATCACCAGCAGCCAATACGAAGTGGGCGTTAAGTACGAACCGATCGGCTGGGATACGGCGATGACCGTGTCGGTGTATGACCTGCGCAAGCAGGACGATACCTACCTCGATGCCACCACCAACAGCTATCGCCAAGTCGGTGAAAGTCGCGCCAAGGGCGTGGAAGTCGAGGTCAACAGTAACATCAGCTCCAACTTCAACGTGACGGCAGCCTATACCTACACCGACGCCCGGATAACCAAGGATTCGGCCACTTCGCTGGTAGAAGGCCGTCAGATGACAGGCGTGCCGCGTAACCAGGCTTCGGTGTGGGGCAAATATCGCTTTCTCGACGGCCAACTCAAGGGTTTCTCCGTGGGCGGCGGGGTGCGCTATTTCGACAGTACCTTTTCCTACACCCCGCCTACGCTCTACGGGAAGCTGGACGCAGGAAGCGTCACCTTGGTGGATGCGGCACTGGGTTATCAGATCAACCCACACTGGTCGGTGGACCTGAACGCCAAGAACCTGTTCGACAAGGAATATGTATCCGGTTGCAACGATGCGGGGCGTTGCTATTGGGGCGACAGCCGTACCTTGCTCGGTACGGTGTCTTACAACTGGTAGACGATGTGGATAACTCGGCTATTTGCCAATGCAAAAGCTGGAGAAAATCCGCCCCAGCAAATCATCCGAGCTGAAAGCGCCGGTGATTTCACCCAGCAGCTGCTGCGCCTGACGCAAATCTTCAGCCAGCAGCTCTCCAGCCCCCGCTAAGGTCAGCTGGGCCCGCCCGTGCTCCAGGGCCGCGCTGGCATGACGCAGCGCTTCCAGGTGCCTGCGCCGCGCACTGAAGCTGCTTTCCGAGGTCTGTTCGTAGCCCATGCAGGCTTTAAGGTGCTCGCGCAGCAACTCCAGACCGTCACCCGCCGATTTCGCGCTCAAGCTGATAGTGACGTGGCCATCTTCACTGGTTTCCAGGGCGATGGCTTCACCCGTAAGGTCGGCCTTGTTACGGATCAAGGTGACTTTGGCCGGGTCTGGCCGTTGTTCAAGAAATTCCGGCCACAAGGCAAAAGGATCCACAGCTTCAGGTGCAGTGGCATCCACCACCAGCAACACACGATCGGCTTCGCTGATCGCCTTAAGCGCACGTTCCACGCCGATCTTTTCCACCTGGTCGTCGGTATCGCGCAGACCAGCGGTGTCGACCACGTGCAGCGGCATACCGTCGATGTGGATATGTTCACGCAAGATATCCCGGGTAGTGCCGGCGATCTCGGTGACGATGGCCGCCTCGCGCCCTGCCAGAGCATTGAGTAGGCTGGATTTGCCGGCATTGGGCCGGCCGGCAATCACCACCGTCATACCATCGCGCAGCAAGGCGCCCTGCCCGGCTTCGCGCAGCACTGTGGATAACTCATCGCGGACTTTATCCAGCATCGCCAATACATGGCCATCCGCCAGGAAGTCGATTTCTTCTTCCGGAAAATCAATCGCGGCTTCGACGTAGATGCGCAGGCTGATCAGTTGCTCGGTCAAGTTATGCACACGCAGGGAAAAAGCCCCCTGCAATGAACGCAATGCGTTACGTGCAGCCTGTGCAGAACTGGCTTCGATCAAATCGGCGATGGCTTCGGCCTGGGCCAGGTCGAGCTTATCGTTCAAGAATGCGCGTTCGCTGAATTCCCCTGGTCTGGCCAGGCGGCAACCCAATTGCAAGCAGCGCTGCAGCAGCATGTCCAACACCACAGGACCACCGTGCCCTTGTAGTTCAAGGACATCTTCACCAGTGAACGAGTTTGGCCCTGGAAAATAGATGGCCAGCCCCTCGTCCAATACGCTGTGGTCGGCATCCAGGAACTGACCGTAATGGGCATAACGGGGTTTCAGCTCCCGGCCGCTGATGGCCCTGGCTGCCACGCCCGCCAATGGCCCGGAAATTCTAACGATGCCGACGCCGCCCCGACCTTGAGCGGTAGCGACAGCAGCGATGGTTTCACGAGGAGCGCTCATCAGCATGTTCCAGAACAAAAGTGACGGAAAGCAAAACGCCCCACTAGGGGGCGTCTTGAGTGGTTATCCACAGAGTAAATTACGCCTCGGCTTTTTTGGTAGCCGCTTCGATTTTACGTGTGATGTACCACTGTTGAGAGATCGACAACACGTTGTTGACCACCCAGTACAGTACCAAGCCAGCAGGGAACCACAGGAAGAAGAAGGTGAAGATGATTGGCATCATTTTCATTACCTTGGCCTGCATCGGATCCGGCGGGGTTGGGTTCAGACGCTGCTGGATAAACATGGTCGCGCCCATGATGATCGGCAGGATAAAGAACGGGTCTTTGATCGACAGGTCAGTTATCCACAGCATGAACGGCGCCTGGCGCATTTCAACGCTTTCCAGCAATACCCAGTAAAGCGACAGGAACACCGGCATCTGTACCAGAATCGGCAAGCATCCACCCAGCGGGTTGATCTTCTCTTTCTTGTACAACTCCATCATGGCCTGCGACATTTTCTGCCGGTCATCACCATGTTGTTCTTTCAGCGCGGCCAGTTTCGGGGCCACGGCACGCATACGCGCCATCGACTTGTAGCTGGCTGCCGACAGAGGGAAGAAAAGCCCTTTGATCAGCATGGTCAGGAAGATGATCGACCAGCCCCAGTTACCCACGATGCTGTGGATATGTTGCAACAGCCAGAAGATCGGCTGGGCAATGAACCACAGGAAGCCGTAGTCCACAGTCAATTCCAGGCCTGGGGACAACTCTTTCAGTACCGCCTGGCTTTTAGGGCCGGCGTACAGGGTAGCGCTGGTTTCAGCCTTGGCACCTGGAGCGACGGTCAACGCCGGGCCAGTGAAGCCAATGATGTAATTGCCCTGGCTGTCCTTGCGGGTTTGAACCAGGTTCGCGTCACCCTTGTTCGGAATCCAGGCGGTCACGAAATAGTGCTGCAGCCACGCTACCCAGCCACCTTGGACGGTTTCTTTCAGCGTGCCCTTGTCGATATCTTTCATCGACACTTTTTTGTACGGCTCGTTACTTGTCCACAGGGCGGCGCCCAGGTAAGTGGCGGTGCCGGTGGCGGTGCTGGAAGACGGATCGGAGCTGGCGTCACGCTTGAGCTGGGCAAACAGGTTGCCACTCCAGGCTTTGTCGCTGGTGTTGTCGATCAGGTAAGTGACCTTCAAATCGTACAAACCGCGGGTAAAGCTGAAACGCTTGATGTAGTTGACACCGTCGAGGCTGAATTTCAGGTCGACGTTCAACTGGTTCTGGCCGTCTGCCAGTTGATAAGTCTTTTGTTCGGTCGAATAAACCGGACGACCGGTAGCACGTGCATCCGGACCATTGGTACCAGTCAGGCCGCTTTGTGCCAGATAAGTACGTTCACCGCCGTTATCGAACAGTTGGAACGGCACATCCGGATGGTCTTGGCGACGTGGATACAGCGGCAGCTTCAGCTGTGCGATATCACCACCCTGTGGGTCGATAGCCAACTCGAGCACATCCGTTTTCACGTGGATGAGGTCTTTGTTGGTGACCACTGGCGTTTCTAACGGGGCACTTGTCTCGCCATTCGCGCTGGGTACATCGGCACTCGCGGACGCATTGTTACCCAGCGGGGTGTCCGGAATAGCCGGCGCAGCCTGATTGGTAGCAACATTCTGAGTCGGCAGGGCAGCCTGACCGTAGTCCTGGTTCCATTTAAGGACCATGACATAGGACACGATTGCCAGGGCGACGATCAGGATTGTGCGTTTAATATCCATGATTACTCGGCCATCGAAGAAGAACGGGAGGTAGGGATAGGTGGAACCGGGTCATAACCACCGGGATTCCACGGATGACAGCGACCTAAACGACGAAAGGTCAGCCAGCCACCGCGCAGAAGACCATGATTTTCTATGGCCTCTAACGCGTAGCAGGAACAACTGGGGTAGAAACGACAGTGACTGGCCATCAGAGGACTAATGGCATAGCGATAAAACTGGATCGGAACGATTGCCAGTTTACGCATCAAGGCTGTCTACCCCTACAGTTTCGGTGCTGACTGCTGGTGCTGGCTTGTGGGTACGCGCCAAACGTTTCCAGAGCTTGCCGAAATGCTGAATCAATTCGGGGTTTTCTACATCACCCAAGCCTTTGCGCGCGACGATAACAATATCCCAACCAACCAGAGTGTCCTGGTGGAGGCGAAACGATTCGCGCATCAGACGCTTGAGGCGATTGCGCTCAACGGAGAGCTTTACGCTCTTCTTGCCGATCACCAACCCGAGACGGGGGTGATCAAGATCGTTGTTACGCGCAAGGAGCAGGAGATTTTTCCCCGGAACCTTGCCGGTGGGGGAGTCAAAGACTGCCTTGAAATGCCGGGGGGTTAGCAGACGCTTTTCCCGACTGAAGTCCTGACTCACCACCAGTACCGGATTATCAAACTGCCAGACGCGCACGACCTTTGGCGCGGCGACGCGACAGGACAGCACGGCCGTTCTTGGTAGCCATGCGAGCACGGAAGCCGTGAGTACGGGCGCGTTTGATGGTGCTTGGTTGGAAAGTACGTTTCATGGCGTTGTTACCTGGTTCGTCCACAACGGGCCGGAATGGCCCCCGTTTTAAGAGACCGGCGATTCTAGAGAAAGCAAGCCTCTAGGTCAATTTCCAACCAGCTTTTCCTTTAATTAGATGTCGACGGGGTCCTGACGCCCTTCTCCCCGCTTGGCTTCCATCCGGCATGCGATAGATATAAAAATAAAGAAGGAAGTTATTTAAAGCTTTTCTGTAAAGCTTATAAAAGCTAGGAGCGCGATCATCTGTGGATAACTGCCTTTAGACCTTGTTCCGCGTGGTGTACAGAGAATGACAACACGGGGGAGAAGCAGTGCTCTGCCTGTGCTGCGCTATCGGATAAGCTGTGTGTGGAACGGGCAGTTATCCACAGGCCAGTTACCCACAGACTTTTGACCCCACTTGTGCAACGAGCTCAGGTGGGTTTATCCACAGAGCTTATGCACAGACCACTGGTCGCCTTTTTAGCGGTTAAAGCATTGATTTTGGGTGGCCTGTGAGCAACCTACATGTGGATAAGTGGACGGCTGGTCGCTACAATGGCGGCTGTTTTTGCCTCACCGGCTTTCAACTTAGGGGATATCCGTGTCAGTGGAACTTTGGCAGCAGTGCGTGGAGCTTTTGCGCGATGAGCTGCCTGCCCAGCAATTCAACACCTGGATCCGTCCGCTACAGGTCGAAGCCGAAGGCGACGAGTTGCGTGTCTATGCGCCCAATCGTTTTGTCCTCGACTGGGTCAACGAGAAGTACCTGGGCCGCGTTCTCGAATTGCTCGATGAACATGGCAACGGTCTGGCGCCTGCTCTCTCCTTATTAATAGGCAGCAAGCGCAGCTCGGCTCCCCGCGCCGCGCCGAATGCGCCATTGGCCGCCGCTGCGTCGCAAGCCCAGGCCGCAGTGGCGCCTGTCGCCGCAGCACCTGCACCGACAGCTGCGCCGTCCAAGCCGTCCTCGCGCAAAAATGCGCCAGAGAATGAGGAGCCGTCCCGCGACAGCTTCGACCCGATGGCTGGTGCCAGCTCCCAACAGGCGCCTGTGCGCTCCGAGCAACGTACTGTGCAGGTAGAAGGCGCGCTCAAGCACACCAGTTACCTGAACCGCACCTTTACCTTCGAGAACTTTGTCGAAGGCAAGTCCAACCAACTGGCCCGAGCGGCCGCCTGGCAGGTCGCCGATAATCCCAAGCATGGTTACAACCCGCTCTTCCTTTATGGCGGCGTGGGCTTGGGTAAGACGCACTTGATGCACGCCGTCGGTAACCACCTATTAAAGAAGAACCCGAATGCCAAGGTGGTTTACCTGCATTCGGAGCGCTTCGTGGCCGACATGGTCAAGGCCTTGCAGCTCAACGCAATCAACGAGTTCAAACGTTTCTACCGCTCCGTTGATGCCCTGTTGATCGATGACATTCAGTTCTTCGCCCGCAAGGAACGTTCCCAAGAGGAGTTCTTCCACACCTTCAACGCCCTGCTCGAAGGTGGCCAGCAGGTCATCTTGACCAGTGACCGTTATCCGAAGGAAATCGAAGGCCTGGAAGAACGTCTGAAGTCGCGTTTCGGCTGGGGCCTGACGGTTGCAGTCGAGCCACCGGAGCTGGAAACCCGTGTTGCCATCCTGATGAAGAAGGCCGACCAGGCTAAAGTCGATCTGCCGCACGATGCTGCGTTCTTCATCGCCCAACGCATACGTTCCAACGTGCGTGAGCTGGAAGGCGCGCTCAAGCGGGTCATCGCTCACTCGCACTTCATGGGCCGCGATATCACCATCGAGCTGATTCGCGAGTCCTTGAAAGACTTGTTGGCCTTGCAGGACAAGCTGGTGAGTGTGGATAACATCCAGCGCACCGTGGCCGAGTACTACAAGATCAAGATTTCCGACCTGCTGTCCAAGCGCCGTTCGCGCTCGGTCGCACGTCCACGCCAGGTTGCCATGGCCCTCTCCAAGGAGTTGACCAACCACAGCCTGCCGGAAATCGGTGATGTGTTCGGCGGACGCGACCACACCACGGTCTTGCATGCATGCCGCAAGATCAATGAACTTAAGGAATCCGACGCGGATATTCGCGAGGACTACAAGAACCTGCTGCGTACACTGACTACGTGATGACACCAGCGCAGCTTATTAAGGCAAGGGACTAGACCATGCATTTCACCATTCAACGCGAAGCCCTGTTGAAACCCCTGCAACTGGTCGCAGGCGTCGTCGAGCGCCGACAGACCTTGCCGGTGCTTTCCAACGTATTACTGGTGGTCGAGGGGCAGCAGTTGTCCTTGACCGGTACCGACCTGGAAGTCGAACTGGTGGGTCGCGTCCAACTCGAAGAGCCCGCCGAACCCGGCGAGATCACCGTGCCGGCGCGCAAGCTGATGGATATCTGCAAAAGCCTGCCCAACGATGCGCTGATCGACATCAAGGTGGATGAGCAGAAGTTGGTGGTCAAGGCAGGCCGTAGCCGTTTCACCCTGTCGACCTTGCCGGCCAATGACTTTCCAACCGTAGAAGAAGGCCCGGGCTCGCTGACGTGCAGCCTGGAGCAAAGCAAGCTGCGTCGTTTGATCGAGCGCACCAGCTTCGCTATGGCTCAGCAGGACGTGCGTTACTACCTCAACGGTATGCTGCTGGAAGTATCGGAAGGCATCATCCGCGCCGTGGCCACCGACGGTCACCGTCTGGCAATGTGCTCGATGCGTGCCGATATCGGTCAGCCGGATCGTCACCAGGTGATCGTTCCACGCAAAGGTATCCTTGAACTGGCGCGTTTGCTCACCGAGCCGGACGGCAACGTCAGCATCGTATTGGGTCAGCACCACATTCGTGCCACCACCGGCGAGTTCACCTTCACCTCCAAGCTGGTCGACGGCAAGTTCCCGGACTACGAGCGTGTGTTGCCTAAAGGTGGCGACAAGCTGGTGGTCGGTGATCGTCAGGCCCTGCGTGAAGCCTTCAGCCGTACTGCGATTCTGTCTAACGAGAAGTACCGTGGTATTCGCCTGCAACTGGCCAACGGCCAACTGAAAATCCAGGCCAACAACCCGGAACAGGAAGAGGCGGAAGAAGAAGTGGGTGTCGACTACAACGGCGCATCGCTGGAAATCGGCTTTAACGTGAGCTACCTGTTGGACGTGCTGGGTGTCATGACCACCGAACAGGTTCGTCTGATCCTGTCGGACTCCAACAGCAGCGCCCTGGTGCAAGAATCTGACAACGACGACTCGGCTTACGTTGTCATGCCGATGCGCCTGTAATCATGCTCAGCAGAAGCTAGATGTCCCTTAGTCGCGTCTCGGTCACCGCGGTGCGCAATCTGCACCCGGTGACCTTCTCCCCTTCCCCCCGCATCAACATCCTCCATGGCGCCAACGGCAGTGGTAAAACCAGCGTGCTGGAAGCCATCCACCTGCTGGGGCTTGCGCGTTCCTTCCGCAGTGCCCGTTTGTTACCCGTTATTCAGTACGAACAATTGGCCTGTACCGTATTTGGCCAAGTGGAACTGGCTGAGGGCGGACATAGCAGCCTGGGGATATCGCGTGATCGCGGTGGCGAATTTCAGATCCGAATCGACGGGCAAAATGCGCGCAGCGCAGCGCAACTGGCCGAGATCCTGCCGTTGCAACTGATCAACCCCGACAGCTTTCGATTGTTGGAGGGGGCCCCGAAAATCCGTCGGCAGTTTCTCGACTGGGGCGTGTTCCACGTGGAACCACGCTTCATGGCCACTTGGCAGCGCCTGCAGAAGGCCCTGCGGCAGCGGAACTCATGGCTGCGGCATGGTACACTTGACGCCGCTTCGCAAGCAGCCTGGGACCGTGAACTGTGCCTGGCCAGCGACGAAATAGATGAATACCGCCGCGCCTATATCAAAGCCTTGAAACCAGTCTTTGAGCAGACCTTGAGCGAGTTATTGGATCTCGAGGGGCTGACGCTGAGTTATTACCGGGGTTGGGACAAAGAGCGTGAGCTGAGTGCAGTGCTCGCAACGTCCTTGCAACGGGATCAGCAAATCGGACACACCCAGGCCGGCCCCCAGCGCGCTGATTTGCGCCTTAGATTAGGTGCACACAATGCTGCGGATATCTTGTCCCGCGGCCAGCAGAAGTTGGTGGTCTGTGCGTTGCGTATCGCGCAGGGCCATTTGGTTAGCCAGGCTCGACGCGGTCAGTGTATTTATTTGGTGGATGATTTGCCGTCTGAGCTCGACGAGCAGCACCGCCGCTCGCTATGCCGCTTGTTGGAAGACTTACGCTGCCAGGTGTTTATCACCTGTGTAGACCACGAATTATTGAGGGAAGGCTGGCAGACGGAAACGCCAGTCGCTTTGTTCCACGTGGAACAAGGCCGTATCACCCAGACCCACGACCATCGGGAGTGAAGGCATGAGCGAAGAAAACACGTACGACTCGACCAGCATTAAAGTGCTGAAAGGTTTGGATGCCGTACGCAAACGTCCCGGTATGTATATTGGCGACACCGATGATGGTAGCGGTCTGCACCACATGGTGTTCGAGGTGGTCGATAACTCCATCGACGAAGCTCTGGCCGGTCACTGCGACGACATCAGCATTATCATCCACCCGGATGAATCCATCACCGTGCGTGACAACGGTCGTGGCATCCCGGTAGACGTGCACAAAGAAGAAGGCGTTTCGGCGGCAGAGGTCATCATGACCGTGCTCCACGCTGGCGGTAAGTTCGACGACAACTCCTATAAAGTATCCGGTGGTTTGCACGGTGTAGGTGTGTCGGTAGTGAACGCCCTGTCCGAAGAACTGATCCTCACTGTCCGCCGTAGCGGCAAGATTTGGGAGCAGACCTACGTCCACGGCGTACCACAGGAACCGATGAAAATTGTCGGCGACAGTGAAACCACCGGTACCCAGATCCACTTCAAGCCATCGGAAGAAACCTTCAAGAACATCCACTTCAGCTGGGACATCCTGGCCAAGCGGATTCGTGAACTGTCTTTCCTTAACTCCGGTGTCGGCATCGTCCTCAAGGATGAGCGCAGCGGCAAGGAAGAGCTGTTCAAGTACGAGGGCGGCCTGCGTGCGTTCGTTGAATACCTGAACACCAACAAGACCGCGGTCAACCAGGTGTTCCACTTCAACATTCAGCGCGAAGACGGCATCGGCGTGGAAATCGCCCTGCAGTGGAACGACAGCTTCAACGAGAACCTGTTGTGCTTCACCAACAACATTCCACAACGCGATGGCGGTACTCACTTGGTGGGTTTCCGTTCCGCGCTGACGCGTAACCTGAACACCTACATCGAAGCGGAAGGCTTGGCGAAGAAACATAAAGTCGCCACCACCGGTGACGATGCCCGTGAAGGCCTGACGGCGATTATCTCGGTCAAGGTACCGGATCCGAAGTTCAGCTCCCAGACCAAAGACAAGCTGGTGTCTTCCGAAGTGAAGACCGCGGTTGAACAGGAAATGGGCAAGTACTTCTCCGACTTCCTGTTGGAAAACCCGAACGAAGCCAAGCTGGTCGTCGGCAAGATGATCGATGCTGCCCGCGCTCGTGAAGCCGCGCGTAAGGCCCGTGAGATGACCCGCCGTAAAGGTGCGCTGGATATCGCCGGCCTGCCAGGCAAACTGGCTGACTGCCAAGAGAAAGACCCTGCCCTCTCCGAACTGTATCTGGTGGAAGGTGACTCTGCAGGCGGTTCCGCCAAGCAGGGGCGTAACCGTCGCACCCAGGCCATCCTGCCGTTGAAGGGCAAGATCCTCAACGTTGAGAAGGCCCGCTTCGACAAGATGATTTCCTCCCAGGAAGTCGGCACCTTGATCACCGCATTGGGCTGCGGTATTGGCCGCGATGAGTACAACATCGACAAGCTGCGTTACCACAACATCATCATCATGACCGATGCTGACGTCGACGGTTCCCACATCCGTACCCTGCTGCTGACCTTCTTCTTCCGACAGTTGCCGGAGCTGATCGAGCGTGGCTATATCTACATCGCCCAGCCGCCGTTGTACAAAGTGAAAAAGGGCAAGCAAGAGCAATACATCAAAGACGACGACGCCATGGAAGAGTACATGACGCAATCGGCCCTTGAAGATGCGAGCCTGCACCTGAATGACGAAGCACCGGGCATCTCGGGTGAGTCGCTGGAGCGCCTGGTCAACGACTTCCGTATGGTCATGAAGACGCTCAAGCGTTTGTCGCGCCTGTACCCTCAGGAGCTGACCGAGCACTTCATCTACCTGCCAGCCGTGAGCCTGGAGCAGTTGGGCGATCACGCCGCCATGCAAGATTGGCTGGCCCAGTACGAAGTACGCCTGCGTACTGTGGAGAAGTCCGGCCTGGTATACAAAGCCAGCCTGCGTGAAGACCGTGAACGTAACGTATGGCTGCCAGAGGTCGAACTGATCTCCCACGGCCTGTCCAACTACGTCACCTTCAACCGCGACTTCTTCGGCAGCAACGACTACAAGACCGTAGTCACCCTCGGTGCTCAACTGAGCACCCTGCTGGACGACGGTGCTTACATTCAGCGTGGCGAACGCAAGAAGCAGGTCAAGGAGTTCAAGGAAGCCTTGGACTGGTTGATGGCGGAAAGCACCAAGCGTCATACCATCCAGCGCTATAAAGGTCTGGGCGAGATGAACCCTGATCAGCTGTGGGAAACCACCATGGACCCTGCTCAACGTCGCATGCTGCGCGTGACTATCGAAGACGCCATTGGCGCAGACCAGATCTTCAACACCCTGATGGGTGATGCGGTCGAGCCTCGTCGTGATTTCATTGAGAGCAATGCCTTGGCGGTGTCTAACCTGGACTTCTGATCAGGCACATCAGCTAAAAACAAAAGGCCAACGCTTAGCGTTGGCCTTTTTTATTGGTCTGTAGACTCGAATTCTTAAATGCTCCACGTGGAACATCGGCGTACTCAATTTTGCGCGGCGGGTGTCACACTCTCCAACCGATACCCGTACCCATAGATCGTCAACAGCTGCCAACCGCGATCAGCTGTCAGCCCTAGCTTGTTACGCAGGCGGTAGATATGCGTGTCCAACGGCCGCGACGACACCATTTCTTCGTGGCTCCAGAACCGCTCATACAGGTACTCGCGAGACAACGGTCGGGCCAGGTTGGCAAATAGACAACTTGCCAAACGGTATTCTCGTTCTGTGAGGTTGATGGGTTTGCCCGCTCGGGTGACGGTCAGTTCGGCATCGTCGAACGTCAGATCGTTAAAGCTCTGCACTTCCTGGGTAGCCGACTTTTGCAAACCGTGGCGCCGCAGCACGGCGCTGACTCGGGCTTTGAGTTCGTTGGGCCGAAATGGCTTGCTGACATAATCATCCGCCCCGCTATTCAACGCCGTTACGATGTCACTCTCGGCATCGCGACTGGTGAGCATGATCACGGCAGGGGGCGATTCCATGTGCTCGCGAGTCCAGCGCAATAACGCGATCCCGGAGATGTCCGGCAGTTGCCAGTCAAGAATCAGCAGGTCAAAGGTTTCCCGGCGTAGCTGGCGCAGCAGGTCTTCACCACGTTCGAAAAAATGCAGAGACCAAGGCTGTTCAGCCGGGCCGGGAATCTGTCGCAGTGTCTGTTCCACCCGTCGCAACTCCGCGGGTTCGTCATCCAGTATTGCGACACGCATGGGTGGGGTCCTTCCTACAAAAAACGAGAGCTTGGATAGGGGCACATGCTGTACAAATGCCGGCCTCTGAATCTGAATAATTATGGGCGGATTTTACGGTGCTCGTATCTCTCGATACGCTGAAAGCGCCGTAAACGCCACCCACTACGTCCTCAAAGAAAGATACCGGCTCCAGTCGGTCAGGAAAAGGGTCGGTGCCGATCGCCTCGCTGGTGCGTAATGCCTGCTTGAATGTGCGGTATCGTTCATTGCGCGGCCGCGGGAACTCCTCCAATGAGACCCAAATAAGCTTCACTGGTTTCAGAACACCGTATGCACTTCATCGCAACCCCATGGAGAGGGATCCTGGGCTTATGAAATCTTTACTCAATGACCATCGACTCCTTGGCACCCTTTTGGCGGTAGCCCTGTGAACCTATGGCGCAAAGCCGAGAAACGCCAACCTACCCAGGCGCAGCTTTTGTTTCATGGGCTGGTTCGTGAATGGCTGTTGATCGGTTTGGTGCTCCTGCCCTTCACCGCGTACTTATCCTTGAGTGCGGGGCTGGCACTCAACAATCCGCTCTATGACAGCCTGCGCCGCCTGACGCCGTTACCGGCAGATCCACGGATCGTTCTGGTGACCATTGATACGCCCAGCCTGGAAGCACTAGGCCCGTGGCCCTGGCCGCGCAGCGTGCATGCCGAGCTGATTGAACGCCTGAACGCCGCACAGCCAGCGGGCATTTTGTTTGACGTGATCTTCAGTGAGCCCGGCGACAATAATGACGACCAACAACTGGCCGATGCCGTCTGCAAAGCCGGCAATGTATTGCTGCCCATCGCCGGGGACAGCAGCGTCAGCCCCAGGGCCCAGATAACGCCGTTGTCGCCACTCCTCAAGTGCGCCAAGGGCGTCGGGCACATCAACGTCGAAGCGGATAACGACGGAGTGGTGCGCAGCGTGTATCTACGTGAAGGCCCTCCGGGAAGCACACTTCCTCAGTTGGCGTGGCTGGCATTCGCCATGAGCGAGCACGCCGAGACGATGCCGGGCCTGCCGCAAGAGCCTACTGGAGGTCACTGGCACCAGGAACATGAAATCCGTGTGCCGCTCACTTCGGAACCAGACCATTTTCCCAGTGTGTCCTACGTCAGCGTATTGCGCGGCGAGGTACCTCCCGAGTCGCTGCGTGGTCGCCTGGTTCTGATCGGCGCCTCAGCCTATGGCATGGCCGATCGTTTCGTGACGCCGCTCTCTTCCACCGTAGGTACTACAGCGGGCGTTGAGATCCAGGCGGACGTACTGAATGGTTTATTGCAGGGCCGCAGCATCGTCGATTTGCCCGGCTGGCTGGCGGCGTTGCTGGCAACGTCCCTGGTGGCCCTGCTGTTGGGCCTTCTGCTTGTGCGCCCGCGCTACGCCCTGTGGATGACCTTGGCAGGCATGGCCGTGGCTTTGCTGGGCTCATGGGCCTTATTGCGCCTGGGCCACTGGTGGAGCCCGGCAGCGTGCCTGATCGGTTTGTTGCTGAGTTACCTGATCTGGAATTGGCGCCGTCTGAGCGTGATCCTCGCCTACTTTGGCTGGGAACTGGCACGCCTGGATAACGAGCCCAAGGTGCTTCCGGAACGTCGTCGCGCGCCCGCCAGTAAGGGCGATGTGCTGCAAGGGCGGATCTTTGCCCTTGAACAAGCCGTCAGCCGTACCCGCGATACGCGGCGCTTTATGGCTGATGGCTTGGAGTGCCTGCCGGTAGCGACCCTGATTACCGATCCCCAGGGCAGTATCCTGTTGGCCAACCGCGTGGCCCGTGAAGTATTCGGCAATGACCTGGTCGGCGAAAACCTCGTCGAACAGCTCGCCGATCTGGGTTATCCCCCGCTGCATAATGGTGTACGCCCTGCCCTCTCGGCGCTGGAGCTGGTCGAGTTTCGCGATATCCACCAACGCAGTTTGCGCATGGAACTGGCCCCTTTGCTGCCTGCCGAAGGGGATTTCGCCCTCGGCTGGTTGTTGAGCCTGACGGACCTGAGCAAGGAGCGTGAAGCCCAGCAGCATCGCGAGACGATGCTGCGTTTCCTTTCCCACGACCTGCGTGCGCCACATTCAGCGATCCTCGCCCTGCTGGACGTGCACAACGGGGAGTCCCCGGTGTTTACTCAGATCGAACAGCAGGTACGGCGAGCCTTGAGTCTGACCGAATCCTTTGTGCAATTGGCCAAGGCTGAAGCGGACGGTTACCAGTTCCAGCCCACCCTGTTTGCCATGCTGGTGATGGACGCCTTTGATCAAGTGGCGGTGATTGCTCAGTTGAAGGGCATCCATTTGCTCCATGACCTGGATGAGGCGGATGAAGCCATGGTCTATGCCGACCAATCGCTGCTCACCCGGGCATTGTTCAATGTGCTGGAGAATGCGATCAAATACTCCCCATCTGGCACCACCGTCAGGTTAAGGCATGGCAGTGCGCAAGGCTGGTTGGAATGCGGGATAAGTGATCAGGGGCCGGGGATTGCGCCGAAGGATCTACCGGAGTTGTTCAACCAATACCGACGTTTCGATTCGGCCCAGGGCAGTGAAGGTCTTGGGTTGGGCCTGACTATGGTCAAGGCGGTAGTAGAACGGCATGGAGGGCGGATCGTGTGCGAAAGTGAGCTAGGCAAGGGCTCGACGTTTATCCTGCTGCTGCCGCTATTGGAGGACTGAAAAAGCGGCTTTTTTGCTGTGCATAAAAAACCGGTCACAAGGACCGGTTTTTTTATGAAGAAAAAACTTATGCACGTTTTTCTGAATTTTATGAGCTTCAGAAATATGTAAGTAAATCAGCTTGTTATGAAGCAAAAAAGCCAATTCGCCAACAAAGCGTACACAGGTTATCCACAGATGCTCAAACGGCCGGCGTCTCCACCACCACCGGTTCCGGAGGCAGGGAGCCCATGGCCCGTTGCTGCGCCTCATTCCACGCCGCAGCGCGGTCGTTCAGGGCGGCGATGGCACGTGGTCCTTCGCCTTCTGCATACATCGGTTCGCCGATCACTACGGTGATAGTCCCTGGGCGTTTAGCCCAGCCAGTCTTGGGCCAGAACTTGCCAGCGTTATGCGCAATCGGCAGCACAGGCAGGTTGGCGTTGACCGCCAGGGCGGTACCACCGCGTGAGAACTTGCCCACTGTGCCGTAGGGGACCCGCGTGCCCTCAGGGAAGATCAGCACCCAGACGCCGTCCTTGAGCAACTCATCGCCCTTCTTGGCGACATGCTTGAGCGCAGCCTTGGGGTTGTCCCGGTCGATGGCGATCGGACGCAACATGGCCATGGCCCAGCCGAAGAATGGCACATACAGCAACTCGCGCTTGAGCACCTGGCTCAACGGCGAGAAATACGCAGAGAGGAAGAACGTCTCCCAAGTGCTCTGGTGGTTCGAGAGAATCACGCACGGCTGATCAGGAACGTTTTCAGCGCCCTTGACCTCGAAACGAATATTCAGGAACACCTTGCTCAGCCACAAAGCGCAGCGGCACCAGTAGACATTGATAAAGCGATAGCGCGCCTTGAAGGGCAGGAAGGGTGCAATAAAAAAGCTCAGGGTGCACCAGAGAAACGAACTGGTGCCCAGCAGCAGGTAAAAGAAAAAGGTTCTGATGGCCTGCAAGATCGACATGGCGGCATTTACCGTTGCGGGACACGGCCCGCCTGTTAAAAGCGCACTCCCGAACAGTCCTTGGTCAGGAAGTCGAGGGCGGCTAGTTGTTGATAAGTTCTGCGGCAACGGCCGCCAGATCGTCAAAAATCAAGGTGCCTACCGGCAGGTTTTTAGCCTGGGTCTTTTCGCCTTTTCCGGTTTTAACCAAAACTGGCTGAGAGTCGACGGCTTTGGCCGCCTCCAGGTCACCGAGGCTGTCCCCGACGAACCATATCCCAGCCAAGGGCACCTTGTAATGTTCCGCAATAATTTTCAACATGCCAGGCTTGGGCTTGCGGCAATCGCAGCCTTCGTCCGGCCCGTGGGGGCAGTAGACCACCATCCCCACCTCACCGCCCTGTTCGGCCACTAACGTGCGCAACCGCGCGTGCATGGCGTCCAGGGTGGCGATGTCGTAGTAACCGCGGGCGATGCCGGACTGATTGGTGGCGATGGCCACTGTCCAGCCGGCTTTGCTCAACTGCGCGATGGCCTCGATCGAACCAGGCAGCGGGATCCACTCCTCCACCGACTTGATGTAAGCGTCGGAGTCATAGTTGATCACCCCGTCCCGATCGAGAATCAGCAGTTTCAACATGGTCAGCCCAGTACGGAAATGTCGGCGATATTGATGAACAGGCCACGCAGACGCGCGAGCATGGCGTAACGGTTTTTCCGCACGCCGGCATCGTCGGCATTGATCATCACCGCTTCGAAGAACGCATCCACCGGCTCACGCAACGACGCCAGGCGCGCCAGCGCTTGCGCGTAGTCACGCTCGGCGATCAGCGGCTTCACAGCGTTCTCGGCCTTGGCGATGGCCGAGTTCAGCGAGAACTCCTTGGCATCGGCAAACAGGCTTGGATCAACGTCGGCACTGCCGAGGTTATCGGCCTTGCTCAGCAGGTTCGACACGCGCTTGTTCACGGCGGCCAGGGCATCGGCTTCCGGCAGCTTGCGGAACGCTTGCACGGCTTGTACACGCTGGTCGAAGTCCAGTGCCGAACCCGGTTGCAGGGCACGTACCGACAGGTAGACGGAAACGTCCACGCCTTCGTCTTCGTAACGCGCACGCAGGCGGTCGAACACGAACTCCAGCACTTGCTCGGCCAGGCCGGCTTGCTTGACCTTGGTGCCGAACTGGCCGACGGCGAATACCACGGCCTGGGTCAGGTCGAGGTCCAGCTTCTTGTCGATCAGGATACGCAGCACGCCCAATGCCGCACGGCGCAGGGCATACGGGTCTTTGCTGCCGGTGGGCAGCATGCCGATACCGAAGATACCCACCAGCGTATCGAGCTTGTCGGCAATCGCCACAGCCGCACCCGTCAGGGTGGTCGGCAGTTCTGCACCGGCACCGCGTGGCATGTACTGCTCGTTCAGGGCCAGGGCGACATCGTCCGGCTCGCCGTCGTTGAGGGCGTAGTAGTAACCGGCAACACCTTGCATCTCAGGGAACTCGCCGACCATTTCGGTGGCCAGGTCGCACTTGGACAGCAAGCCGGCACGCGCAGCCCATGCGGCATCACCGCCAATACGTGGGGCAATGTAGGCCGCCAGCTTGGACACACGCACGGCCTTGTCGTAGACGCTGCCGAGTTTTTCCTGGAACACCACGTTTTGCAGGCGCAGGTTGAAGTCTTCCAGCTTCTGCTTCTTGTCTTGCTTGAAGAAGAACTCGGCGTCGGTCAGGCGCGGGCGCACGACTTTTTCGTTACCGGCGATGATCTGCTGCGGGTCTTTGCTTTCGATGTTGGCGACGGTGATAAAACGCGGCAACAACTTACCGTCCACATCCAGCAGGCAGAAGTATTTCTGGTTGTCCTGCATGGTGGTGATCAAGGCTTCTTGCGGCACATCGAGGAAACGCTCTTCGAACGAGCACACCAGCGGCACCGGCCATTCCACCAGGGCGGTCACTTCGTCCAGCAGGCTTGGCGGCACGATGGCGGTGCCTTCCTGCAGGCGGGCCAATTCTTCGGTGCGCTTGCTGATCAGCTCGCGACGCTCATTGGCGTCGGCCAGCACATAAGCAGCGCGCAGGTCGTTGAGGTAGTTGGCCGGCGAAGTGATACGCACGCTTTCTGGATGATGGAAGCGGTGACCACGGGACTCACGACCGGCCTTCTGGGCGAGGATGGTGCAATCGATGACCTGGTCACCGAGCAGCATCACCAGCCATTGGGTCGGACGCACGAACTCTTCCTTGCGCGCACCCCAGCGCATGCGCTTGGGGATAGGCAGGTCGTTCAGGGAGTCTTCAACGATGGTCGGCAACAGGCTGGCGGTTGGCTTGCCGGTGATGACCTGGCTGAAACGCAGTTTCGGGCCACTTTGGTCGATCTCGCTCAGCTCTACGCCACACTTCTTGGCAAAGCCAAGGGCGGCCTGGGTCGGGTTGCCGTCGGCATCGAAAGCTGCCTGACGCGGTGGGCCGTCCAGGTTGATGTTGCGGTCCGGCTGCTGGGTTTCCAGCGCGGTCAGCAGCACAGCCAGACGGCGCGGCGCGGCGTAGACTTTTTTGGCTTCAAACTTCAGGCCGGCAGTCTGCAGGCCTTTTTCGATACCGGCCAGGAACGCATCGGCCAGGGTATTGAGTGCCTTGGGTGGCAGCTCTTCGGTGCCCAGTTCAACCAGAAAATCTTGAGCACTCATTGTGCAGCCTCCAGCTTAGCCAACACTTCATCACGCAGGTCCGGGGTGGCCATCGGGAAGCCCAGCTTGGCGCGAGCCAGCAGGTAGGCTTGAGCGACGGAACGCGCCAGAGTGCGTACACGCAGGATGTATTGCTGGCGTGCGGTTACCGAGATGGCACGGCGCGCGTCCAGCAGGTTGAAGGTATGGGACGCCTTCAACACCATTTCATAGCTTGGCAACGGCAGCGGCTGGTCGAGTTCGATCAGGCGCTTGGCTTCGCTTTCATAGAAGTCGAACAGTTCGAACAGCTTGTCGACGTTGGCGTGTTCGAAGTTGTAGGTGGACTGCTCCACCTCGTTCTGATGGAACACATCGCCGTAGGTCACCTTGCCGAACGGGCCGTCAGCCCATACCAGGTCGTAGACCGAGTCCACGCCTTGCAGGTACATGGCCAGGCGCTCAAGGCCATAGGTGATCTCGCCTGTGACCGGGTAGCACTCGATGCCGCCGGCTTGCTGGAAATAGGTGAACTGCGTCACTTCCATGCCATTGAGCCAGACTTCCCAGCCCAGGCCCCAGGCGCCCAGGGTTGGCGATTCCCAGTTGTCTTCGACGAAACGAATGTCGTGCACCAGTGGGTCCAGGCCCACATGCTTGAGCGAGCCCAGGTACAGCTCCTGGAAGTTGTCCGGGTTGGGCTTCAATACCACCTGGAACTGGTAGTAGTGCTGCAGACGGTTCGGGTTTTCGCCGTAGCGGCCGTCAGTCGGGCGGCGACTGGGCTGCACATAAGCGGCGTTCCAGGTTTCCGGGCCGATGGCCCGCAGGAATGTAGCGGTGTGGAAAGTGCCGGCGCCTACTTCCATATCGTAGGGCTGAAGTACCACACAACCTTGCTCGGCCCAGTATTGCTGGAGGGCGAGGATCAAGTCTTGGAAGGTACGCACGGCTGGCGTAGGCTGGCTCACGAAATTCACCTGTTACTTGGGCTGCGATTTAAAGAGCGGGAGTATACCCGATTCGGCCCCGCCACCACTCCCTGGAGCCTTATGCCACGCTGCTTTTGGTGTTCTGAAGATCCGCTGTACATGGCTTATCACGATCAAGAGTGGGGAACGCCGCTGCGCGATGCGCAGGGTTTGTTCGAGTTGCTTTTGCTCGAAGGGTTCCAGGCAGGCCTGTCCTGGATCACCGTTTTACGCAAACGCGAGCATTATCGAAAGGTGTTGTTCGGCTTTGACGCGCAGCGTCTGGCGCAATTGAGCGATGAAGAAATCGAGGTGCTGATGCAGGACCCGGGCATCGTGCGCAATCGCTTGAAGCTCAACGCTACCCGGCGCAACGCCGCGGCCTGGCTGGCTCTGGAAGACCCGGTGGGGTTGCTGTGGTCGTTTGTCGGCGGCAAACCCAAGGTCAATCACTTCAAGGATCGCAGCGACGTCCCGGCGATCACGCCCGAAGCCGAAGCCATGAGCAAAGCCTTGAAAAAGGCCGGCTTCACTTTCGTCGGGCCGACCATCTGCTACGCCTTCATGCAGGCCTCGGGCATGGTCATGGACCACACCCAGGACTGCGACCGTTACGCGGACTTGGTCAACGCCGGTTAGAATGCCGGCTTTGCGCACCACACACGATCAGGAGTGACCTGTGGAAAAGTTTAAAGGCGCCTTGCTGGTAGGCGCTCTTCGGTTGTTTGCCCTGCTGCCCTGGCGCGCTGTACAAGCCGTCGGCACAGGGATCGGCTGGATCATGTGGAAAACCCCCAACCGTTCCCGCGATACGGTGCGGATCAACCTCTCCAAATGCTTCCCGGACATGGACCCGGCAGAGCGCGAGCGCCTGGTGGGCCGCAGCCTGATGGACATCGGCAAGTCCCTCACCGAAAGCGCCTGCGCGTGGATCTGGCCGGCGCAGCGCTCCATCGACCTGGTCCGCGAAGTCGAGGGCCTGGAAGTGCTGCACGAGGCCCTGGCTTCTGGCAAAGGCGTGGTGGGCATCACCAGCCACCTGGGCAACTGGGAAGTGTTGAACCACTTCTACTGCAGCCAGTGCAAACCGATCATTTTCTATCGCCCGCCCAAGCTCAAGGCCGTGGACGAGTTGCTGCGCAAGCAGCGCGTGCAGTTGGGCAACCGCGTGGCGGCTTCCACCAAGGAAGGCATTCTCAGTGTGATCAAGGAAGTGCGCAAAGGCGGCCAGGTGGGTATTCCTGCCGACCCGGAGCCGGCTGAGTCCGCCGGGATCTTCGTACCGTTTTTTGCCACCCAGGCGCTCACCAGTAAATTCGTGCCGAACATGCTCGCGGGCCACAAGGCCGTTGGCGTATTCCTGCACGCCCTGCGCCTGCCGGACGGCTCGGGCTACAAGGTGATCCTGGAAGCGGCGCCGGAGGACATGTACAGCACCGACACCGCGACGTCCTGTGCGGCGATGAGCAAGGTAGTTGAGCGCTATGTAGGTGCTTACCCAAGCCAGTACATGTGGAGCATGAAGCGCTTCAAGAAACGCCCGCCGGGTGAGGCGCGGTGGTACTGACTCACCGCTGACCTCCAGCCCAATGGAGATCAAATGTGGGAGCTGGCTTGCCTGCGATAGCATCACCTCGGAGTGCCTGATATACCGAGGTGTCTGCATCGCAGGCAAGCCAGCTCCCACAGGTGATCACCTCAGGTTTGGCGATCAAGTTTCTTCAGGAACACCGTCATTTCTTTTTCGGCCTGTTTGTCGCCATGGGCCTGGGCGGCTTCGATGCCCTTCTCCCATGCCAGGTGTGCTGCCGCGCGATCTTCCAATCCCAGCCGCGCCTTGCCCAACAACTTCCACGCCGCCGAATACTTCGGATCGAACTCGACGCATCGCTGCAAATGCTCGGCCGCCTTTGCGTTGTCCTTCAGGTCCAGATAACCCTTGCCCAGGCCAAAGCGCAGCAATGAATTATCCACACCCTTGGCGAGCATTTTTTCCAGGGATTCGAGCATGGCTGTGCATCCTTTAGCTACATAGCGGTTTCGATATCGTCATCGCGGGCAAGCCCGCTCCCACACTTGGAGCGCGATCATATGTGGGAGCGGGCTTGCCCGCGATGGCGGCGGCAGGCTCACACAATTTTTTAATCAGAAAAAACTCAGCCCCACGTGGAACAGCTTCTCAACATCGCGAATATGTTTTTTATCCACAAGGAACAAAATCACGTGGTCTCCGGTGGCGATCACCGTATCGTCATGGGCAATGATCACTTCTTCATCGCGAATGATCGCGCCAATGGTGGTACCAGGCGGCAGGCCGATATCGCGGATCGCCTTGCCAATCACTTTGCTGGACTTGGAGTCACCGTGGGCAATCGCCTCGATGGCTTCCGCTGCGCCACGGCGCAACGAGTGCACGCTGACAATGTCGCCACGGCGCACGTGGGCGAGCAAGGTACCGATGGTCGCCAACTGCGGGCTGATGGCAATGTCGATATCGCCGCCCTGGATCAGGTCCACATAGGCCGGGTTGTTGATGATGGTCATCACCTTCTTCGCCCCCAGCCGCTTGGCCAGCAAGGACGACATGATATTGGCTTCGTCATCGTTGGTCAGGGCCAGGAAGATATCCGCGTCGGCGATGTTCTCTTCCATCAGGAGATCACGGTCCGAGGCGCTGCCTTGCAGTACGACAGTGCTGTCGAGGGTGTCGGACAAATGCCGACACCGCGTCGGGCTCATCTCGATGATCTTCACCTGATAGCGGCTTTCGATGGCTTCGGCCAAACGCTCGCCAATCTGCCCACCGCCGGCGATGACGATGCGTTTGTAGCTCTCGTCGAGCCTGCGCATTTCGCTCATGACCGCGCGAATATTCGCCTTGGCAGCGATGAAAAACACTTCGTCGTCTGCTTCGATCACCGTGTCGCCCTGGGGCAGGATCGGCCGGTCACGCCGGAAAATCGCGGCGACGCGGGTTTCCACGTTTGGCATGTGCTCACGCAGCTGGCGCAGTTGCTGGCCCACCAACGGCCCGCCGTAATAGGCCTTCACTGCCACCAGTTGCGCTTTGCCTTCGGCGAAGTCGATGACTTGCAACGCACCTGGAATTTCGATCAGGCGCTTGATGTAGTGGGTCACCACCTGTTCCGGGCTGATCAGTACGTCCACCGGAATGGCGTCGTTGTCGAACAACCCGGCGCGGGTCAGGTAAGCCGCTTCCCGCACCCGAGCGATCTTGGTCGGGGTATGGAACAGGGTGTGGGCGACCTGGCAGGCGACCATGTTGGTCTCGTCGCTGTTGGTCACAGCCACCAGCATGTCGGCATCGTCGGCACCGGCCTGACGCAGCACCGTCGGAAACGACGCGCGACCTTGCACCGTACGAATGTCCAGGCGGTCGCCCAGGTTGCGCAGGCGCTCGGCATCGGTGTCGACCACGGTGATGTCGTTGGCTTCACCGGCCAAATGTTCGGCCAGCGTGCCACCAACCTGCCCTGCTCCAAGGATGATGATTTTCATCCGGTCACTCCCTTAAAACCATTCAGCCGCGCGCGGCAGCGATCTTGATCAGTTTGGCGTAGTAGAAGCCATCGTGCCCGCCTTCCTGCGCGAGCAGTTGGCGACCGTGGGGCTGCTTGATACCGGCGCTAGTGGCGAGGTCCAGTTCGCGCGCGCCGCTGGTGCGGGCGAGGAAAGCTTGGATGACCTCGGTATTTTCGGTGGGCAGCGTGGAGCAGGTGGCGTAAAGCAGGATGCCGCCGACTTCCAGGGTTGGCCACAGCGCGTCGAGCAGTTCGCCTTGCAACACCGCCAGGGCGGCGATGTCGTCGGGCTGGCGGGTCAGCTTGATGTCCGGATGACGTCGGATCACGCCGGTGGCGGAGCAAGGAGCGTCCAGCAGGATGCGCTGGAATGGCTTGCCGTCCCACCAGGTGGCGGTGTCGCGGCCGTCGGCGGCGATCAGGTCGGCGTTGAGGCCCAGGCGTGCAAGGTTTTCCCGCACGCGCACCAGGCGCTTGGCCTCAAGGTCCACAGCCACCACACCGGCCAGGTCTTTTTCAACCTCAAGGATGTGACACGTCTTACCGCCTGGCGCGCAGCAGGCGTCGAGTACGCGCTGGCCTGGGGCCAAATCGAGCAGATCGGCAGCCAATTGCGCGGCCTCGTCCTGCACGCTGATCCAGCCTTCGGCAAAGCCCGGCAGGCTGCGTACATCGGCGGCGACTTCCAGCACGATACCGTCCGTGCTGTACACGCACGGGGTGGCGTTGATGGCCGCGCCGACTAGTAATTGCAGGTATGCATCCCGGCTGTGGTGGCGACGGTTGACCCGCAGGATCATCGGCGGGTGTGCGTTGTTGGCCGCGCAGATAGCCTCCCATTGCTCGGGCCAAAAGGCCTTCAGGGATTTTTGCAGCCAGCGCGGGTGGGCGGTGCGCACCACCGGATCATGTTCCAGCTCGGCCAACAGCGTTTCGCCTTCACGCTGGGCGCGGCGCAGCACGGCATTGAGCAGGGCCTTGGCCCAGGGCTTTTTCAGCTTGTCGGCGCAACCGACGGTTTCACCGATAGCGGCGTGGGCCGGCACGCGGGTGTAGAGCAACTGGTAGAGGCCCACCAGCAACAGCGCCTCGACATCCGCGTCCGCCGCTTTGAACGGTTTTTGCAGCAGCTTGGCGGCCAACGCAGACAACCGTGGCTGCCAACGGGCGGTGCCAAAGGCCAGGTCCTGGGTAAACCCGCGGTCGCGGTCTTCAACCTTATCCAACTGCGTCGGCAGAGAACTGTTGAGCGAAGCCTTGCCATTGAGCACAGCGGCGAGAGCCTTGGCGGCGGCCAGACGTGGGTTCATTGAGTGACCACTCCAAGCGTGGTGCCCAGGGCGAATTTCTCACGACGACTGTTGAACAAATCGCTGAAGTTCAGCGCCTTGCCGCCGGGCAATTGCAGACGCGTCAGGCACAGCGCCTGTTCACCGCAAGCCACCAACAGGCCGTCTTTGCTGGCGCCGATGATCTCACCGGGAGCGCCTACGCCATCGGCCAGGGTCGCGGCCAACACTTTCAAGGCTTCGCCGTTCAGGGTGCTGTGGCAGATCGGCCATGGGTTGAAGGCACGTACCAGGCGCTCCAGCTCCACGGCTGGGCGGCTCCAGTCAATGCGCGCTTCGTCCTTGTTCAGCTTGTGGGCGTAGGTGGCCAGGCTGTCGTCTTGGATTTCACCTTGCAGGGTGCCGGCAGCCAGGCCAGCGATGGCCTGGATCACGGCGGGCGGCCCCAGCTCAGCCAGGCGGTCGTGCAGACTGCCGCCGGTGTCTTGGGCGGAGATCGGGGTGGTGACTTTGAGCAGCATCGGCCCGGTATCCAGGCCGGCTTCCATGCGCATCACGGTCACGCCGCTCTCCTGATCGCCCGCTTCAACGGCGCGCTGAATCGGCGCCGCACCACGCCAGCGTGGCAGCAGTGAAGCATGACTGTTGATGCAACCCAGGCGCGGTATATCCAGCACAGCCTGAGGCAGGATCAAACCGTAAGCCACCACCACCAGCAGGTCGGGCTTCAGCGCGGCCAGTTCGGCCTGGGCGTCGGCGTTACGCAGGGTCGGCGGCTGCAGCACAGGAATGTTGTGCTCCAGCGCCAACTGCTTGACCGGACTCGGCATCAGTTTTTGCCCGCGACCGGCCGGGCGATCCGGCTGGGTGTACACCGCGACGATGTCATAAGGGCTGGCAAGCAGCGCCTTGAGGTGTTCGGCGGCAAATTCAGGAGTGCCGGCAAAAACAATGCGCAATGGCTCGGTCATGGGAGTTCTCGGTTAAAAACAGTCACAAAAGAAAAAGGCTTGCCGCAGCAAGCCTTTGGAAGAAGGGCATCAGGCTTGCTGGCGATGCTTTTTTTCCAGCTTCTTCTTGATGCGGTCACGCTTGAGCGTGGACAGGTAATCGACAAACAGCTTGCCGTTGAGGTGGTCGCATTCATGCTGGATACACACCGCCAGCAGGCCTTCGGCAACCAGTTCGAAAGGCTTGCCGTCACGGTCCAGCGCCTTGATCTTCACGCGCAGCGGGCGTTCCACATTCTCGTAGAACTCCGGCACCGACAGGCAGCCTTCCTGGTATTCGCCCATCTCTTCGGTCAGCGGTTCGAACTCAGGGTTGATGTACACCCGAGGTTCGCTGCGATCTTCCGACAGGTCCATGACCACGACACGCAGATGCACGTTGACCTGGGTAGCGGCGAGGCCGATGCCCGGGGCTTCATACATTGTTTCAAACATGTCATCGACCAACTGACGAACCTTGTCGTCCACTACGGCCACCGGCTTGGCGATCGTGCGCAGGCGCGAGTCGGGAAATTCGAGGATGTTCAAAATAGCCATAAGCGTAATTGCTGCACATGTGAGGAAGAGACAAATCGGCGGTGGGATGGACCCATACGGCCGGTGTGAAACGCTCGGAAGCCGCGAAGGCCATGGCATTTCACGCGAACGCACATAATAAAGGAGATTCACCCCATGAGGAAATCGCTACTCGTCTTGCTGCTGTGGGCCCCGTTCGCCACGGCGTTGATTGCGCAACCCACTGAGCGCCTGGATCAGGCAGCGCAACAGGCCATCCAGCATTTTTTACTGCACAACCGTATTTTTGACTCGCCCGAGGACCTGGATAACGCGCCTTATATTATTGCGGCGCAAGGCGGGCGCGTGCTGGGTGCCAACGACGAGCGTGTGCATGCGCGCGGGCGTCTGGACCCGGCCCAGCCGAGCTACGGGATCTTTCGGCGAGGCAAGGCCTACACCGACCCCGTTACCCAGGAGTTACTCGGCATCAATGCCGACGACATCGGCACTGCGCGCTTTGTGCTTGCCGACAGCCTCACCACCCTCGCAGTGCAACGGGTGACCCAGGAAATCCGCCCAGGCGACCGCTTGTTGCGCGCCGAGCCTCCCGTTGCTTTGGCGAACCTGGGGCCGTGCAAACCTGCACCCTTGATTACAGGGCGTATCATCGACATCCCCAAGGGCGTCACGCAGATTGGCGTGCTCGACGCTGTGACCCTGAACAAGGGCCGCCGCGATGGCCTGGTGGAGGGCCAACTGCTGACGGTGATCAAGGCTGGCGCCACCGTGCGAGACGCCCTCACCGGCACGCCCACGCCACTCCCGGATGAGCGAGCCGGCACCCTTCTGGTGTTTCGTACCTATGAAAAGCTCAGCTATGCCCTGGTGCTCAGTGCTTCACGGTCGCTAGCCGTGCAAGACCGTTTCGAGACGGCTGATCAAGCGCAATAAATAGCCTGCTAAATAAGTTACCAACAGAGTTATCCACAGCTTGTTCCGGTCAAGGATGATCATATGAATCCGATAAACAGTAGCGATATTTCCCCGGCAGAGCTGGAAGCCCGGCTACGCTTGCACAGGCTGCCAGAACTGGGGCCCAAGCGTTTTCACGTATTGATCGAAGCCTTTGGTTGCGCTTCCAAGGCCCTGAGTGCTCCCGCCAGCGCCTGGCATTCCCTCGGTTTGCCCGCCGTCAGTGCCGAGGCCCGACGTAGCCCCAAAGTCCGTGACGGTGCCAGTGAAGCGTTGGCCTGGCTGGGGCGCCCGGCCCAGCATTTGCTGATGTGGGACCAACCTGATTACCCGGCGTTGCTCGCGCAGATCGACGATGCGCCGCCGTTGTTATTCGTGGCGGGCGACCCCGGTATTCTGGAAAAACCACAGTTGGCCATGGTGGGAAGTCGGCGTGCCTCTCGCCCGGGCATGGACACGGCAGCGGCCTTTTCCCGTAGCCTGGCGAGCGCCGGTTTTGTCATCACCAGTGGGCTGGCGGTGGGCATTGACGGCGCGGCGCACCAGGCGGCATTGGACGTAGGCGGCCATACCATAGGCGTGCTCGGCACGGGCCTGGAAAATTTTTATCCACAGCGCCATCGCAGGCTCGCCGCCGCGATGATTGCCCAAGGCAGCGCCGTGGTTTCCGAGTTTCCGCTGGATGCAGCGCCCCAGGCCGGTAATTTCCCAAGGCGCAACCGGATTATCAGCGGGCTGTCGTTAGGCGTGCTGGTGGTGGAGGCCAGTATGGCCAGCGGCTCGCTGATCACCGCACGCCTGGCGGCGGAGCAAGGGCGCGAGGTGTACGCGATTCCGGGTTCCATCCACCACCCCGCCGCCAAGGGCTGTCATCAACTGATCCGTGATGGCGCGGTGCTTGTGGAAACCATCGAGCACATTCTTGAAAGCCTGCGCGGTTGGCAGCGGTTGTCCCATGCTGCGCCGGTGCCCGTGATCCATCCGCTGGTAGCGCTGCTGCATGCGGCACCGCATACCAGCGAAGCCTTGGCGATTGCCAGCGGTCGGCCGTTGTCCCAAGTACTGGCCACCCTGACGGAACTGGAGTTGGAGGGCCAGGTGATTTGCGAAAGCGGGCGCTGGCTGGCGCGGTGCCCGCTTTTGTAGTGGCCCGTTTTTGGCGCTAGGTTTTGTAACGAAGATCGGTAAACTGCCCAGAGCTTTAGTCCGGAGAGTAAACAATGGTCAACAGGTGGCGTGTGCTGGAAGCCGCACGGGAAATTCGCGCAGGCGCAGTGATCGCCTATCCGACCGAAGCGGTTTGGGGCCTGGGCTGCGACCCGTGGAACGAAGAAGCAGTGGATCGACTGTTGGCGATCAAGAACCGCTCGGTCGACAAAGGCCTGATCCTGGTGGCGGATAATATTCGTCAGTTCGACTTTCTGTTTGAAGATTTCCCGCAAACGTGGATCGAACGCATGGCCAGCACTTGGCCAGGGCCGAATACCTGGCTGGTGCCCCATCAAGACTTGCTGCCTGAATGGGTCACGGGTGTGCATGACACCGTAGCGCTGCGGGTCAGTGATCATCCGTTGGTGAGAGATTTGTGCGCCCAGGTCGGCCCGTTGATTTCCACCTCGGCCAACCCTCAGGGCCGCCCGGCGGCCCGCACGCGGCTTCGCGTAGAGCAGTATTTTCGCGGGCAAGTGGACTTGGTGTTGGGCGGCGCCCTGGGTGGGCGCAAGAACCCGAGCCTGATTCGGGACCTGGTGACGGGTGATGTGGTGCGCCCCTCGTAAGGTGAAGCTCGTTCCCACGCTCTGCGTGGGAACGCCGCATTGGACGCTCTGCGTCCGCTTGTGACGCAGAGCGTCACGGTATGCATTCCCATGCAGAGCGTGAACGATCTTAAGGCAGCAGGATGGTTGAGCCAGTCGTGCGCCGTGCCGACAACTCCGTCTGCGCTTTGGCCGCCTCCGCCAGCGGGTAGCGCTGGTTGATATCAATGCGCACCTTGCCGCTCTTGATCATCGAAAACAGATCGTCCGCCATCGCCTGCAAGTTTGCCGCACTGTTGGCGTAGGTCGCCAAAGTCGGCCGGGTGACGTACAGCGAACCCTTCGCCGACAGAATCCCCAGGTTCACCCCATCCACCGCACCCGACGCGTTGCCGAAGCTCACCACCAAACCCCGCGGAGCCACGCTGTCCAGTGAGGTCAGCCAGGTGTCCTTGCCGACGCCGTCGTACACCACCGGGCACTTCTTGCCGTCAGTCAATTCCAGTACGCGTTGTGCGACATCTTCCTTGCTGTAGTCGATGGTTTCCCAAGCGCCTAGCGATTTGGCCAGGGCGGCTTTTTCCGGGGAGCTGACCGTGCCGATCAACTTCACCCCCAGGGCCTTGGCCCATTGGCAGGCCAGGGAACCCACGCCACCCGCAGCGGCGTGGAACAAAATGGTTTCACCGCCTTTGAGCTCATAGGTCTGGCGCAACAGGTATTGCACGGTCAGGCCTTTGAGCATGGCACCGGCGGCCTGTTCGAAGCTGATCTCATCCGGCAGGTGCACCAGGTTGGCCGCAGGCAACACATGCAGCTCGCTGTAGGCACCCAGCGGGCCGCTGCCGTAGGCCACGCGGTCGCCAACTTTGAATTGGCTGACTTCACTGCCCACCGCGTCCACCACGCCAGCGCCTTCCGCACCCAGGCCCGATGGCAGCGCGGGCGGCGCGTAGAGGCCACTGCGGAAGTAGGTGTCGATGAAGTTCAGGCCGATGGCCTCGTTGCGCACCCGAACCTGCTGTGGGCCAGGCTCCGCTGGCGTGTAGTCCACATATTCAAGTACTTCGGGGCCGCCATGGGCGCTGAACTGGATACGTTTGGCCATCTGCACTTCTCCTTGGGTTCGAATCTGCGTAGCCCCCTATCGGACTCCTAAGCTTGATCCTCGTCAACTGCTGTGCACCTAAGTGCAGTGGCATCTAGGCGCAGTGGTATCCTGTGCGCCCATTTGCCGCCGACGCCCCATGGGCCTCGCGTAGCTTTGCCCGATTCAAGGTGATGCCATGACTACCCGCACCGAGGCCGTTAAAGCCTACCTGCTTGACCTGCAAGACCGCATTTGCAGCGCCCTGGAAACCTTCGAGACGGACACTCGCTTTATCGAAGACGCCTGGACCCGGCCAGCCGGCGGTGGCGGTCGTACCCGTGTGATGGAAAACGGTTCGGTGATCGAAAAAGGCGGTGTCAACTTTTCCCACGTGTTTGGCAGCGGTCTGCCACCGTCTGCCAGTGCCCATCGCCCTGAACTGGCGGGCCGTGGGTTTGAGGCCCTGGGTGTGTCGCTGGTGATCCATCCGCATAACCCGCATGTACCGACTTCCCACGCCAATGTGCGGTTTTTCATCGCTGAAAAGGAAGGTGAAGAACCGGTGTGGTGGTTCGGTGGTGGCTTCGATCTCACCCCGTATTACGGCAATGAAGAAGACTGCATTCACTGGCACCGCGTGGCCGAGCAGGCCTGTGCACCGTTTGGCCCGGACGTGTACTCACGCTACAAGGCCTGGTGTGACACCTACTTCCACATCAAACACCGCAACGAGCCCCGTGGCATCGGTGGTCTGTTCTTCGATGACTTGAACGAGTGGGGCTTTGACACCTGCTTCGCCTTCATCCGCGCCATCGGCGATGCCTACATCGATGCCTACCTGCCGATTGTGCAGCGTCGCAAGGCCATGGCGTACACCGAGCAACAACGCCAGTTCCAGGAGTTCCGCCGGGGCCGCTACGTTGAGTTCAACCTGGTCTATGACCGTGGCACCCTGTTCGGCCTGCAATCGGGTGGGCGTACGGAGTCGATCCTGATGTCGCTGCCACCTCAGGTACGCTGGAGCTACGACTGGAAGGCCGAAGCCGGCAGCGAAGAGGCGCGCCTCACCGACTACTTCCTGCAAGACCGTGACTGGCTCGGCGTTGCCGCGCCCAAGGCGGCGGTGTGATGGACCGTTATGTTGTGTTCGGCAACCCCATCGGCCATAGCAAGTCGCCGCTGATTCATCGTCTGTTCGCCGCCCAGACCGACGAGCAACTGGACTACAGCACGAAGCTCGCGCCGTTGGAGGACTTCACCGCCTGTGCCCGTGAGTTTTTCCAACAGGGCCGTGGCGCCAACGTGACCGTGCCGTTCAAGGAAGAGGCCTATCGCCTCGCCAATACCCTGACCGAACGTGCCCAGCGCGCCGGCGCCGTGAACACCTTGAGCAAACTGGCTGACGGTACATTGTTGGGCGACAACACCGACGGCGCGGGCCTGGTGCGCGACTTGACGGTCAATGCCGGGCTGAGCCTGCTAGGCAAACGCATCCTGTTGTTGGGCGCCGGTGGCGCGGTGCGCGGTGCGCTGGAGCCGTTGCTGGCGCAGCAACCCTCGTCGTTGATCATCGCCAACCGCACCGTGGAAAAGGCCGAGCGACTGGCTGAGCTGTTCGATGACCTGGGCCCGGTGTCTGCCAGTGGTTTCGACTGGTTGCGTGAGCCGGTGGACGTGATCATCAATGCCACGTCGGCCAGCCTGTCAGGTGATGTACCGCCGATTGCCGGCAGCCTGATCGAGCCGGGCAAGACCTTCTGCTACGACATGATGTACGCCAAGGAACCCACCGCATTCTGCCGCTGGGCGAGCGAGCAAGGCGCGGCGGTGGCGATGGATGGCCTGGGCATGCTGGTGGAGCAAGCGGCGGAAGCCTTCTTGCTGTGGCGCGGTGTGCGTCCGGATTCGGCGCCCGTACTGGCCGAACTGCGCCGGCAATTGGCCTGATCCCACACGCTGATGTGGGCACACTTAATGTGGGAGCTGGCTTGCCTGCGATAGCAATAGGTCAGTTACCCATGTGCTCGCTGATCCACCGCTATCGCAGGCAAGCCAGCTCCCACAGTTGATCGGGTTTAATCTTCGAAATGGAGGGGGCAGTTATCCGGGCCCTCCAGCTTCATCAGTTCCTCGACCACCTGCGGCCTGGCCCCACGCAACGTCAAGCTACGGCCCAACCCCGCCAACCGCCGCGCCTCCTGGTGCAGCATCTCCACCCCGGAATAGTCGATAAAGTTGATCTGCTGCGCCTCGATCACCACCCGCTCACCCTGCAGACGTTGCAGGCGCACTTGCAGGTAATGGCTGGCGCCAAAGAAGATCGAGCCGCCCACCCGCAACACATCCGCTTCACCGTCGCGCCAGTGTTGCACCCGTGGCTGCGAGGTGCGCTTGAGGTAGAAAAACAGCGACGCCAGTACCCCGGCATAGATCGCCGTTTGCAGCTCCAACAACAAGGTGGCGACACAGGTCAGGCTCATCACCACAAATTCGGCGCGGCTGACCCGGAACAGCGCACGAATGCCGCGGTGGTCCACCAGGCCCCAGCAGATCAGCAGGATACTCGCCGCCATGCTCGGGATCGGAATATGCGCAATCAACGCTGCGCCAAATAACGCGAATAGCGCCACCCACAGGGCCGAAAACACACCCGCCAATGGCGAACAGGCACCCGCCTCATAACTGAGGCCCGAGCGGGTGAACGATCCGGCTGACAGGTAGCCGGAAAAAAATCCGCCCACGATGTTGGATAAACCCTGGGCGCGTACTTCCTGGTTGGCGTCGAGCAGTTGTTGCGAGCGGGCGGACAGCGAACGGGCAATCGACAGGCTGGTTACCAACCCCAGCATTCCCACCGCCACGGCACTGGGCAGCAGGCGCAGCACCAGATCCAGATCCATTGGCAACGGGCTGAACGGCGGTAGTTTGCCAATAAACGAACTGACCCGTGCCACATGCCCGAACATCGCCGGCCACAGCCATGCCGCCACGCTGCCCGACACCAAGGCGATCAACAGTGTCGGCCAGCGTGGCACCAGGTACTTGAGCAGCATACCTGTCAGCAACGTACCCAGCCCCAGGGCCAGGGACGCGTGGTCCCACTCGCCACGATGGTCGATCAACGCCAGCAGGCCATTGATAGCCGTGGCCTGGCTCGGTAAATCCAAGCCGAGCAGGTTGGGCAGTTGCCCCAAGGCGATCACTACGGCGGCACCCAGGGTGAAACCCAGCACCACCGAATGGGAGACAAAGTTCACCAACGCGCCGAAGCGCAGCAGGCCGAGCAACCACTGGAATACCCCGGCGAGGAAGGTCAGCAACAGGATGAGGGTGATGTAGTCCTGGGAGCCTGGCACGGCCAGTGGGCTGATGCTGGCGTAAAGCACGATGGAGATGGCGGCCGTGGGCCCGCAGATCAGGTGCCAGGACGAGCCCCAGAGGCAGGCGATCAATACCGGGATGATGGCTGCGTAGAGCCCATATTCGGGTGGGAGACCGGCGATCAGTGCGTAGGCAATCGACTGCGGCAGCGCAAGCACCGCGCCGCTGAGGCCGACGATGGCATCCCGGCCGACGCTGGCGCGGGTTTGGCGCGGCAGCCAGCGCAGGAAGGGCAAAAGTGTATGGCGGTTGGGCCGGGGCATCGCAGGCTCGGGTAAAGGGTTTTGGCAAGAGTATCAATGCATGGGTACTTGTGGGAGCTGGCTTGCCTGCGATGCTGGCGCCTCGGTGTGACAGGCATACCGGGGTGATGCTATCGCAGGCAAGCCAGCTCCCACAGGGTCGCCGGCAAGCGTCAGAGGGATCGTTCCCACGCTCTGCGTGGGAATGCTGCTCGGGACGCTCTGCGTCCGATTTTAACGTCAGAGTTTGGCTTTTACCGCTGGCAACGCCTCCTGGCCATCCAGGGTTTTCACGCCCTCCAACCATTGGTCCAACACTGCCGGGTTGGCCTTGATCCACGCCTTCGCCGCCTGCGCATTGCTGACCTTGTTGTTGGCCACGTCAGCCATGATGCTGTTCTCCATGGCCTGGGTAAAACTCAGGTTGGTCAGCAGTTTGCCGACATTGGGGCACGCTTGTGCGTAACCCTTGCGAGTCAAGGTATAGACGCTGCCGGTGGCACCAAAGTACTGCTCGCCGCCCTTGAGGTAGCGCATTTTCAGTTGCACATTCATCGGGTGCGGGGTCCAGCCGAGAAAGGTGATAAAACGCTGTTTTTTCACCGCTCGCGAGACCTCTGCGAGCATCGCCTGTTCGCTGGACTCGATCAGCTTCCACTGCCCAAGGTCGAAATCATTCTTCTTGATGATCTCCTGCAGCGAGATATTGGCTGGCGCGCCGGAGCCAATGCCGTAGATCTTCTTGTCGAACTTGTCGGCAAATTTATTCAGGTCGGCAAAGTCATGCACCCCGGCGTCCCACACATAGTCCGGCACGGCGAGGGTGAACTCGGTGCCCTCCAGGTTCTTCGCCAGTTGCACCACATCGCCGTTGGCCACGAACTTGTCGTAGAAGCCTTGCTGCGCCGGCATCCAGTTGCCGAGGAAGACATCCACCTGGCCGTCCTTGAGCCCGCCGAAGGTAATCGGCACCGCCAAGGTGTCGACCTTGGGTTGATAGCCCATGCCCGTCAGCAAGAAACTGGTGATAGCGTTGGTGGCGGCAATATCGCTCCAGCCTGGGTCGGCCATCTTTACCGTTTCGCAGCGCGTGTCTGCGTACACCTGGGCGCTGCTGAGCATCACCAAACTCAGTACCACGTTCAACTTTTGCATGGCCTTCCCTCTGTCTACTTATTGGTTTTGGCAGGGTTGTGGAAAACGTGCTTTGCGCTCCAGGTCATCAAGGTCGATATGGTTGCGCATGTACTGCTGACTGGCGTCTACCAGTGGCTGGTGATCCCAGCTCTTGAGCTTGCCATGGGTTAGCGCTTCAAACACCAGTCGGCGACGGCGTTGGCTGGCGAGCACCTGTTGATGGATCGCCGGGATGTCCCATTTAGCCCGCGCTTCACGCAAGAACGCCTCGAACAATGGCCGATGTTCAGCTGACTGGCTGAGGTTTTCCTGCTCGCTCGGGTCGTTGTGCACATCGAACAATAGGCAAGGATCGTCCTCGCTGTAGATGAATTTGTAGGCGCCCCGGCGAATCATCATCAATGGGCTGACGGTGCCTTCGGCCATGTATTCGCCAAACACTTCGTCATGCCCGCCCTGCCCCTGCAAGTGCGGGACCAGTGAGCGGCCGTCCAGCGGCAAGTGCGGGTCCAGTTCCCCGCCGGCCAATTCCACCAGGGTCGGCAACAAGTCGGCGGTCGACACGGCCTGGGTGACGCGGCCAGCGGCGAACTGCCCCGGCGCACTGATCAGCAGCGGCACGCGGGCGGCCATTTCAAACCAGTGCATTTTGTACCAGAGGCCGCGCTCGCCAAGCATGTCGCCGTGGTCGCCAGAGAAAATGATCAGGGTGTCGTCGGCCAGGCCGGTGTCTTCCAGGGTCTGCAGCAGCTTGCCGACGTTGCTGTCGATGTAGCTGCAGGCACCGAAGTAGGCGCGGCGCGCGTCGCGGATCTTATCCACAGGCAGCGGTTTGTCCCACAAGTCATAAACCTTGAGCAGCCGCTGGGAATGCGGGTCGAGGTCGGCCTGGGGCGGCGTCGCGGGCATTGGGATGTCGGTGTCTGCGTACAAGTCCCAGAACGGCTTGGGAATGGTGTAAGGGTCGTGGGGATGGGTCATCGACACCGTCAGGCAAAATGGCTGGTCACCTTCCTCACGGATATGGTCGAACAGATATTGCTGGGCCTTGAACACCACCTCTTCGTCGAAATCCAGCTGGTTGGTGCGCACGCACGGTCCGGCTTGCAGCACCGAGGACATGTTGTGATACCAGGTAGGTCGTACGTCTGGCTCATCCCAGTTCACTGCCCAGCCGTAGTCGGCGGGATAGATGTCGCTGGTCAGGCGCTCCTCATAGCCGTGTAACTGGTCGGGGCCGCAGAAGTGCATCTTGCCCGACAGTGCGGTGCGGTAGCCCTGGCGGCGCAAGTAGTGGGCATAGGTCGGCACATCGGCGGGGAAATCGGCGGCGTTGTCGTAGGCGCCGATCTTGCTCGGCAACTGGCCGCTGACCAAGGTGAAGCGCGACGGTGCGCACAGCGGGCTGTTGCAATAGGCTGCGTCGAACACCACGCCTTGTGCCGCCAGGCGGCTGAGGTTGGGCAGCTTGATCGGGGAAGGCCCGTAGAACGGCAGCATCGGCGCGGCCATCTGATCGGCCATGATGAAAAGAATGTTCTTGCGCTTCATGGTTTCTCGGCATTCCATAGGCAGTATTTATGCCAATGAGCATGCGGCCCATGAATTATGGGGTAAAGCCCATGAGCAGCAATGACTAGGATAAGTTGAGCTTATGTATGAAGCGCTGGGTGACCTCTCTCTCGATTTGCTGCGCGCCTTTGAGGCAGCGGCGCGTCATCGCAGTTTCACCGCGGCCGCGATGGAGCTGGGCACCACCCAACCGGCGGTCAGCCAGCAAATCAAACGCCTTGAAGAGCAACTGGCGATCCGCCTGTTTGATCGCATTTACCGCGGCATCGAACTGACTGACGCCGGTGCCCTGCTGTTCGAGCATGTGCAAGGCGGCCTGCAGAACATCAACCAGGGGCTCGGCGCCATCACTCAACAAAGCCAGCATGAAGTGCTGCAAGTCGCCACCGACTTTGCCTTCGCCGCCTATTGGCTGATGCCACGCCTGCATCGTTTTCACCAGGCCAACCCGCAGGTGGATGTCAGCCTGGTCACCAGTGAGCGCAACCCGGCCACCCTGCGCAGCGATATTGATGTGGCGGTGCTGTTCGGCGATGGCCGTTTCAAGCAGGGCGAGAGCCTGTGGTTGTTCAATGAGGAAGTGTTCCCGGTGTGCAGCCCACAGTGGCTCAAGGAGCAGGTCGCGCCCCTGACGGTGCAGACCTTGCAAGACTGCCCGTTGCTGCACCTGCGCCAGGAAAACAACAGCCAGTGGTTTGACTGGAACGGCGTGTTCCGCGAACTGGGTATCACGGCTGCGCCGACCCCGGGGCAATTGCGCTTCGACAACTACACCTTGCTGATCCAGGCCGCGATTGCCGGCCAGGGCGTCGCCATCGGCTGGCGCCACCTGGTGGATAACCTGCTAGAGCAGAATTGGCTGTGCCGGCCGATCAGCTCCACGGTGATCTCGCGCTTGGGCTATTACGTGGTGCAACCCCAGCGCAAACGCCGCGGACAGTTGGTGGACCGCTTTGTCGAGTGGCTTGTGGCGGAACAGGCCAACAGTGCGCACTCGTTGACCGGGCTGGCCCTGCCGTCGATTGCGGTCTAGGATCGGCCCACAGTGGAACCGGAGTCAGTCATGCAACGTATCAAGGGCTACCACGCCCATATCTACTTCGACGCCAGCACGATTGAGCAGGCGCGCACGCTCTGTGAGGACGCCGCCAAGTTGTTCCCGCTGCGCATGGGCCGTGTGCACGAGCGGCCCGTGGGCCCGCACCCGGATTGGAGTTGCCAGCTGGCGTTCGAGCCGGAATATATCGGTGTGGTGTTGCCGTGGCTGGCGCTGCATCGCAATGGTCTGGTGGTGTTCCTGCACCCTGAAACCGGTGACGACCTCAAGGACCACACCGATTACGCCATCTGGATGGGCGCGATGCGCGAGCTGGACTTGTCGATTTTTTAACCTTCCTTACCCGATAAATCCGCAGCCTTCCCTAAGTAAAAACAAGAATGTTTGTAGGATTTATCTTGTCTTGTATCATTATATGGGATTGATATTTATATATTGAGATATTCCGCTCCCTAGGTTTATATTCGCCCATCTGCTTTTTTCAGCACCCACTCATTTCAGGTGAAGCGATGCAGGCGCAATTGATCGCGCTCGATTGGGGGACCAGCTCCCTTCGTGCTTACAAACTCGGCCCCGCGGGCGTTGTGCTGGAACAGCGCTCGCAAGCCTGGGGCATCATGCATTTGCCCACAGAGCCCCGGGAAATAGCCGGTGTGCTATGCACTGACGGCTTTGAACTGGCGTTCGATAGCGCCTGTGGCGATTGGCTTGATGCCCAGCCCGGGCTACCGGTGATCGCTTGCGGCATGGTCGGCAGCGCACAGGGTTGGAGCGAGGCGGCCTATCGCAGCACGCCGGTGGATGTCGCCAGTCTCGGCCAGGCGTTGCATGGCATACGCAGCCTGCGTGGGGTGCAGGTGCATATCGTGCCGGGGGTGATCGAGCAAGTGGGTCTGCCTAATGTCATGCGTGGCGAAGAAACCCAAGTGCTCGGCGTACTGCAAGGCCTTGGGCCCCAGGTGTTGATCGGCCTGCCCGGCAGCCATTCCAAGTGGGTCGAGGTGGTGGAAGGCCGCATTACCCATTTCGATACCTTCATGACTGGCGAAGTGTTTGCGGTGTTGAGCAAGCACAGCATCCTGGGGCGTACCCAACAAGCGAGCGAGCAGTTCCAGGCCGAGGCGTTTGATCAAGGCGTGCGCGTAGCGCTGTCCAACGATGGCCAGCGTGGCGTGCTTTCGACCCTGTTCAGTGCCCGTACCCTTGGGCTCACCGCGCAGCTGGCGCCCGACCAGCAACCCGATTACCTGTCTGGCCTGCTCATCGGACATGAGCTCGCCGGCTTGCCAGATTCGGCCAAACATCAGCCGATCATCCTGGTCGGCGCTGCTGCACTTTGCGCCCGCTATCAACGCGCCCTCGCCCTTTGCGGATTTGCCCACGTCAGCCTGGCGCAAGAAGCCACCGAGCGTGGCCTGTGGCAACTGGCGCAAGCCGCCGGGCTCATTCGACCTGTACTGGAGGCCTGACATGCTCAAGCAAGCACTCGCACAAAACGGTTTGATCGCCATCCTGCGCGGCCTACGCCCCGACGAAGCCCAGGCGGTCGGCCAGGTGCTGTACGACGCGGGTTTTCGCGTGATCGAAGTGCCGCTCAACTCGCCAGACCCTTACGCCAGCATTCGCACCCTGCGCGACAGCTTGCCCGCCGATTGCCTGATCGGTGCCGGCACGGTGTTGACGCCTGAGCAGGTCGAACAGGTCAAGGCGGCCGGAGGCCAGGTGATCGTCATGCCCCACAGCGATGCCAAGGTGCTGCGTGCCGCCAAAGCGGCGGGCCTGTACTTGTCGCCTGGGGTAGCCACGCCTACCGAAGCCTTTGCCGCACTGGCCGAAGGCGCCGATGTGTTGAAGCTGTTCCCGGCCGAGCAGATGGGCCCTTCAGTGATCAAGGCATGGCTGGCGGTATTGCCGGCGGGCACGTTGCTGCTGCCGGTGGGCGGCATTACCCCGGACAACATGCAGGTGTTTACCGACGCCGGCGCCAAGGGCTTCGGATTGGGTTCCGGGCTGTTCAAGCCGGGCATGACAGTGGATCAGGTTGCGAGCCGTGCCCAGGCTTATGTCGCCGCCTGGAAAGCCCTGAGCTGAGAGCATATTCCGCGCCCACAGGCGCTGCATCTATAAGAGAGACAAGAGATGAAAATCACCAAACTGACGACCTTTATCGTTCCGCCGCGCTGGTGCTTCCTCAAGGTCGAAACCGACCAGGGTGTGACCGGCTGGGGTGAGCCTGTGGTCGAGGGCCGCGCTCACACGGTGGCCGCCGCCGTCGAAGAACTGTCCGACTACCTGATCGGCAAAGACCCTCGCAATATCGAAGATATCTGGACCGTGCTCTATCGCGGCGGCTTCTACCGAGGCGGCGCGGTACACATGAGCGCCCTCGCCGGCATCGACCAGGCGTTGTGGGACATCAAGGGCAAGGCCCTCGGTGTGTCGGTCAGCGATCTGCTGGGCGGACAGGTGCGTGACAAAATCCGCGTGTACTCATGGATCGGCGGTGACCGCCCCGCCGACACTGCCCGTGCCGCCAAAGAGGCGGTGGCCCGTGGCTTCACAGCCGTGAAAATGAATGGCACCGAAGAATTGCAGTTTGTCGACAGCTTCGAAAAAGTCGACCTGGCCCTGGCCAATGTCGCTGCTGTGCGCGATGCGGTCGGCCCTAACGTGGGTATTGGCGTCGACTTCCATGGCCGCGTGCACAAGCCGATGGCCAAGGTGCTGATGAAAGAGCTCGACCCGTACAAACTGATGTTCATTGAAGAGCCGGTGCTCAGCGAAAACTACGAGGCGCTGAAAGAACTGGCCCCGCTGACCAGTACGCCGATCGCCTTGGGTGAGCGCCTGTTCTCGCGCTGGGATTTCAAGCGGGTGCTCAGCGAAGGCTACGTCGACATTATCCAGCCGGACGCCTCCCACGCAGGTGGTATCACCGAAACCCGCAAGATCGCCAACATGGCAGAAGCCTACGACGTGGCCCTGGCCCTGCACTGTCCGCTGGGCCCGATTGCCTTGGCTGCATGCCTGCAGCTGGATGCGGTTTGCTACAACGCGTTTATCCAGGAGCAAAGCCTGGGTATTCATTACAACGAAAGCAACGATCTGCTCGACTATGTGCGTGATCCAGGCGTATTCGACTATGACCAGGGCTTTGTGAAGATCCCCAACGGCCCAGGTCTGGGCATTGAGATCAACGAGGAGTATGTGGTTGAGCGCGCGGCCATCGGCCATCGCTGGCGCAATCCGATCTGGCGCCATGCCGATGGCAGTTTTGCCGAGTGGTGATTTCCACCTGATTGAAACGCGCTAAAAAATGTGGGAGCTGGCTTGCCTGCGATGGCGGTGGGTCAGTCACTGCAGTGGTGCCATTCATGCCGCCATCGCAGGCAAGCCAGTTCCCACATTGAGCGCGTTCCTTCCTCAACAAATATAAAAAGAGGCACCCCCATGCACCCTGAATCCCTCACCGGGCAGGCTTCTTTAGTCACGCCTAGCAGAAAGCGCTTTTTCATCATGGTGCTGCTGTTCATCACCGTGGTCATCAACTACCTCGACCGTAGCAACCTGTCGATTGCTGCGCCCGCGCTGACCAGCGAGCTGGGGATCGATCCGGTGCAAGTCGGGCTGATTTTTTCTGCCTTCGGCTGGACCTACGCCGCCATGCAAATCCCGGGTGGCTGGCTGGTAGACCGGGTGCCGCCGCGCATTCTCTACACGGCCGCCCTGCTGCTGTGGTCGATTGCCACCGTGATGCTCGGTTTCGCCGCCAGCTTTATCGCGCTGTTCGTGCTGCGCATGGCCGTGGGCGCGTTGGAGGCGCCGGCCTATCCCATCAACAGCCGTGTGGTCACCACCTGGTTTCCCGAGCGCGAGCGCGCCACGGCTATCGGCGTCTATACCTCCGGGCAATTCGTCGGCCTGGCGTTCCTCACCCCGGTGCTGGCGTGGCTGCAGCACCAGTACGGCTGGCACATGGTGTTTGTGGTGACCGGGGGCGTCGGCATCCTGTGGGCCGCGATCTGGTACGCGGTGTACCGCGAGCCCAAAGATTTCAAAGGCGCCAACGAAGCCGAAATCCAACTGATCCGCGACGGTGGCGGGCTGGTGGACATGCAGGCTAAAACCGTCAAGGCACCCTTCAGCTGGACCGACCTCGGCATCGTGCTGAGCAAACGCAAGCTGTGGGGCATCTACCTGGGCCAGTTTTGCCTGAACTCCACGCTGTGGTTCTTCCTGACCTGGTTCCCGACGTACCTGGTGAAATATCGCGGCATGGACTTTATCCAGTCTGGCTTGCTGGCCTCCTTGCCGTTCCTGGCCGCGTTTGTGGGCGTGCTGTGTTCTGGGGTGTTTTCCGATTGGCTGATTCGCCGTGGGGCATCGGTGGGCTTTGCGCGCAAGTTGCCGATCATCAGTGGGCTGCTGATTTCCACGGCGATCATCGGGGCCAACTATGTGGACTCGACGGGGTGGGTCATCGCGTTTCTGGCGGTGGCGTTTTTCGGCAATGGCCTGGCGTCGATCACCTGGTCGCTGGTGTCGACCTTGGCGCCTGCCCGTCTGTTGGGGCTGACCGGCGGGGTGTTCAACTTCATCGGCAACCTGGCGGCAATTGCCACGCCCATCGTGATTGGCTTTCTGGCCAGTGGCTCGTCATTTGCGCCGGCCATTACCTACATTGCGGTCCTGGCGCTGCTCGGCGCGCTTTCCTACATATTGCTGGTCGGCAAAGTCGAGCGGATCGAGCTGTAAAAAGGGCGACCTTCGGGTCGCCCTTTTTTCGTTCTACGGCACCGACATCTCGTTGCGAAATATATTGTGCGGGTCCCAGCGCTGCTTGGTACGGCGCAAGCGGCTTTCGATCATCAGATCGGGAAAGAAGATTTTGTACCACTGGGGGTTTTTGCCGTTGGCCGGATTACCGCCTGTGTAGGTCATGTCGAGGTCGGGGTAATTGATGTAGCAGCCTTCGAACGCATTGTTGAGCGGTACGCCTTGCGCATCGGCAAACGCATTGACGTACAGCCCTCGGATCCAGTCGGCATGGGCTTGATCCGCGGCCGCGCTGTCGTCGTGCCAGTAACACTGGGGTTGCCACTTGAGGAAGGACGAACGCTGGGCGGCCGACGACTCCTTGCGCACGGGCGCGCTGGCGGCGTTGATCTGGCCGCCGAAGGACTGAATCTGGATCAGGCTTTGTGTCAGGTGGTTGTCAGGGTCCGGCCAGGTCAGGGTAGTCCAGATGGCCTGTAGCACTTGGGGGCTGAACTCACCTTTCTGATAGGCCGATTTATAGCGCCCACGCTGATTGTCTCCCGAACCATTCAATGTTTGCTGGCACACCAGCCAGTCCAGGCGCCGCGCCGCAGCCTGGGCGGATGAGACTGAGTCGATGGGGCGCCCGCCGGCTGTGCCGGGCGGCAAATGGACCACATGAAACGGCACCAGCGACTCGGTGGCAGGTAAGCCGACGGCCGTGAGCATCTTGTCGACAAAATCATCGAAGGGCGCACGGTCGTTCAGCTCACCCTCCTTGTCCACATAATGGATACCCAAGGTGATATTGCCTGTGTGCTCGTGGCGCATTTCCAGTTTGGTCGCCAGGCCCCAGGTGTCCGGGTTGCTCTGATGACTGGCGAACCATCTCTGGTAAGCCACCAGCAGATTGTTAAGTGCATCCTGGGTCAGTGCTGACCAATCCCATTCCAACACCAGCCACAGTACTTCTTTGGGGGCCGGTGGCAGGTCCTTGAAGTAATAGCTGGTGATAATGCCGAATTGACCACCCCCCGCACCGCAGCACGCGGCGAACAGGTCCAATTCGTCCTGTTGGGTGCTGTCCCTGCTGACATGGCGCGGTTCTAGCCCTTTGCCTTGGCTGTCAGGCACCAGGATATCGACCCCGCTGAGCCAGTCACACACCAGTCCATACTTGCGCGACAGCAGCCCATAGCCGCCACCGCAAATGTGTCCGCCCAGGCCCACGCTATAGCATGAGCCGCCGGGCAAGGTTTTGTTCGCCAGCTTGTACAAAGCGCCATAGGCGTCCCAGTTCTGGCCGCCGGCCTCCAGGCGAAAGCGGTAGCGAAAGGGCTGCGTGGGGCGCAGCTCGGAACCGATCTGGCCGCTGGCATCGTAGATCACTCGGTTCAGCGCGCTGATATCCAGGATCGACAGCACCTCATTCGGGCTGTCTGGCATCTTGTTAGCGACAAACCCTTCGTAGCAATGACCGCCGCTGCGTACGGTGATGCGTCCATTGGGCAGGGCCAAGGCCTGGGCGGCGGCGTCCATGATGTCTTGCGGGCTGCGGCAAAGGTAAATCAGGTTGGCGCCATTGGGCGAAGACTGGCCCTGCACATTGCCAAAGGGCCAGCGCAGATTGAAACCCTTTTGCAGGGTTGAGTGACGACGGTCTGAAACGGTGACGAGATCAAATGCCATGATGTACTCCTAAGAGCCAAGAATGACTTCTGATGCGGCTAACTTAACGACCGAGGGGCAAGGACTGCGGGGCTTGCGAAGGTGGTTAGACGGCAAAGGGCACGAAGTGCATTAAAAAAGGAGGTGGGCGACATGCCCACCTCCTTTGAAGCCTAGCGTATAAGCTGCGGTCGTCGCGCCGTGCAACTTACTTGCGTGCGTTGCGCACACCTTCCGACAGCGCTGCGCACAGGGTCAGCACGCCATCAATGGCTTGCTGGTCGTTCTTGGCCGTGGCGATATGATCGATCAGCGCCGAACCCACTACCACCCCGTCCGCCAAGCGTGCGATGGCCGCTGCCTGGTCGGGTGTGCGGATACCAAAGCCGATGCTGATCGGCAGGTCGGTATGGCGGCGCAGACGGGCCACGGCTTCTTCGACGTGTTCCAGGGTGGCGGCACCCGCCCCGGTGACACCGGCGACCGACACGTAATACACAAACCCGGAGCTGCCATTGAGCACAGTAGGCAGGCGCACGTCATCGGTAGTCGGCGTGGTCAGGCGGATAAAGTCGATACCTGCGGCCTGGGCCGGGTCGCACAGCTCGCCGTTATGCTCGGGGGGCATGTCCACCACGATCAGGCCGTCGACGCCAGCTGCCTTGGCATCGGCAATGAACTGCGACACGCCGTATTTGTGGATCGGGTTGAAATAGCCCATCAACACCAGCGGCGTGTCGTCGTTGTCCTGGCGGAACTCGCGAACCATCTGCAGGGTTTTCAACAAGTTCTGCTTGGCGCCCAGTGCGCGGATATTGGCCAGCTGGATGGCCGGGCCATCGGCCATCGGGTCGGTGAAGGGCATGCCCAGCTCGATCACATCGGCGCCGGCGGCCGGCAAGCCCTTGAGGATCGCCAGCGAGGTGTTATAGCCGGGGTCGCCAGCGGTGACGAAGGTCACCAGGGCGGCGCGATTTTGTTCTTTAAGTTGCGCAAAGCGGGTTTGCAGGCGGCTCATCAGTGTTTCTCCTGCTTGGACTGTTCCATATGGTGCATCACGGTCTGCATGTCTTTGTCGCCACGGCCCGAGAGGTTGACCACCATCAGGTGATCTTTGGGCAAGTTTGGCGCGCGCTTGAATACTTCAGCCAGGGCGTGGGCGCTTTCCAGTGCCGGAATGATCCCTTCTAGGCGGCAGCATTTGTGGAAGGCTTGCAGGGCTTCGTCGTCCGTTACCGAGGTGTACTGGACGCGGCCGATGTCATGCAACCAGGCGTGTTCCGGGCCGATTCCGGGGTAGTCCAGGCCTGCGGAAATCGAGTGGGCGTCGATGATCTGGCCGTCGTCGTCCTGCAGCAGGAAGGTGCGGTTGCCGTGCAGCACGCCCGGTACGCCGCCGTTGAGGCTGGCAGCGTGCTTGCCGGTTTCGATGCCATGGCCTGCGGCTTCAACACCGATGATCTCGACGCTGGTGTCATCCAGGAATGGGTGGAACAGGCCCATGGCGTTGGAACCGCCGCCGATGCACGCCACCAGGCTGTCCGGCAGGCGGCCTTCCTGGGCTTGCAACTGGGTGCGGGTCTCCTTGCCGATCACGGCCTGGAAGTCGCGCACCATCGCCGGGTATGGGTGTGGCCCGGCCACGGTACCGATCAGGTAGAAGGTGCTGTCGACATTGGTTACCCAGTCGCGCAGGGCTTCGTTCATGGCGTCTTTGAGGGTGCCGGTGCCGGCGACCACGGGGATGACCTCGGCGCCCAGCAGCTTCATGCGGAACACGTTGGCCTGCTGGCGCTCGATGTCGGTGGTGCCCATGTAGATCACGCATTGCAGGCCAAAGCGCGCTGCCACGGTTGCGGTGGCCACGCCGTGCATGCCGGCGCCGGTCTCGGCGATGATGCGTTTCTTGCCCATGCGCCGGGCCAGCAGGATCTGGCCGATGCAGTTGTTGATCTTGTGCGCGCCGGTGTGGTTGAGCTCTTCGCGCTTGAGGTAGATCTTGGCGCCGCCGCAGAACTCGGTCAGGCGTTCGGCAAAATACAGCGGGCTTGGGCGCCCGACATAATCGCGCTGAAAGTAGGCCAATTCTTCATTAAACGCCGGATCTACCTTCGCCGCTTCGTATTCACGGGCCAGGTCGAGAATCAACGGCATCAGGGTTTCAGCGACGTAGCGGCCGCCGAACGCACCAAACAGGCCGTTGGCGTCAGGGCCGTTGCGTAGATCGGTCTGGGACTGAGTCATGGGACGCTCCAGGAAAAATGTGTTTAAAGGCAATGACGGTCACTCTACTCGTGACGCTCTGACCTGAAAACCGATAAGATCGCCGCAACCTGTCAGGAAAACTCACAGATGAGCCGCGACCTTCCTCCCCTCAACGCCCTGCGCGCTTTTGAAGCCACCGCTCGCCTTAACAGCGTCAGCCAGGCTGCGGAGCTATTGCACGTGACCCATGGTGCGGTCAGCCGCCAGTTGAAAGTGCTGGAGGAGCACTTGGGCGTGAGCCTGTTCATCAAGGATGGGCGCGGCCTTAAACTCACAGATGCTGGCGTCAGGCTACGAGATGCCAGCAGCGAGGCTTTCGAGCGTTTGCGCGACGTGTGCGCCGAACTCACCCAACGCGGCGCTGACGCGCCCTTCGTTCTTGGTTGTTCAGGCAGTTTGCTGGCGCGTTGGTTTATCCCTCGGCTGGGGCGGTTGAATGCTGACTTGCCGGATTTACGCTTGCACCTGTCGGCGGGCGAAGGCGATCTGGACCCGCGCCGCCCGGGGCTGGATGCCTTGCTGGTATTCGCTGAGCCGCCGTGGCCGGCGGATATGCAGGTGTATGAGCTGGCCAGCGAGCGCATCGGCCCGGTCTTGAGCCCCCGCTTCGCCGGTTTTGAACAACTGCGTCAGGCCCCAGCGTCGGATCTGCTGGAGCAACCCTTGCTTCACACCACCTCAAGGCCGCAAGCCTGGCCCAGTTGGGCACGGCAACACGGCCTAGAGCCCGGCGCGCTGAAACTCGGCCAGGGGTTTGAGCATTTGTATTATCTGCTGGAAGCGGCGGTTGCCGGCTTGGGAGTGGCAATTGCGCCAGAACCGCTGGTGGCAGAGGACCTGCGAGCGGGTCGCCTGGTGGCGCCTTGGGGGTTCAGTGAAACCCCGGCGCACCTGGCGTTGTGGCTACCCAAGCGCGCCGCAGACGGGCGCGCCGGGCAGTTGGCGCAATGGCTCAAGGCTGAGCTGTTGCGTCAACCGATGTAACCGGTCAATCAGTCACCGCGTTTGCACAGCAGATAAGCCGCCAGCAGGCCCAGCGCGCCAACGGCGACACCGGCGGTCGTCCAGGGGTGCTCTTGTGCGTAGTCACGGGTGGCAGCGCTGGTTTCGCGGATTTTGACTTTGCTTTCTTCGTAGGCGTCGCTGATCAGGTGGCGAGAGTGCTTGAGGGCGTTCTCGGCATTGCTTTTCAAGGCCTTCAGCGTTTTGCGCGACTCATCGGACGCGTCGTCTTTGAGGCTCTCCAGCGATTTGAGCAGGCTCGAAATCTCGGCTTCCATGCTTTCCAGCGACGCTTTGCGTAAAGAAGTGTTGGCCATGTGGACATCTCCTGAAGTGATTGAGTGGCGTGTGTAGATACCGACTGCGCCGCTTTCAGAAAGTGCAGTAATTCTGAACTTTCGCCTCCCAACGGTCGCCTGAAGCAGTACGCACATTCGCTGCTAGTCTTGATTGACGACCTAAAGGAGAAACGCCATGAGTGATCATCACACGTACAAGAAAGTCGAACTGGTTGGCTCTTCCACCACCAGCATCGAAGACGCGATCAACAATGCCCTGGCTGAAGCCAACAAAAGCATCAAGCATCTGGAGTGGTTTGAGGTGACCGAAACCCGTGGTCACATCAAAGATGGCAAGGCTGCGCACTTCCAGGTCACGCTCAAAGTGGGATTCCGCATTGCCAGTAGTTGATCGGCAGAGTTGAACTTTGCCCGCTGGCCGATTGCCATAACCTGCGCTACAAACAACGGGTGCCGACGCGATGAGCGTCGGCACGCTCTTTTTGATCAGCGCAAGGAAAGTAACGGATGAAGAAGTTTCTGTTAGCGGTAGGGTTGTTGAGCATTGCGGGTACCGCTATGGCGGCGGGCAAGCCTTGTGAAGAGCTGAAAAGCGAAATCGCAGCGAAAATCGACGCCAAGGGTGCTTCGGGGTATTCGCTGGAAGTGGTGGACAAAGGTGCTACGCCAAGTGACCAGAAAGTAGTTGGCACCTGCGAAGGTGGCACCAAGGAAATTGCCTACAAGCGCGGCTAACCTCGTGCTGTATAAGCGACGCACCTGTGGCGAGGGAGCTTGCTCCCGCTGGAGTGCGCAGCGCTCCCATTTTTTTGGGGCCGCTACGCAGCCC